>UQQA01000200.1 GCA_900543105.1 uncultured Ruminococcus sp. | reverse complement strand
CGCATACTGTACATTTATATGTCTTTTCACCCTCGGTCGTTTCGGTAGGCTGTTTTGTTACTGTGCCGTTATCGGAGGTGTGAGCAGCGAAGTCAACCTTTTCATTGCAAGATGAACATTTATGCCAGTGTCCGCTTGAATCGTATGTCCAGTTTGTGTCAAGAACGTGTTTATGGTCAAGCTTTGCTATAACTTCTGTTCTGATAACATAGCCGCATACTGTACATTTATATGTCTTTTCACCCTCGGTCGTTTCGGTAGGCTGTTTGGTTACTGTGCCGTTATCTGATATATGTGCGGCGAAGTCTACTTTTTCATTGCAGGTCGTGCATTTATGCCAGTGTCCCGTTGCATCGGAAGAATATTTCTTTTCAAGCGTATGCTTATGAACTTCGGAAGTGCTTACATCAAGCATAACTGCACTTATGAAAGAAATTTTATCATAATTATTTATATTTATAACATAAATATCACCGTTTGCACTGCTGTTCCATACGCTGTAGATATCATCATATCTGAGATATGCTATATTGCCCGAATTTGAATATTTGTAATCATAAGCGGAAAGCTCCGTCCAGCCGCCCCATTCGCTGTTCATAAGGGCAAATTTTGGTGCAGTCTGTGAGCTGTACTTTACAGCAAGCTCTTTTCCGCTTGCGAAGTCTTTGAGCTCCGATACCTTTATATTGCCATCACTTCCAACGGAAACCGATGTTCCCGATGTGTAATCCTTATGTGCATAAAGTGGGAATGAAGACTTGCTCGCCCAGACGATACTGCTGTCATTTCTTACGGAAAGAAGCTTGTCAACGACAGGCTCGCTGACGCTGTACCAAGTGTTGTTGATTCTGTTTATGTAGCCATGAGCCTCGCCGCCGTTTTCTTTTTCGACATTGTTATCCCAGAGAACGCAGGCAATGCCGATCTCCTTTGCAAGGGTCATATAATACTCTGCCCAATCAACTCTTGCATTTGTATAACCATAGTTCGAGGTGCTGAATTCGCCTATTACAACGGGGATACCGTCCTGCGTAAAGAATGAGCGAAGGTCATTGAAAACGCCGTCAAGTTCAGCCTTACAATCCGATGAAAAAGATGAGTGATCGCCGTCTCCCATCGCAAAACTATACGGCTTGTAAGCATGGACCGAAGCCGCAACGTAAGGGTCGTTAAAAAGGTTCTTATCGAGGTTTGAATATATGCCGTAATCTCCGCTTGCGGCATATCCCGGAACCATAAGCAGACGTGTGTTCTTATACGCTGAATCGACTGAACGCACCGTGCTTATAAAATCAGCGTCAAGCTTGTTTATTACCTCATAGCAAGCTGAATTTCCCGTCCATTCACCATCCTTCGCACCCGCCATTCGTGGTTCGTTCATACCCTCGAAAATAAGGTGCTGGTCGTAATCGGCAAAATACTCCGCGATTTGTGTCCAGACCTGCTTCAACTCTGTTGACATCACACTGTAGCTTGATGCAAGGTCGGCACGGTTTATCCAATCCTCGTGATGAATGTTGAGGATAACATACATTCCGTTGTTGTAGGCATAGTCCACTACTTCCTTTACCCTTGCGAACCAGTCTGCGTTGATAGTATATTTCCCATTCTCGACCGTGATGTTCTTATACCACGATACAGGTACTCTGACAGTGTTGAAACCCTTGGCTTTTACAGCTTTTATAAGATCCTCAGTGACCCACGGATTTCCCCAGCTTGTTTCCTGTCCGTTTGCACCGCCATCACCGGTTGCATCGAGCGAATTTCCGAGATTCCAGCCAAGACCCATATCTTCGACTATATCATCAGCCGAATAGACGGTCTGCGCACTCGCTTCGATCGTAAAAAACGACGCATCAATGCAAACGAACGATGTCATTATCAAGGCAACAAAAAACGCAATTATTTTTGAGCCTTTCCGCATAAATTTCTGCATATCCATTCCTCCAAATTATTTTTACTTCATATAAAAATATATAAGCATTAAGGTCACCTCTAAAAACCACCGGCTAAAGCCTTAGCACCTCATCTGCTTGC
>UQQA01000199.1 GCA_900543105.1 uncultured Ruminococcus sp. | reverse complement strand
AATGAACTTATTATAGCCGAGAGTTTGTCTATAGGTTGATCAAGAATTAGTATTAAATGGTGTTTAGTATAAGTATAATTCGTATGCTTAATGCGTAACTTTTACGCTATGGATTTTATTATACTGCATTTATTTACAAATGTAAATAGCTGTATGTCATATTGCTGCGGTATTTCAACGGGTGAATTATTTTTCTTCAAATTATTGTAGGGGGACGGGTTTCTGTCAAGAATCGCGACAACTATTTTTCTATGTACCCAATTTATCTATTGTAAACAAAATAACCTGTTTTCAAAGAATTCAAAATTTTTGAAAACAGGTTATTTTTATTATAAAACGCCTTGCGGCGCGGGACGGGAATCCGCCCCCTACATTATATACTCCTATCTTACGGAACAAAATAATTACGAATCACGCATTGATTTACATTTTGTCAAAAAACGCCGTAACGAACAGCATTGCCGAATTTGCGAAAAGAACCGTTTCATTTGTCGAATAGCATACTTTGTTGTCGCAGTAGCACTTCGCACGAGGTGTTCCTCTCGGGATATTCCATCTCGCGAACGGATCCTTTGCATCGTCGTCCGCACACACGCCTATGACGAGAAGTCCCGGTACGGGGTCATCCGTTTCGGAAAATGCCGAAAGCCTATGGTGCGGATTCCTTACGGGATTGACGCCTACGCCCGTGATAAAACACTGACCGAGCGGATTTTTTCCGAGGATATAGTCGAACTGACTTGCGGCGGCGTTGACATATTCTCTGCTGTGGAAAAAGATATTCGCAACGATAAGCACCATTGCGCGGTCAAGGACGTTTATATTGGTGAAGTAGTTATACTCCGAGGGCGCTTGTGCGGTTTCAAAGCCGTTGTGCTCGGAAAGACCGATGATATTGTCGGCTTCAATTCGGAATTGGAGGCGTATATGACGATCCACTTCGAGGTCTTTCATTTTATCTGTTGTGATATAAGCAAGTGCGCCGAAGCCGCCCGTGCCGAAGCAGGAAAATTCCGTTGCGCAGACGTTTTTATAAAGCTGATGTATCTTTCTGCGGAACGATTCTTCGCCCGTGAGCGAATAAAGCTCGCACACAGTCCAAAAGAGCGTATCCATAAGGCTTCTCGGTTTGATATCGCCGCTCGATGAATGTGTAAATTCGGGAGGGTTGACGAACTGCTGAGGTTCTTCGCAGGAAGAAAGCCATATCCAGCCGCTGAAAGCTGCAGACTGGAGCAGGTCGGCGAGGTCCTTGTCGAATTCCTCGTATATACTGCTTGCAAGCGCTGCAACAGCCGTAAAGCAGGCGGTCGCCTGGAACGAAACGGGCGCAACGAGCTGAAGCTCATGGTCGTTTTCGGGACGAACAAAAACACTGACATCTTTTGTCGAAACCTTGTGATAAACTCCGCCGCTCCTCGTCTGCATTTTCAGCAGCCAGACAAGCTCGGTCCTGCACTCGGCGAGGATATCGGGCATACCCTTTGGCGAATCGGGGATATTATCCCTGCTGCAAAATTCGGCAGGGAACATTTTATATGCATAAAGCATCTGCGCAAGGGCGATGCAGGCGCTCGGAACAGCCTTTACATAGCTGCCCGAATCGTGCCAGCCGCCCGAAACGTCGATGACCTTTTCGCGGTTCTCAACAAGCTCCGCAGGTTCGCAATGGCATTTCGGGTGTGCGTATTCGGGAATAATTGCAGGGTTCTCATCGCTCACCTCGCCGCAGCGGTTGTAGTAAAATCCGCGGAGCAGAGTCGCTTTAAGATTGCAGTAGGGGCGCTCACGTACATCAAATTCGTAGGAGTGTTTCCTGCCGACCTTTATGTAGTATCTTCCCGGAAGACGGAATGTGGAGAAATCCGCAATGGCGGTGTATTCTCCCGAAGCCTCGTCAAAAAGCGGCTTGGAAAGCTGCCCCGTGAGCATAGTTTTCTCAGTGGCACAATCGACAATGCTGAAATATTCTGTTTGGGTGATGCCCGTGACGATCGCCGTTTTAGGACCGTAAAGCTCATAACCGAGCTGGTTGATAAAAAGCTTAGTTTTCATATCGTCTTCACCGCCTATCGGAATGATAAAGTGTACTT
>UQQA01000198.1 GCA_900543105.1 uncultured Ruminococcus sp. | reverse complement strand
GACAACTTTTCAATACTGTAACTGCTATTGACAAATTTTTACAGATAAAAAGGTTAAAATAACATAAAGATTTAAATATATGCAAGGAGGATAAAATTTATGCCTGTGAAAATTGAAACAGATGAGGGAGAAAGAAAGCTGACGGCTCATATAATAGGCGATATCGACCACCACAGCGCATCGGAGATACGGGAGGAGATAGATTTTGAAGCGGAACGGCTTCGTCCAGAGCTGATGATACTCGACTTTTCCGAGGTCACATTTATGGACAGCTCGGGGATCGGCCTTGTTATGGGCAGATACAAGGCGGCGAAAGCCTACGGCGGAAAAATAACCGTTTCGGGCGCTTCTTCGCAGATAAAAAAGGTAATGAAGCTTGCGGGTCTTGAACGGCTCGCTTCGATAGAATGAGAAAGGAATGAGAGAAATGCCGGTAGTTAATGAACTTAAAATATCTTTCCCGTCAAAAAGCTGCAATGAGAGCATTGCGAGAATGTGCGTTGCCGCCTTTATTGCAAGCGAAGATCCGACCGTGAGCGAGCTTGCCGAGATAAAGACAGCAGTTTCCGAAGCCGTCACGAACAGCATCGTCCACGGTTACAGAGGAACGCTCGGAACGGTCAGCATACACGCAAGATTTTTCAATGACGGTCTGCTTATCATAAAGGTTTCGGACAAAGGCTGCGGTATCCCCGATGTCGAAAAGGCAAGAGAGCCGCTTTACACCTCTGCGCCCGAAGAGGAGCGTTCGGGACTTGGTTTTTCGGTAATGGAAAGCTTTACGGACAAGCTGAATGTCAGAAGCACCGTTGGAAAGGGAACGACCGTAACGCTTCGGCGCAGGCTCGGTGTACATAATGATGAGTGATCACCGAAAGGACAGAATATGAACGGGACTGAAACCGATAAGTTTACAGAAGAAAACCTCGGACTGGTGCGGCTTTGCGCGAACCGATTCCGAGGAAAAGGGATAGAATATGACGACCTCTACAGTACAGGCTGTATAGGTCTGATAAAAGCTGTCAACGGCTTCGACAGCAGCAGGGGAGTGAAGTTCTCGACCTACGCCGTCCCCGTTATCCTCGGCGAGATAAAGCGGCTTTTTCGTGACGGCGGAACGGTCAAGGTCAGCCGAAGCGTAAAGGAGCTTTCACTGAAAATAATGCGCATAAAAGAGAACTTCGGGCAGAAATACGGCAGAGAACCGCAGATATCCGAGCTTGCCGAGCTAACGGGCGAAAGCGAGGAAAGCATCATCGAAGCCGTCTGCGCCGCCCGTCCCGTGCTGTCGCTCACAGCGGACGACGATGAAGCTGACGGCGGACAGATCGATATAGCCGTCGAAGCGCACGACGAGGAAATGGCTGAAACGCTTTCGCTCCATGCCGCCCTGAGAACACTCCCCGAAAAGGATCAGCTGCTTATCTATTACCGATATTATAAAGACCTCACACAAACACAGACCGCCGAGAAGCTTGGTATGACGCAGGTTCAGGTATCACGACGGGAAAAGAAACTGCTGCTGTCATTGAGAAGCTTTCTGGACGGATAAATACTAATATTTGTTTGAGTGATGCGAAGCCAACTAAAGTTTAGGTCAAGCCTTTTCAAAGGCTTGCAGGGGTCAAGGGGACAGCGTCCCATTGTCGCTCTCCGCAGAGAGCGAAACTCCCTAAACTAACAGAGAAAAGCTTGTTACAATAGCGTAATCACTATCAAATTCAAAAGGCGCAATTCACACCCAAAAGGTAAAACAGAATGTGAGAAATCAGTTTCGTAAACCTAAAAAAGTGAATTGCGCCAATTCTGTTTTCCTCAAAGAAACTATCCTTGAAGCGAAAATACACGAACGAAGTGAGTGGATTTTTGCTTCAACGCAGTATGAACAGCGGTGGCTATGAATGGAAAACGACATTTCAACGTAGTACTCTGTAAATTCTAAAACTTGATGATTTAATAAATTCAATTGTGTTTACACTGTTATCTCAAAATGCAAAATTTAAATGGAATAAAATCCGATAAATTTTTGGCTATCTTGGGTATAGAGCAAAGGGAAAACCTTTAGGAGGACAGGGGGAGGCACTCTGCACGAGGGGGACGCAAGGTCGTCCTCCCCCTATCCTCCTTGCGGTGTTCCCTCTGCACTTCCTTTCCCCAAACCTCCAACCCTCTCCCGGCCAATGCTACAAACACAAGTCAGGC
>UQQA01000197.1 GCA_900543105.1 uncultured Ruminococcus sp. | reverse complement strand
GCAGCACTCCTGCACAGGTCATAATCAACGGCCGATGGCCTACCTGTTTTCTCAATTCCAATATATATCCCATATGTTTTGTTCTCTCTTTCTTTAAACCTATATGTTATGTAGGCTTTGATTATGGTTATATAATATCATACAAAAACTATCTTGTCAATAGGTTTTATATAATTTGTATGTTTTAACAATATGAACCTTAATTTTTTTATGTTTTTGCATAATTATCATAAAATTAGCAGTAAATAGCCTTTGACGAGGTTGTTCAAAGCCGAAAAAACTTGATTTATGCCGAAAAATGAGTTAAAATAATAAGGTTAATGAAAAGGAGTATGAAAAAATGACAGAAACAGTGAAAAATAACCCTCTGGGCAGCGAACCCGTAAAAAAACTGATGATAAAATTTTCGATACCGAGCATAGTCGCAATGCTCGTCGGCGCACTCTATAATATAGTGGATCAGCTTTTCATAGGAAATTCGGTCGGACAGCTCGGCAACGCCGCAACGAATATCGCATTTCCCTTTTCGACCTCCTGCATCGCAGTAGCATTGCTTTTCGGCATCGGCGGAGCGTCCTGCTTCAACCTTTCAATGGGCAAAGGTGAAAAAGACAAAGCCCCGTACTTTGTCGGAAACGCCCTTGTTATGCTGACAACAGTCGGCATCGTGATAATGCTCATATCGGAGATATTTCTCGAACCGCTTCTTAAACTGTTCGGCTCGCCTGACGATGTTCTCCCCTACGCCGTTGAGTATGTGAAAATAGTTGCACTCGGTTTCCCGTTCCTTATCCTTACAACGGGCGGAAGTCACCTTATCCGTGCGGACGGCAGCCCGAATTTTTCAATGGCGTGCAACCTCATCGGTGCAATACTCAATACAATACTCGATGCGATTTTCGTCCTCAAGCTTGATATGGGTATGACGGGCGCAGCGCTCGCAACGGTTATCGGTCAGGTCGTTTCGGCATTGATCGCAGTGGTGTATCTTCTGCATTTTAAAACAGTACCGCTCAAAAAAGAACACTTTAAGCCAAATTTTGGCTATATCTCCCGAACAGCTTCGATCGGAATGGCTTCGTTCATAAATCAGCTCGCAATAATGGTAGTGCAGATAGTCCTCAACAATTCGCTCAAAGCTTACGGCGAAACTTCGATATACGGCGCGTCTATCCCTATCGCTTGCGCAGGCATCGCGATGAAGGTCAACCAGATAATGTTCTCGGTCGTGATAGGACTTGCCCAGGGCACACAGCCTATCGAAAGCTTCAACTACGGCGCAAAGCAGTATAAGCGGGTAAAAAGCGCATTTATGCTCGCACTCACAGTCGCTGCGATATTTTCACTCTGCTGCTTTGCGTTGTTCCAGATCTTTCCGAGAGAGATAATGGAAATGTTCGGTGACGGCTCGGAAGAATACTTTGAGTTCGGAGAAAAGATGTTCAGAATATTCCTCTTCTTCACATGGCTCAACTGTATACAGCCGATATCTACAACATTCTTCACCTCAATAGGAAAACCGATAAAGGGCGCATTCCTCTCACTCACAAGACAGTTTCTGTTCTTTATCCCGTTTCTTATCATTCTGCCGATAAAAATGGGCATCGACGGCATCGTCTATGCAGGACCGTGTGCAGACCTGCTTTCGGGAATAGTTTCCGTGATAATGGCAGCGCACGAATTCGGCAATATGAAAAAGCTGGAAGAGGGAGAATTAATGCGTAATGCGTAATTCGCAATACGTAATTATTGCATAGCTCGAATTTGTTCGGGTGTTGCGAAGCCAAGCAGCTGGTCGAGCTGAGCACAGCTCGTCAGGTGTCCAGAGGGCGGAAGCCCTTGGTCGCTCTCCGCAGAGAGCGAAACTCCCTAAACTATGGCGTAATGTCTGTTGCAATAAGCGTAAATCACTAACAGCTAAAAAAGGCGCAATTCACATCAAAAAAGGCAAACCCAAAATGTGAATTGCGCCAATTCTTTATTTACGGAACGACTATCCTCGGAGTGAAATGCGCAGAGCGAAAGCGATAAGCATTTCACTCCGACATCGCTTGAACAGCGGTAGGATATGAACGGGGAACGACATTCGCCATTTTTACTGACATTTCTCATCGCTGTTCATACTGCGTTTTACCATTCAAATTGAGTTGAAGCGAAAATAGTATGGCGCAATTCACATTTTATGGTTTTACGAAACTGATTTCTCATATTTCGTTCTCCATATTTGGTGTGAATTGCGCCTTTTAACTTATAGATATTTCGCTATCGCAGCAATACTTTGTGTTGTTAGTTTAAGATATTTCGCTTCTGCGGAAGCGACCAAGGGCTTCCGCCCTCTGGACACCTGACGAGC
>UQQA01000196.1 GCA_900543105.1 uncultured Ruminococcus sp. | reverse complement strand
GCCACAAGGCGTTATAATACTAAACACCAATAAAATACAGGAAAAAATCTGCGCCAAAATCCAATATATCCAAGATTGTTGGCTTGATTTTTTTCAAATTTTAAATGGTGTTTAGAATAAAATAAACGAACGCCCCCGATTTTATCTGAAAATGATAAAATCAGGGGTGTTTTTATACGATAAACCATACAAAAATATGCGCCAAAAATCACTCCACGATTCGGGACGGGAAACCCGTCCCCCACAGAGATATTGCCATAATTGTGGTTTTTCAACGGGCGGATATAGAATCCGGCCCTACGATTTTACGGTAATTTTCGGAACAAAAATAATTACGCATTACGCATTGCGCATTACGAATTACGCATTTAATTAAACTCGTGCATAATTTTTTCGGCTTCACGGCGGAGAGTTTCCTCGTCCGTTATTTTGTCAACGTTTTTCATTATCGCACCGCGGACATAATCGGGCAGCGAGCCGTAAAAAATTTTCGCCGAGCTGCTCTCCGATAAAAGCTTGTCGAGTCCTTTTTCCATTTTTATCACCTCGGTATTATTATTTCCAAGGCAATAAAAAATATACTTGCTCAATTGTACATATCGTACTGTGTGCCGATAAAAGCTTTGACTTCTTCAATTCTTGCCGTACCGTCGTCATAGCCCATCTGCCACGTTTCGCGAAGCTTTTCCGTGCTTTTTTCAAGGCTGTCAAGCTTTATCTTCGGGCGGAAAATAAGCGCTTTTCCGCGGCGTTCAAGCTCTCTGCAGAATTCCGTCTGACGGTTGTAAATTCTGTGACGGTCGAGCAAAAGCATTTCGATCTCGGGAAATTTCTTGCGGATAAGCTGGCTCATTATGATGTTGCCTTTGCCGCATTTTTTGACGAAACCCTCAGGCTGTGTGAGAATAATGACATTTTTCATGCAGCCGTCCTTTATCGCAGGCTTTATCGGTATCGGACAGGAAAGTCCGCCGTCATAGTAGAAATTTCCGTCAAGCTCGGCAGGAGGGAAAAGTCCGGGAATAGAGCAGGACGCACGGAGATATTTGAAGTCCGTACCGTTTTCCAGTCCGTTTTTGCACTCGAATTTTCCCGTAGCTGCGTTGGTAACGCCTACTTTGAGTTCACCTTTGTATTTATAAAAAGTATCATAATCGAATGGAACAAGCTTGTTCGGAATTTCGCCGAAAACAAAGTCAAGTCCGAAACAGCTTTTGCAAATGCGGAAATTTCTTGCACCAATATATCGCTTATCGCTGCGGTATTTATCCATAATTTCGCGGTTTCGTGCGAACTGCTTTGAAACGTAGGAAACGCCGTTCGATATGCCTGCCGAAACACCTATTATATATGGAAATTCAACGCCGTTTTCAAGAAAAGCGTCCATAACGCCTGCCGAATAAACGCCGCGGAATGTTCCGCCCTCAAGTACAAGTCCAACTTTGTTTGTTGCATTTTCACCCATATTTTCACGCTCCGTTTATGTTATATCGTTGTTGTTTTCATCGAGAAAAAGATACTCGCTCGGGATATCTTCATTATACCATATAAAAGGATATTCGCTTACCTCAATATTGTGAACGCCGCTCGAGTCGGTGATCTTCAGCGTTTTGCAGTCCTTATTATTGATGATGAAAGCATAGCCGTGCCATTGGAGCGCGGCGATGTCTTTTCCGCAGTCGATAGGCTTGAAAGTTTGTTTGAATTCGTAGCCGCCGTTGGCTTCAATACATTCCATAGGAAGGTAATAGTGCGACTGGTACTCATTTCCCGAGATGAACCAGAGCAGGGAATAGCTGTCATTTTGACATTTCCCTGCAAAGCTTATATCGGTGTTTTCGGCATCGGAGATAGGTATTTCTTTTCGTGCTTTTTTGATAAGATCATCTGTGGTTTTCATTTTTCCGCAGGCGGATAATAAAAGGACAGACGCAAGTATCGTAAAGAGAAGCTTTTTCATTGTGTTCCTCCAAAATCAAGGCTTTTGTAAAAAATAAGACCTATTCATCGGAATAAGTCTTATCGCATTTTAACCGTGTGATTTCATCTTTTCAAGTCCGAAGAGCACTTCATTTATAGCAAAGTTATCCTTGAGGTCACGCACATCGTTTTCGATAACAACAAGACGTCCCGAATTCTGGACCTGCATTTCAGTAAGTGTTCTGATAGCAGGTGAAACCTCATTTTCAAGTGTGATCCTGATGCTCTTGACATCTTTTTCGAGGGTATCCTGTTTCGCTTCAACGTTATCCAGCTTTTTATCAAAGTTGTCCTGTCTGCCTTCAAAGCCGGCCATTCTTTCATCAAACTTATCCTGTCTGCCTTCAAAGCCGGCCATTCTTTCATCAAACTTATCCTGTCTGC
>UQQA01000195.1 GCA_900543105.1 uncultured Ruminococcus sp. | reverse complement strand
TCAAAGCCTGCCATTCTTTCATCAAACTTATCCTGTCTGCTCTCAAAGCCTGCCATTCTTTCATCAAACTTATCCTGTCTGCTTTCAAAGCCTGCCATTCTCGCGTCAAACTTATCCTGTCTGTCAAGCATTTCACGCTGATTGTTTTGCAGTTCCGTAATATCGGAACGCATTTCATTGATTTCCGAGTGGATACCGTTGATGTCTGTACGCATTTCGTTGATATCCGTGCGTATATCGTTTATGTCTGCACGGGTTTTTTTCTGTTCATCAAGTATTTGCAGTAAAATTTCTTCTGTATTCATTCCGTTCAGCCTCCAGTAAAAATATTATACACCAAGGCTTGTTCGTTTGTCAAGAGTCGGAAAAATATTCGGCATGGAGAATTGAAAAAGAAACTGATCTTGTAAGGGTTTAACTGTAAAGATTTCAGATGGGAACGGACATTATGTTCCAGTTCCTCTTTTGATTGCGAAGAAGCCTTGCTTCCGAGCGAACGCTTTAATACTAAACACCAATAAAACTATAGACAAAAATCTGCGCAAAATCCATATATCAGAGTTTTTGCTTGATTTTTTGTATAGTTTTTAATTGGTTTTTAGTATAAATCACTGTTTACAAGCTCATCAGGATTGTATTCCGTACCCGTCAAATCCTCCCCCGTCCACAAAAATCAATACCCTCCGCCGAAATCGATCAGCGGAGGGCATTTTATGCATATCAATCATTCCAAGGCATAACAGGCACATCGGAGGTCAGCAATCTGAAAAAATAGTCCTCAACATTCAGACCGTTAGTGCAGGCAGTAACAGCAAGAGAATATATCAGAGCGCTTGCTCTTGCTCCGTTCTGAGTGTTGGAAAACAGCCAGTTCTTTCTTCCAACAACAAAAGGTCTGATTGCGTTTTCAGCCCTGTTGTTGTCTATGGAAACATAAGGTGACTCAAGAAATCTGTAAAGATATTTCTTCTCATTAAGCGCATAGCTTACTGCCTTGGACAGCTTTGTGTCCGATGAAGCATTGACCGTTTCAAGCCATGCGAAAAAGACGTCAAGAGCCGGTTTTAACTGCTCCTGCCGCCGGTTATGCTTTTCTTCGGGTGTAAGTCCATCAAAACTGCGTTCAATCTCATAAAACTCATTGATAAGGTTAACACCCTTCGCAGCTGCTGATGTGGGAACAAGCTCCTTGTCTGTGGGTAAAGCCTCAACGAACATTCTCCTCGCATGCACCCAGCATCCGCATCTTGTGACCTTTTCAAGCTTGTTGTAGCCGTCATATCCGTCACAGACAAGATATCCCGAATAATCTCCAAGAAACTTTGCTGCATTATCTCCGTTTCTTGTAGGAGAATATTCAAAAAGCGCAAGGTATCTGCCGGCAGACTTGTCTGTGCAGTACACCCACATTCTTGAATCGGTTTTAGCTTTTCTTCCCGGCTCATGAAGAACCTGTACCACTGTTTCATCTGCATGGATAACAGGCTGACCGAGCAGTTTTTCTTTCATAATGTCAAACACAGGCTTTGCCTTGTTCACCGCCGCCCATATCACCCAGTTACTAATAGTCTGTCTGCTGAGCTTTGCACCGCAGGCTGTATAATCCTTTTCCTGACGGTAAAGAGGTACCGCCTGAACATATTTTGAATACAGGATATGTGCCAGCAGTTCGGACGAACAGAAGCTTCCGGGGATAAGTGCATTTGGCGAAGCAGCTTTTATGATAACCTGCTTCGGAATATCCTTATCATTTTCATTGTCACGGCTTTCATCAATACCACAGGATACACAGCGTATGGTTTCAACATAATGCTTTCTTACAAACATTCTTGCAGGAACATATACAAGCTCATCACGGATAAATTCCTTGCCTATGACCTTCATTTCACTTCCGCATTCGGGACATATCTTTCTTAGGTGGTAGTAGTATGTTTTGGAATTAACTCCATTTTCTCTGCACCACTCGGAAACTGCCGATTCGCTTTCACTGCACTTACGTATTCTTTCAGCCCATTCTGCCTTTTGTACCTGCTTTTTCACTATTGCTATTTCGTCCATTTTGCCCTCCTGCTAATTTAGTCTGTCAGACCTTTTTAGTGTCTCATTTACTCCAATTAGAGTTGGTGGGATACCTTAGTCTATTTTAGCATTTGGCTTATTTATGGGTAAAGGCGGGGGTGGGTTTGATGGGTACATAAAAAGGGCTTATACTAAACACCAATCAAAAACTATACAAAAATAGTCACATAATCTTGCATATATGGATTATGCGACTATTTTTTTCTATAGTTTTATTGTTATTTAGTCTCACCTCAACAATCCCATAAATTTAAGCCCGGATACCGGAACGTCAAAATCCAAATCAGGCGCACAAA
>UQQA01000194.1 GCA_900543105.1 uncultured Ruminococcus sp. | reverse complement strand
TTTAAAGCAGACCGGCTTGTTGACCTTGGTTATAAGAGCAATGTCTTTCGTTGAACCGTCCTCAATGCCGAGTGCGCCCTCCGTCCTCGGGATAATTCCTTTCGGGCAGTTCGGGCAGGGCAACTCAACGATAAGATTATGTTCGTTGTCACATACAACAGCTCTTGCTTCAAGTATTTTTCCCTGTAGAATCGAATCCTGAAGCGAAAAAATGCTTTTCATCGCTGCTGTGTTTTCGGGAGAAGCGATAAGCGTTCCCTCGGGGTAGTAGTTGTTCATTTTGTACCTCCCATATTTTGGCTTAAAAATATTTTCTTTCAATTCTATGCCGCCGTATGGGAATATATGCTATTCAGTTCAGTTCGTTCAGACTGTAACCGCCGCTGTTGATGATAATGCCCGAAACTTTTTTTCTGTCCTCTTTTGTGCATACTACTTCAAGAGTGACTTTTTCGATGTGTTCGTTCAAATCGATTCCGTTTGTCGCTGGGACGGGGTATGTGTACATATTCGGACCGATAGCAGGATTGCCGTTGCCGAATGCAGCCGTCAGTCCGCTGAACGACACTGAAGTGTGTTCGTGTTTTTGCAGAACTCTTATGTCCGAAAAGGGCGAAATAGTCCTGCGAATGTTCGCTGCGGCAAGATCGGCGGAATTTACCGAGTCGAATTCAGCAATTATTTTCATAGCTTAACTTCCTTTCATTTTGAAAGTGCAGAAAAAATCAAATCTGTATATTTGTCTGATTTTTTGTACATTTTCATTATTGTAAGGTATATTATATCTTTTGAACCCGAAAAAATACGGGAAATTCCGACATAATAATAAAAAGGAGATTCATAAAATGGATATTCGTCCGAACGATATCTTGACAATGAAAAAAGCTCACCCGTGCGGAAGCAATAAAATGACCGTTATCCGCGCAGGTATGGATTTCAAGCTTCGCTGCGAGGGCTGCGGAAGAGAATTTATGACTCCGAGAAATAAGATAGAAAAAAATATAAAGCAGGTCGTCCACAAGGAAGACAATGCCTGACATATATCCCGAAGGAGAAAATTTATGCTTGAAAAGCTTAAACTTACCGAAGAAAAATACAACGATATTGCAGAAAAGCTGATGGATCCCAATATTATCAACGATACAAAGGCTTATGCTTCCTATATGAAAGAGTATAAAAACCTAACCCCGATCGTTGAAAAGTATAGGGAATACTGCAAAATACTTTCGGATAAAACGGACGCAGAGGAGATCCTCTCCGATAAGTCAACGGATGAAGAAATGCGTGAGCTTGCCGAAGCTGAGATAGAGGAAGCAAAGCCAAAGCTTGAAGAGATCACCGAGGAGCTGAAAGTTATGCTCCTTCCGAAAGACCCGAATGACGATAAGAACGTTATTATCGAAATCAGAGGCGGCGCAGGCGGCGAAGAAGCCGCACTTTTTGCTAATTCACTCTACAGAATGTACACAATGTATGCCGAAAGCAAGCATTGGAAAACAGAAGTCCTGAACATAAACGAGACCGAGCTTGGCGGTATCAAGGAAATAAGCTTCAATGTCATTGGCGAGGGCGCATATTCACGTCTTAAATATGAAAGCGGCGTTCACCGTGTTCAGCGTGTCCCCGAGACTGAATCGCAGGGCAGAGTTCATACCTCGACCGTTACGGTCGCAGTTCTTGTAGAAGCTGACGAAGTTGAGCTGGAGATAAACCCGACTGACCTTAAAATTGACGTTTTCCGTGCATCGGGCGCAGGCGGTCAGCATATCAACAAGACTGAATCCGCTGTAAGAATAACACATCTCCCGACGGGTGTTGTTGTCGAATGTCAGGACGAGCGGAGCCAGTATAAAAACAAGGATAAGGCCCTCAAGGTTTTGCGTTCAAGGCTCCTTGAGGAAAAGACCGCAAAGCAAAATGCCGAAATCGCAGGTGAGAGGCGTTCACAGGTCGGCACCGGCGACAGGAGCGAGCGAATACGCACGTACAATTTCCCTCAGGGGCGTGTGTCCGACCACAGAATAGGGCTGACGCTTTACAAGATAGAGGCGATAATGAACGGCGACCTTGACGAAATCATAGACGCACTTGTTACTGCGGACACAGCCGAAAAGCTGAAAGCAGAGGATTAATCTCGGGCGATACAGTAAAAAGAAAGGCAATAATTTATGTATACCTCATTTGAAGAACTTAAAAAAGAAGAACAAGATTTGATTCTCTACGGATCTGGGGATCGTGAATTCCATTTCCATTATGTTAATGATTTTGGTGGGGTGCGTGATATTGACATTCCTTTTGAAGGGGTTGTGACTAATATCAATCGTCGCTATCACGAGACCAATAGTGATTTCACTCGCAATGTCATGCGAGGTTATATGAATGAGCTGTCATGTCC
>UQQA01000193.1 GCA_900543105.1 uncultured Ruminococcus sp. | reverse complement strand
GCACCCGACTGGATATGAGTGGCGGTTTTTGTAGCAATCAAGTCATAAAATCGTTTTTTATCAATCTGCATAAATGCAATAAGCTTTTTGACAGACTGAAATGACCGCTTTTTTATATTCTGTCACGGTTCCCAAATATGAACGGAATGAATTTTTGAATTAACATAATTTCATAATTAAATTAAAAGCTCTGAAAAAATAGGTAAAATATCTGCAAATTAATGTAGCATATTCAAGAACGCTGTGCTATAATTTAATCACAACAAAGGAAAGTGAAAGGGGAGCGACCGAAATGGACAGTTATGTTATTACCATAGCGAGAGGCTTCGGAAGCGGAGGAAAGCATATCGGAATGGCTCTTTCAAAGCAGCTCGGTATTCCGTGCTATGACAGCCAGATACTTGCAATGGCTTCAAACTACAGCGGAATAAGCAAGGATCTTTTCGTTCAGGTCGATGAAAAGCTGAGAGGCTATCATCTTCTGAAAAGGCTCATGCGGACTCCGAACACCGATGAGATAGTTCAGCCGACCGAGAAAAGCTTCATTTCCGACGTAAATCTTTACAATATTCAGGCGAAGATAATCAGGGAGCTTGGAAAAAATCAGTCCTGCATCATTATCGGAAAGTGCGCAAATCATGTTCTTCGTGACTATGATAATGTCGTCAGTGTTTACGTTGAAGCACCCCGAAAGGAATGTGTGGAGTCGATAACAAATCTTCTCGGAGTTACCGAGGACGAAGCTCACAAGCTCATTTATCAGACCGACCGATACCGTGCGGATTACTACAAGTATTACACGGGCGGCGAGGTCTGGACGAACCCCGTACTTTATGATATGACCCTCAATACCGCAAGAATAGGCAGGGACAGATGTGCAGAGCTTATCATTGAGTACCTGAAAATCAAGTTCGGCGATGATATCCTTGAAAAAAAGGGTACGATCGAGAACGACAAGGCGCTTGAAGCCTTGAAGCTCATCTAAATAATACGGCAATGGAGCCGATACAAAGCGTTGAATTATGCTTTGTGTCGGCTTTTTATATTTGCAAAAAAAGGAAAAAGGAGAATGATTATGAAAAAGGTTAGTTTAAGAAAGATCGCAGCACTCGCTGCATCTATGGCAATGTTCGCAATGACATTGGCAGGCTGCGGAAGTACAGCATCGGACAGCGGTTCTTCCTCTGACGGAACAACATCTGCCGCAGCAGCAAGCGGAGATGATACTGTCAAGGTCGGACTTCTTCACTCGCTGACAGGTTCAATGGCGATCAGTGAAAAGGCTGTAAGAGATGCGGAGGTTCTTGCAATCGATGAGATAAATGCCGCAGGCGGCGTTCTCGGAAAGCAGATCGTTTACGTTGAAGAGGACGGTGCTTCCGAACCTTCGACCTTCGCAACAAAGGCTGAAAAGCTTATAGACAGCGAAAAGGTCGCAACAGTATTCGGCTGCTGGACATCTTCTTCCAGAAAGGCTGTAAAGCCCGTATTCGAGGATTACAACGCACTTCTCTGGTATCCCGTTCAGTACGAGGGCATGGAGCAGTCACCGAACATCGTTTATACGGGCGCTGCACCAAACCAGCAGATCGTTCCCGCAATCGAGTATCTTCTCGATAAGGGTTACAAGAAGTTCTTCCTCCTCGGTTCGGACTACGTTTTCCCGAGAACAGCGAATATGATCATCACAGCGCAGGTCAAGGCAGCAGGCGGCGAGGTAGTCGGTGAAGAATATGCTGACATGGATCAGACCGATTTCGCAGCTATCATCTCCAAGATCGAAGCTGCACAGCCGGAGATCATCATCAACACACTTAACGGCACGGGCAATGTTTCGTTCTTCAAGCAGATGGCTGAAAAGAATTATACAAGCGCTGAATATCCTACAATGTCGTTCTCTATCGCAGAGGAAGAGGTTGCAACTATCGGTGCTGATATCCTCAAGGGTCACATGGTTTCATGGAACTACTACGAAACAACCGATACACCCGAAAACAAGGCTTTTGTTGAAGCTTACAAGGCTAAGTTCGGCGAATCAAGAGTAACCTCCGACCCTGCTGAAGCAGCTTACGATGCAGTTTACCTCTGGAAAGCAGCTTGCGAAAAGGCAGGAAGCTTCGATGTTGACGCTGTAAAAGAAGCAATTTCGGGCGGAGATATTTCGTTCAACGCTCCCGAGGGTACGGTTACTATCAACGGTACAAACCAGCACCTCACAAAGCCTGTAAGAATCGGCGAGATCAGAGATGACGGACTTATCTACGAAGTTTACTCAACTCCTACAGCTGTTGACCCCGATCCATATCTTACAACCTATGATTGGGCAGTTGAAGCAGGAATCCAGCCTATCGAATAAATAAGAACCTGTCTTTACAAGCATATGCGCACGTCTTTTCGGCAAATTTTGCCGCAGACTGCGTT
>UQQA01000192.1 GCA_900543105.1 uncultured Ruminococcus sp. | reverse complement strand
AGAAGTACTCGAACGTGTCGTTACGGATATTCCTGCACCGAAAGGCGATATAAACGCACCGCTAAAAGCGCTCATCTTTGACTGCTATTATGACAGCTACAAGGGCGTTATAATCTACGTCAGAGTTATCGACGGCGAGGTAAAGATCGGTCAGAGGATCCGTCTTATGGCTACGGGCGCAGAGTTCGATGTTGTCGAAACAGGCTATATGGGCGCTGTCGATCACGTCAATTCGGGTACGCTCAAAGCAGGCGAAGTCGGCTATATCACGGCTTCGATAAAATCAATCGGCGATACAAAGGTCGGCGACACCGTTACCGATGCAGAAACCCCCTGCGAAAGCGCACTTCCCGGCTACCGTGAAGTAAACCCGATGGTGTTCAGCGGTATCTATCCTGCCGACGGCGCTAAGTACGGTGATCTCCGTGACGCGCTCGAAAAGCTGCAGCTCAATGACGCATCACTCTCATTCCAGCCCGAAACCTCCGTTGCTCTCGGCTTCGGTTTCCGATGCGGCTTCCTCGGACTTCTTCACATGGAGATAATTCAGGAACGCCTTGAACGTGAGTATAACCTCGACCTTATCACGACTGCGCCCTCGGTCATCTATAAAGTCAACCTCACGAGCGGTGAAACGGTCTATATCGATAACCCTACGAATTACCCCGACCCTGCAAATATCCAGTCGGCGGAAGAGCCTATGGTAAAGGCTTCTATCCTTGCACCGTCCGATTATGTCGGAAATATCATGGAGCTTTGTCAGGAGCGCCGCGGCGTGTTCAAGGATATGAAATATCTCGATGCAACAAGAGTTGAGCTTCACTATGAGCTTCCGCTCAATGAAATAATCTATGACTTCTTCGATGCGCTCAAATCTCGCACAAAGGGCTATGCTTCGTTCGATTATGAAATGCTCGGATATGTTCCGTCGAAGCTCGTCAAGCTTGATATTATGCTCAACGGCGATGTTGTCGATGCACTTTCGTTTATCGTTCATGCGGATAATGCATATAAACGTGCGAGAAAGATAGCAGAGCGTCTTAAAGACAATATCCCCCGTCAGCTTTTTGAGATCCCTATCCAGGCGGCTGTCGGAGGAAAAGTCATCGCAAGAGAAACCGTCAAGGCTATGCGCAAGGACGTTCTTGCAAAGTGCTACGGCGGCGATATCACACGAAAGAAAAAGCTGCTTGAAAAGCAGAAAGAGGGTAAAAAGCGTATGCGTCAGCTCGGTACTGTCGAAGTTCCGCAGGAGGCGTTTATGGCTGTACTCAAAATGGACGATGAATAATATACTGAACTCTGGGCGGCTCTCGGGTCGCCCTTATTTGTTTTGGAGAAATAAAATGTACAGAGGACTTTATATCCATGTTCCGTTCTGCATAAGAAAATGCCCGTACTGCGACTTCTATTCGGTCACACAAACAAGCCTTGCGGACGATTATACTGCGGCAGTCGTGCGGAATATAAAAGCACAAAACATCAGTGTCGATACTGTCTATTTCGGCGGAGGAACGCCCTCGCTTCTGACAGCGGAACAGATAAGCACGATGCTTTCAGCCGTTTCGGATATCGCACCGAACGCCGAGATAACAATGGAGTGCAACCCGAATTCCGTCAGCGAAAAATATCTCTCGGAAATTTTAGAGGCAGGCGTGAACAGGATATCTTTCGGTGTTCAGTCGCTTTCCGATAAGGAACTGACCGCTCTTGGCAGGCTTCACGATTCCGAAACCGCCGTAAAAGCTATAAAATCCGCCTATAAAGCAGGTTTCCGCAGCATTTCCGCCGATATTATGCTCGCAACGGCATATCAGACCCCCGAAACGCTCTCCGAAACGCTTGAAAGGCTTTGTACACTTCCGCTGAACCATGTTTCGGCGTATATGTTAAAGATAGAAGAGGGAACACCCTACGGCAGGAGCGATACGATACGAAAGCTTATCCCCGATGAGGACGAAACAGCCGATATGTATCTCGAAGCCGTGCAAAAGCTTGAAGAAAGCGGCTTTGCACAATATGAGATATCCAACTTTGCACATAAAGGCTATGAATCCCGTCACAATCTCAAATATTGGCGGTGCGAGGAATATTTCGGCATAGGTCCGTCAGCACATTCTTATATTGACGGCGTAAGGAAAGCCTGTCCTCCGTCTGTGGAGGATTTCATCAAAAGCGAATTGCAGACCGAGACCGTCACCGAGAAAAACGGCGGCGAAACGGACGAGAAAATAATGCTCCAACTCCGCTTAACACAAGAGGGAATACCGCTTTCTGCACTTGCGCAGGATAAGCTCCCCATTGTTGAGCAGCTGAAAAAACACGGTCTGCTCCGACAGAACGGCGAGCGGATAATGCTCACACCGAGCGGCTGCCTTGTTTCAAACGGGATAATCTGCGAGCTGACATAATAATACTAAACACCAATAAAATACAGGAAAAAATCTGCGCCGAAATCCTATAT
>UQQA01000191.1 GCA_900543105.1 uncultured Ruminococcus sp. | reverse complement strand
CATTTTGGAAGTTGTTTTTCTATACTTTGTGTCACCTATCTATTGTAACATAACAGTATTTTTCCAACCGTGAGACCTGCGCCTGCGAAATGCCTATCTCGTTTGCGACCTCGACCTGCGTTTTTCCGAGCGCAAATCGAAGATAAAGTATGTTTTTCTCACGATTTTCAAGCGAAGAAATAGCTTCTTTCAGCGAAATTTCATCTATCCAGCTTGAATCATCGCTTTTGTCACCGATCTGATCGAGAACATAGAGCGTGTCGCCCGAATCGGAAAAAACAGGTTCGTAAAGCGATACAGGGTCGGCTACACTTTCAAGCGCAGTCACTATCTCGCTTTCCTTTACTCCCGTCATCTTTGCAAGCTCTGCCATTGTCGGTTCTTTTTTATGCTCAATGATGTATTGCTCCTTTGCCTGCATCGCCTTGTAAGCAATGTCACGGAGCGAACGGCTCACCCTGATCGGACCGTTGTCACGGATATAACGCCGGACTTCGCCCGAGATCATCGGAACTGCATAAGTGCTGAAACGAACATCAAGGTCGGTGTTGAAATTGTCGATGGCTTTCATAAGCCCGATGCAGCCGACCTGGAAAAGATCATCGGGGTTCTCGTTTCGACCCGAAAATTTTTGTATAACACTTAAAACAAGACGAAGATTTCCGCCGATGAGTTCCTTTCGTGCCGATTTATCTCCCGCTTTATATCTTTTCAGAAGCTCCATTTTCTCCGATTCTTTGAGAACCTTCAGCTTCGATGTGTCAACGCCGCAAATTTCAACCTTATTGTAATACATAAAATTTACTCCCGACAATAATTTTTTCTAAAACAATTATTGCCGAGAGTAAATTTTCTTATACAAACAATTTTTGGCAGTTAGTAAATCAAGCTTTCAAGCTCCTTTTTCAGCTTTTTGATTATCCGTTTTTCCAATCGGGAAATATAGGATTGAGAAATGCCGATAAGATCAGCGACCTCTTTTTGCGTCATTTCACGCCCCGTGTTTATTCCGAAGCGCATCTTCATTATCTCACGTTCACGTTCGGGCAGGCGTTCCAAAGCCTCAAGAAGAACGCTCTTTTCAGCTTCGTTTTCAATGCCGCCGTTGACAACGTCCTCGTCCGTTCCGAGTATATCCGACAAAAGCAGTTCATTCCCGTCCCAGTCGATGTTGAGCGGCTCATCGAACGAGAGCTCGTTTTTGTATTGAGAGGATTTTCGCAGAAACATCAATATCTCATTCTCAATGCAGCGTGAAGCGTAGGTCGCAAGCTTTATATTCTTGCTCGGGCAGAATGTGTTTACAGCCTTTATCAATCCGATAGTTCCTATCGAAACAAGATCCTCAATGCCTATGCCCGTCGATTCAAACTTTTTTGCAATGTAAACAACAAGCCGCAGATTGTGCGTTATAAGAAGCTGCCGAGCCTCGGATTCGTTTGTTTCAAGCATTGCAAACGCCTTTTCCTCCTGTTCACGGGTAAGCGGCGGAGGAAGCGTTTCCGAACCGTTTATGTAAAAAACATCACATTTTTTTCGTCTGAATAATGCCTTGATTTTTTCAAGCAGTGCTTTTAATATCATTTTTATCTGTCCTTTCAAATTATTTTCGGGTTGAAGATCGCATGGTCAAGTTCACGCTCAACAACTCCTATGTAAGCTTCCATATAGTGGAGCTTTCCCGTTTCGTTGTTTTTAATGTATATCCCCGTGGGACGGAATGACGGAACAAGTCCGCTTGAATCTATCGTTGAAAAGGGAATGACCCGCCATTTTCGGCAGCTTTCGCCCGAACCGTTCATAGCCATTGCTCCGACAAGCTCCTTTTCCCCGAAAAGCGGTTCAACCGAACTTTTTCCGCAGATTATGACGGGTTTTCCCGAAAAAGAATCGCAAAGATTATTGCAGCTGTCGCATACCGCCTTAAGCTTTACCTGCTTGTCACCATTGATGATGATAACGCTGTAGTCACCGTCAAATCGATTGCTCCTGTCCATAAAACGCCGAAACAGCGTCAACGCCGTGTATGCCGTTATTGTCGAGATAACAAGCGTTAAAAGCGAAATGTTGACGTAAAGCATCGAGTTGTGGAAAACTGTCCTGCTGCCATTGTCAAGAAGCGAAAACGCGTATTCCGTCCCCGCAAACAGAAAGCTGATGAAGAAAAATATCAGCCCTATCCGATACAGCTCAGACGATCCTCTTCCGCTGAATGCAACCATAACCATTAATGACGCAGAAATTATCCTGACAAGCAGCAGCGTGAACGTGTTAAGCTCGGGAAGAAGTATCACAAGCGAAAAAAGACTTCCCACAATGGCGGCAATAACGCATTTGCTGTTCCGCAGTGCATTGTGCGTCAGCTTCGCAGTGGCTTTCAGCAGAAAAAAATTCGAGTATATATTTGTGATTATCAGAATATCGGCGTAAATATACATAAATTCTCCTTTATACTAATTTTTAAACTGAAAGTGTACAAAAAATCAAGCAAAAGCTCGTAGCTGTTTAACA
>UQQA01000190.1 GCA_900543105.1 uncultured Ruminococcus sp. | reverse complement strand
TATTTTAACA
The DNA here is from genome assembly GCA_900543105.1 of uncultured Ruminococcus sp. GTDB lineage: Bacteria > Bacillota > Clostridia > Oscillospirales > Ruminococcaceae > UMGS363. The sequence goes on along the minus strand of UQQA01000190.1, from coordinate 2,516 downwards.
TTTGATAAATATTTGCACCGTTTAAAGCGCCACTACCTCGGCAAGCTCACTTACATTTTTGGCAATATAATCCGCCCCTGCATCGAGAAGCTCGGGATAAGAACCATATCCGTAAAGAACGCCTGCTGTTTTTATGCCGTTAGCCTTTGCACCGATAACATCGAACTTTCTGTCACCGACCATGAGTATTCTCGACGGATCATCAGCACCTATCTCTTTCATCGCATAAGCAATGACCTCAGCTTTCTTGACGATCTTCTCATCAAACGAAGCTCCTGCAATATATTCAAACATCTGCGACATATGGAGATGCTGAACTATTCTTCTTGCAAAAAGTTCAGGCTTTGATGTTGCGATAACAGCCTTTCGCCCCGTGTTTTCAATAAACGAAAGCAGTTTCTCCACCCTTTTGTAAGGCCAGCAGCGAAGTATCCCTCGGCTCTCATAATAAACTCTGTAGTAGGAGATCGCTTTTTCGGCTTCTTCGTCCGAAAAGCCGTAATAATACATAAAAGAATCCTTGAGCGGAGGACCTACAAATACTTTGAGCGCACTCAATTCTTTTTCAATTATCCCCATTTTCTTTAAGGCATACTGAACGGACAGCGTGATCCCGTCGCCTGAATCTATCATCGTTCCGTCAAGGTCAAAAAATATATAGTCAAATTGTCCCATGATCGATCTCCCGAGTACCGGTGTTTCATCGGTATTTTTATAAATATAAACAAATTATATCACAACATGTTGATTTTTTCAAGAAAAATCGCTGTTAAATCGCACATTATCCTCTATATTTTCATTTTTCAGCAAAATCGGTGTTATTTCTTGCAATTCTTTATGTAAAATGGTATAATAAAAGCATCGAAAATTCGTCCGATATAACTTATTGAAACGGAAGTGATATCTTGACACAGCCAAAACAGCACCTAAAACTTTTATATATCGCGAAAATGCTGTATGAAAAGACTGACGAAGAACACCCTGTATCAATTGCGGAAATGATACAAAATCTCGCCGAGGACGGCATACGTGCAGAGCGAAAATCTGTTTACAGCGACATCGAAGCTCTTGAAGAATTCGGTCTTGACATTATTACCGTAAAAGGAAAGTGCAACCGCTACTATATCGCAAGCAGACAATTTGAACTGCCCGAGCTGAAGCTTCTCGCAGACGCGGTATGCTCCGCAAAATTTCTGACAGAAAAGAAATCGGAACAGCTTCTTCATAAAATTGAGTCGCTCGCAGGCGTTCACGATGGTATGCTCATCGAACGTCAGGTAATGGTCGTTGACCGTGTTAAATCGATGAACGAACAGATATACATAAACGTTGACACTATACATAAAGCCATAAACGAGGGAAAACAGATCTCATTCCGTTATTTTGATTACAGCACGAACAAGCAAAAAGTCTACCGCGACGGCGAAAGAGTTTGCTCCCCCTGCGCGCTGACTTGGAACGATGAAAAATACTATCTCGTTTCTTACTATCTCAAATATCCCGAAAACTACACAAATTTCCGAGTTGACCGTATGTCAAACATAAAAATACTTGATGAACCCGTGCTAAGATCTCCGCAGGAACTGAACATTTCAGAATATCTCAATTCGACCTTTTCAATGTTCAGCGGAAATACAGTTGAAGCTGTGTTGAAATTCGACAAAAGGCTCATAAATCCTGTTATAGACCGATTTGGCATAAACGCAGATATTGTAAATCTTGATATCGACCATTTTAAAATAAAAGTAAATATCAAGGCTCAACCGCCGTTTTTTGCATGGCTTTTCCAGTTTGGAAGATCGGCCTCGATAATCTCGCCCGAATCACTTAAAAATGAATACATAAAAATGCTTAAAGAAGTACTTTCAAGCTTTTATGAATAAGAAAGAGGTAAAAAATTATGGAAAGCAGAACAGAACTCGCCGTAGAACGTAAAAATAAAGGCTATAACTGTGCTCAGGCCGTTGCCTGCACATACTGCGACCTTGTTGGCCTGAGTGAAGAAACGATGTATAAGATAATGGAGGGCTTCGGCTCGGGATTCGGTACGACCGAGGGCACTTGCGGAGCAATAACCGGCGCAGTAGCACTCGCAGGTATGAAAAACAGCACCGCTGACCTTGAAAAGAACAGCTCAAAGGGTTCAACAGCCAAAATTTCCAGAGAAATAATGTCACGCTTCAAGGAAGCCGCAGGCGGAACTATCTGCCGTGTTCTCAAAGGCATCGATACAAAGATCGTTCTCCATTCCTGCAATAACTGCGTTCTTGATGCTGCAATAATAGTCGAAGAAGTTGTTTTCCCCGAAAAATTCAACTGAAATTCTTCTGTGCTGTAATAAAAGACAAGCACTAATGTATAATACTAAACACCAATAAAATAAAGAGAACCTCTAAAGAAAAATCTGCGCCGAAACCCAATATATCCGAGATTGTCGGCTTGATTTTTTCTAAATTTTAAATGATGTTTAGTATAAAATCCTTTTATCTAAAAATAATATTTACATATTTGATATG
>UQQA01000189.1 GCA_900543105.1 uncultured Ruminococcus sp. | reverse complement strand
TGGATCGCATCTCTTGCACGGGTCATATCCCATATCAATAACTTCGTCACGAGAACAGGTCACTTCTTTTTTGTTCTTGTCTTTCATCTGCTTTACGCTTGAACAGGACGGATAATGGAACTTCTTAGTGTTTGTGTTAAGAATGTAGGTCGTCTTTCCCGATAAAGTGCTGTTCGTCACTGCCGAACCCGACTTTGCCTTGACCGTGACCTTGCAGGTCGCCTTTAAGCCGTTTGAGGTCTTGGCTGTGATAGTGACCGTGCCTGCTTTCAGGGCTGTGACCTTGCCCTTGCTGTTTACGGTCGCGATCTTGCTGTTGCTCGAATACCATTTTACCGACTTAGCCGCCGATTCGGGCGAGGTCGTTGCCACGAAAGTCTTTGACTGTCCGACTTTGAGGGCATACTTCGTGTAATTAAGCTTTATCGAAGCGATAGTGCCGTCAGCAAGCTTGCTATCACCGTTTGAATAGTCGATATCGATATTCGGCTGAACATTGTAGCAATAAACATTGAACGAAACGCCCTTGCCCTTGTCCTCAACGGAGTAAGCCTCCATCTGAACGCCGCTCGCAAGCAGATTTTTGCCCTTGAATATCGGTGTCACACGGTACAGAACGTGATTGTCGGTTTCCTCAACGTAATCTGCGACCGTATTCTCAAACGGAAGCATTCCCTCGATATTAAGATATCTTGTCCCCGTGATAAGATTTTTCTCGTTCGCATTTTCCGCCGTAAGCTGATAGCCGATGAGGTGACAGCGGTTGTAAAGATACTTTCCGTCCACGTTGTCGTACTTCACCGTATGCCAGCCCGACGGCTTTATCATTCCGATGTTTCCACGCTTCTCGGTCGGCATCGTTTCCGTGCAGACGTTCGCATAAGCCACGCCGCAGCGCCCAAATTCGTCAATCTCGCTGTACTTTTCAAACGCCTTTGTCGTCGTCATATCGGACTTGTCAAAGTTCGGAACATTGCCGTTCAGTTCGACATAAGCTTCGCCCGAATATGCTGGCAGGTTTGAAAGCGTTATCTTATTCGCTTCGGCTGAAACGGACAGCACCGAAAAATTCAGCACCAAACTCAGCACCATAAAAAGGCTTAGAAATACGTTGGTGGGTTTTCTTGTTCTCATATAATATTCTCCTCCTCTTATTTTACACTCTTTAAGAGTATGTTTATATTATACTTTATTTCTGAAGCATAATCAACACTTATACCGAGTAAAAAATCCGCAATTACAGTATTTTATACTTATTTTTAAACTCAAAGTGTACAAAAAATCAAGCAAAACCTCGTAGCTGTTAAAAACAGGTTTATATGGCTTTTGCGCCGATTTTTTGTCTACACTTTGATTAAAAATTAGTATTACAACCGCGCGTTTGCATAAAATAACATAATTTTGTCAAAATTATTATACTATTGTATTACTTGTTAGCCAAGTACATTACTTACAGTGCAGTATAATATCCCGACAAACGATATAATGTAAGTATAATCATTTGGAGGGTCGGAATATGAGGAAAGAGGTCGCTTTCAAAAATCGTGACCGTTTTATACAGCTTGGCATTGCCATCGCTTCTCTGCGAAAGCTTCGCGGAATGTCGCAGGAGGCTCTTGCGGAAAAAGCAGGTATAAGCCGCTCGCTTCTTAGCGTTATCGAAGCGCCGAATACCGCAAACAGCTTTTCGCTCGAAACGCTTTATGATATCGCCGATGCGCTCGATGTTTCGCCGTCCGACCTGCTCACGGCTTCGCTTTTTCCAGATAATATTATTAAAAAAGAATAATTTTTTCTTTGTGTAATATCAAAAACTACATTTGCTTGCTTCGTATCGTATTATATCACATATATAAGCATAATTCAAGGAATGTATCACATATAAATCACCTGTGTATAGGATAAAATGTATTACAGAGGTGATTGTATGACAGAAAAGGAGTTTTCGCTCCGCCTTGCACAGCTGCGAAACGATAAAGGCGTGTCCGCAAGGGATATGAGCCTTTCTATCGGGCAGAACGCAAGCTATATAAACAATATCGAAAACGGTAAGGCTTTACCCTCTATGTCGGGATTTTTTTATATCTGCGAATATCTCAACATATCTCCGAAGGATTTTTTTGACACGGATAACAAAGAACCCGAGAAAATACAATCTGTCATAAACGACCTTAAAAAGCTTGACAATGAACATCTTGACAGCATTGCAAATATTATAAAAGGACTTGCTAAATAAATATGAGCAAAGAAGTATCCTTTAAAAATCACGACCGCTTTATTCAGCTTGGCATTGCAATATCTTCACTGCGAAAAATAAGAGGACTTTCGCAGGAAAAGCTTGCCGAAAAAGCCGGCATAAGCCGATCACTTTTGAGCGTTATCGAAGCACCTAACATTGCGCACTGTTTTTCTATGGAAGTTTTCTACAATATTGCCGATGCACTCGATACTTCCCCGTCCGACCTGCTTACCGCTTCGCTTTTTCCTGATGATATCATAAATAAAAACAAGCAATAAAAATCCCCACAGAGTTTTGTTCTCTGTGGGGATTTTTTAAGGTCACCTCTAATACTAATTCCAAATCAACCTATAGACAAAATCCATTTTCTGCCGGTAATGCT
>UQQA01000188.1 GCA_900543105.1 uncultured Ruminococcus sp. | reverse complement strand
TATATTACCACTTTTATTCTTAATTGTCAATAGTTTTTTCGACGTTCTATGTTTTGCTGTGTTATTTTCTGCTTTTTCGAACATTTTGTGTGCATATTCGACAACACCTGTCAATTTACCGATGCCATAAATCCAATATAATCCAGTTCATTCACATATACATTCTTTACACTCTCGTCAACATCATTGAATACAACACAATAATTGCATACAACATCGTTTCCGCTCGTTTCATCACTGTAATAGTATCTGTAAACATTCGTCACTGTGTTGTCAATACCCTTTATAATGGAATACGGCGTAAAGCCAAGCGCCCTGTCGACAGCCTTACGCTTCATTCCATATTCAACAGCCGTAAGCTCTATCTTTTCTGAACTGTGATGACCTTTCCAGTTCTTTTGGAGCTGTGAAAAATCATAATATGTTACACGATCAATAGTTTCATCATTCGCCAGCGAAACCGAGATAGCCCATTCGGGGAAGCTTACACCCTCTATCTTAATAGTCAGATTGCCCTCACAGATATTGTCGAAATCCCCAAGCTTATTCACCGCATCATATTTCGATACTTTTGTGAAATCTGTTTCCGTCTTTGCCTCCGCATAAGCAAGATTGCGGCCTATCGGCACGTTTTTCAATACCTTCTCGCCCTCCGACGGCAAATTCATCAGCACAAAGATCGCAGCCGCCGCCAACACTATAATTATAGCCGCCGTGATAAGCACAGGCTTAACTTTGGACTTCTTCACAGCCGCATCTCCGCCGTCAGCAGCCTTTTCTTTACGCTTTTTCTTTTTTACCGACTTTTTGTCAGCCTTCGCATCTGTATGTTTCGCACTTTCATCAAGTGCATTCATTATATTTTCCGAAGAAAGATCTTCTCCGCAGCCGCCGCAGAAAGCAGCACCCTCTTCATTTTCAAATCCGCAATTTGGACATTTCATATTTTTGCCATTCCTTCCGTATTTTTGTCGGGCAAACCGTGAATATTCCCGATTTTCCCATATATACATATAAAATATAAGTAAATACTGTGCGATATGCCTTAATAGTATCATTTTTTCTCTTTTTTGTCAAGCAAACAATAAAATTCACCGTAAAAAGTGTTATTCCATAATCTGCACGTAATATTCCAATAAAAGCATTTCACTTTGCCTAACTTTTGTGTTATAATAGTTTTATAGAAAAAGTATAAAAAAACCATATTTTGTGGAAACTTTTTCTACAATTTATATAATTTTATGCTTTTCATTAAAATCTAACTTAAAATTGGAGGAATTTGTTATGGCAAGATTTACTTTACCAAGAGATCTGTATTTCGGAAAAGGCGCAATTGAGAACCTTAAAACTTTTAAGGGCAAAAAGGCAATGATCGTTGTCGGCGGAGGTTCAATGAAGCGTTTCGGATTCCTCCAGAAAGCCGAAGATTATCTTAAGCAGGCAGGTATGGAAGTTGCCCTCTACGAGGGCGTAGAACCCGACCCGTCTGTTGAAACCGTTATGAAGGGCGCTCAGGCTATGCTCGACTTCGGGCCTGACTGGATCGTTGCTATCGGCGGCGGCTCACCTATCGACGCTGCAAAGGCAATGTGGATAAAGTATGAGTACCCCGATTGTACATTTGAAGATATGTGCAAGGTTTTCGGTATTCCCGAGCTTCGTAAAAAAGCTAAATTCTGCGCTATCTCTTCAACCTCGGGCACAGCTACCGAAGTAACCGCATTCTCTATCATCACAGACTATTCAAAGGGAATCAAGTACCCTATCGCCGATTTCGAGATAACTCCCGATGTTGCTATCGTTGACCCTGACCTTGCAGAAACAATGCCTCAGAAGCTTGTTGCCCATACAGGTATGGACGCTATCACACACGCTATCGAAGCTTACGTTTCGACCGCAAACAGCAACTATTCCGATCCTCTCGCTATCCACGCTATCGAAATGATACAGGCTGACCTCGTTGATTCTTACAACGGAGATATGGCTGCCCGTGACAGAATGCACGATGCACAGTGCCTCGCAGGTATGGCATTCTCGAACGCCCTCCTCGGCATCGTCCACTCAATGGCTCATAAAACCGGCGCAGCATTTGCTGACTACGGCGCACATATTATCCACGGCGCTGCAAATGCAATGTATCTCCCGAAGGTTATCGCATTCAACGCAAAAGACCCCACCGCTAAGAAGCGTTACGGCGCAATTGCGGATTATATGCACCTCGGCGGAGCAAATGACGATGAAAAGGTCAAGCTTCTCATCGAATTCCTCAGAGGTATGAACGATAAACTCAAAATCCCTCACTGCATCAAGAATTACGGCGCAGACAGCTATCCGACAGAGCAGGGCTTCGTTCCCGAGAACGTATTCCTTGAAAGACTCCCCGAGATCGCAAAGAACGCTATCGGCGATGCCTGCACAGGCTCGAACCCACGTCAGCCTTCTCAGGAAGAAATGGAAAAGCTTCTTAAGTGCTGCTACTACGATACAGACGTTGATTTCTGATACATAACCAAAACAGCCGCCGCAGGAACTTCGCCTGCGGCGGCTTAATATACAGCGTTGGATATACAAAAACGGCTCTCCCTATATCGAAAGCTTTGACTTCAAAACGCGTACTTATAAATTTGAACAATACATCGGAATATAAAAACCGATTTGCTGCTTTGAAAACATTTATACTAATTCCAAACCGTTCTATAGACAAAGACGACAGATAGAATAATCCAA
>UQQA01000187.1 GCA_900543105.1 uncultured Ruminococcus sp. | reverse complement strand
GCGACCGTCCGTGCCGCCGCAAAAGAATTCGGAATTTCCAAATCTACAGTACATACGGTAGTTACTATTTAGAAAATGTTATTTGGATGATAAGATAAAACACAAACCGCCCTGCAAACGACGTATTATAGCCGTTTGCAGGGCGATTTGACTTATCCCATACAACAAAAAAGCATCTGTACGGAGAGAGAACAGATGCTTTTTTCTGAAAAATCGGCTTTACAAATCGGGAGAATGATCAGTGTATAAGCCTTTCGATGCTGACAACCTTTGTGCAGAGCGATAAAACTGTAACTGCGTCCTTTATCTCGTCAACGGTCGCAAAGGACGGCGCAAGACGGATATTTCGGTTTTCGGGGTCGCAGCCGTGCGGATATGTTGCTCCTGCCGGGGTAAATTTTACGCCGTATTCCGCACACATATCGACCACCTGCTTTGCGCAGCCTGTCATAGTGTTGAACGATGAGAAATAGCCGCCCTTGGCGTGTGTCCAGTCGGCAATGCCGAGTCCGCCAAGCTCTTTTTCAAGCACTTCATACATCGCATCAAACTTCTGTTTGAGAATAGCACCGTGCTTTTTCATGTGCGCGCGAAGTCCTGCGCTGTTTTTGAAGTAACGCGCGTGTCGAAGCTGGTTGAGCTTGTCAGGACCGATAGTCGCGAACTTCATAAACGATTTTATATCTATAAGGTTGGCAGGACTTGCGGCAACTGCCGAAATTCCTGCACCCGGGAATGTTATTTTGCTCGTCGAACAGAATTCATATACGATGTCCTCGTTGCCTGCCTTTTCAGCTTCGGAGATGATGTCGGGTATCTCGGCACATTCACCGTCAAAATTGTGAACGCAGTAAGCGTTGTCCCAGAATATTCTGAAATCTTCAGCGGCAGGCTTCAAAGCGGCAAATCTGCGAACGACTTCATCGCTGTAAACAATGCCCGTCGGATTTTCGTATTTCGGAACACACCATATTCCCTTTATCGTGCTGTCGCTTTTTACAAGCTTTTCGACCAAGTCCATATCAGGGCCGTCATCATTCATCGGTATCGGTACAAGTGCGAAGCCGAAATGCTCGGTTATTGCGAAATGTCTGTCATATCCGGGGACTGGACAGAGGAACTTTCTGTTCTTTATGTTCTGCCACGGCGTTGAACCGCATATTCCGTCGGTCATAGCGTGGCTGATTATCTGAAACATCAGCGTAAGACTGCTGTTTCCGCCTATCAGAGTGTTCACCGAATGAGTACCCATCATGTGCGCAAGCAGACGCTTTGCCTCGGGGATTCCGTCCAGTCCGCCGTAATTGCGGCAGTCCTGACCGCTCTCACTGTCAAGTATGCTGCTGTGGTCAAGAACATCAAGCATTTTCAGCGACAGTTCAAGCTGCTCCTTTGAAGGCTTTCCTCTCGAAAGGTCGAGCTGCCTGCCGTCCTGCGCATATTCGGCAAGCCTTTCAAGGCATTTTGCCTTTTCATCGAGAAGTGCCTGCTTATCCATTTCCGTGTATTTCATATCGGTATCCTTTCATCTGATAAAAACCGCATCGGGCGAAGCTTTCGGCGGAGGAAGCTGCCTGCTCCGCCCGATACGTTCGATATTTGCTTAGTAAAGTTTGCTGTAAATGTCTATCATATCTTCTCTGCTGAGAGGAACGAAGTTGTTCGCAGTAAGTCTGCCCTGCGTTGCGATGACATTATCCGTGAATGTCGTGATATCTTCCTTTGTAACACCGTATTCGTGAAGCGGCTTCTTCGGGAGAATGTTGTTCAGAAGTTTTTCAAGCTCATCATAAACATTCTTTGCATCGCAGTGAAGAAGCTCCGCAAGATATGCGTTGAGATGTGCGATCTCGCCGTCCTGCTTCTTTTCCATGTACTTATTGAGAACGCCCGTGAAAATTGCGTAGTTGCTCTCACCGTGCGGAACGTGATATGTGCCGCCGAGAGGATAGCTCATTGCGTGAACTGCTGCACAGCCTGCCGTGCCGAATGCAAAGCCTGCCATATTTGAAGCGGTGAGGAAGTCACCCATAAGCTCGGGCAGCTTATCCATACCCTCTTTTACAAGCTTCTGATAACCCGTGATTATCATTTCGATAGCCTTGTAGCCCATAAGCTTCGTGTAAACAGTCGCCTTAGGCGAGAGCGAGGATTCAACAGCGTGAACGAGCGCATCGATTGAGCTTGTTCCGAAAACCTTCAGCGGAAGCTTTGCAAGCAGCTCGGGAACGAGTACAGCATAATCGGCAAACATACTTTCCGATGTAAGTCCCATTTTTACGCCAAGTCTTGTGCGGTTGATAATGGAAATGTTCGTGACTTCGCTGCCCGTGCCGCAGGTAGTCGGGATAATGATGAGCGTGTGAAGCTTTTTAAGGCTGTCCTTGTTGTCGTAAAGGCTGTCAACGGAGCTGCCGTCCGATACGGAAAGCACCTTGGCAATGTCAATTACCGTTCCGCCGCCGATCGCAACAACACGGTCGAATTTCTTCTTTGAAGCTGCGTTTATTATCGCATCGACCATAGTGTCGGTAGGCTCACCGCCGCCGAATTCTTCCTGATAAATGACCTGCGCACCGCACTTGTTGCTGTCGGAGTAAGGGTCATAAATGTAGCGGTTGGTGAGAATAAGATCATTGCCGTTTATCTTGAATTCTTCGGCAAATGCCTTAAAGGTATCGAATTTATAAAGCTTCGGGCGAAAAATGATCTGTTCCATATAAAAGCTTCCTTTCTTTGATTTATGCCTGTGAAAATATTTGAGAACCTGTCTTCATAAGAAATGTGTGCGGATTTTCGAGCATAATTTTGTTGCAG
>UQQA01000186.1 GCA_900543105.1 uncultured Ruminococcus sp. | reverse complement strand
GACCGCTGTAACCCTTAAGCGGAAACAGCTTGAACTCCTGCGGAATGAGAGGAAGCGTTTCAATCTCCCACTTTCCCCAACCATAATCTTCCGGCATACCTATTCCAAACAGGTGCTCGAGAGCGTTAGTTACAATATAACCGTTGCCCTGCCAGTAAAATGTATCTCCTTCGGAAATCTTTTCCGTTGCTCCTATGCAATAGGCAATGGAAGCGGAAACCGAGGGCTTTTCTGAAATAATAAGTTTGAACATATTAAACCGCCTCCTTTCCCTTGAATATAATTGTTGTGGGAAAAGCTATTTTTCGTCTGAGCGTATCCGAAATATCGGATGTTATATCAAACATAAACTGCCACACATCGAAATCCTCAAACAAATCCGTTTCAACTCTGTATAGATTTCTTACTCCCTTATCCATAACCTCAATTCTGTAAATCAGTGCTATTTCACGTTTATCAAGGTCATAAACAACATCATATCCACGCACAATCTTTTCGCCTGTATCGCAGGAATAGTGGTCAATAATGAATGTACCGAGGTTTATACCTCTCTCGATAATTACGCCGTTTTCCTTAATGCTGTTCGGAAGAATCTCATCCGCATAATTTCCTCTCATATAAAGAAGATAGCTAAAAACGGGCATAACCTTAAACCATTTTTCGGGGATTTTATTGAATGTTGTGAAAGCCGAATCTACCAGTCTTTTTACTTCTTCAAATCCTACACAGGCGGACTGCTCCATACAAAATTTAAGCATAGCTTCTTTTAAATCCGCCGAAATATTTGCATATCTTATCATTCATCATCCTTCCTTTCATCCATGGTTGAGATAACAGCGGCGTTTTCTGCCGCTGTATCTTCTGTTTCTTCTGCATTATGTGTATCGAGTTCAGCTTCATCTTTGGAAAGAATACCGCTGAAATCTCCGATTTTCACAGCTTCACGCAGAGCGTCAATGTCATAACCGCCATTGTTGATTATGTCGCAGAGAGAGGACATCTTGACCCTCTCCAGCTTTGACATAAGCTCACTTTCCTTACTCTCAAAGGCTTTGAGCATATTCTTATGATAATCAATCAGGCTCTTGGTTCTCTTGATGTTTTCTCTGCATTTAGCAAACTCTTTGGTGTATTTTGTTTCTCTGTCCAGCATTATTTCCGCCCCTTTCGTATTTTGGTGATTATATATGCCAGTGTAAAACCGCCGAGGATAACTCCATCGGAAATGCTGAAACGGAAATTGAAATTCATATCCTGAGCCGCACCGCTTCCGATATTGCCTATGCCTGTTATGAGGCTGACGGCAATAATTACTCCGAAAACTATGAGAATGGCGGTAAAAACCTTGTCATTCTTCGGCTTGCCCTGTTGCTTGTCAGCTTCCTTTTCAAACTCACTGTCTTTCATCTTCTTGAAAAAATCAAACATATCAACCACCACCCAACATTTTATTTATCTGTTCCAAGTACATATTGTACAGGTTCTTTTCTTCATCGCTGAAATTATACGAAGCCAATACTTCCTCCAGAGTGTGATTTGTAACCTCGCCGTTGAGCCATTGATGTTCAACGTCACAATAAAAGGTTGTAGTCACTACCACATACTCATCGGGAGTTCCTTGGTTATATACCGTCCTTGTAACTTTCTTCTTACAGTTACCGCCGCTGCAATGAGCGTATGTGTTGTAATAATCAAAGGTGAAGAACTTATCTACAACCGCCTGAATTTCCTCATCTGTAAAATTAAACTCAATTTCCGTAGCTTCGACCTCCAGCTCACGGTATCTCAAAACTGCAAGGATAGCGATAATCTCATTGTGCTTATCTACTATGATTTCATCGTTGCCGTACTGATTAAGCTCGCTGATTTCAGAATAGGGCGGATAGGAAATTCTATCGCAGACAAAGCCGTCAACGATTTCGTCAACCTCGTCCTGCCTTTCCTCCACATACTCCACAATAACCGTTTTATAATCGTTCAGCACCTCTATTTCGTCCTTTTTCTCCGTTTCGGGAGAGCTTAACCACGAAAACAGACTTGTCACCAACGCTAATATTACTGACACAATTCCCGTTACAAGAACAACGATAAGCAGCAGAGCTGCAATAATACCGAGAATTATCAAGCCTATTTTTGATGTAAAAACTTTCTTGATAACTGCCGCAGTTGCCTTAACAGCTTTCTTTGTACGTTTTGCATTCTTCTTTATTTTCTTAGCATGAACACGAGTATCCTTCGGCATATTTTTTATAGAATAACCACCCTTAACGGTTGTACGGGCAGTATTGAGAACGGCTTTGCGGGCATTGTCAACATAACGAATTTCCGTAAGTCCCTGCTTTATGGTTTCCGTTCCTGTATCGGTAATCTTTGATTTGTCAATCTTGGTTTTCAAAAGTTGCTGTCCCGTATCCTTTGCCACATTTGCAACGATTCCTCTGACCGAGGTTGCTATTTTGGCAATGTCTTTCCTTGAACCCAGCTTCACACCGTTTTTAACCATAGTCTTTATACTGCCGATACCGTTTGAGGTGCTTTTCACGGCTGTTCGGAGCATACCGCCCGTCTGTGCAACCGTACTGCCTGCACTCTGAACGGTCTTGACCATTTCAATGGCTTCCGAACCCTCGCTGTCCGTTTCGGCTGTTGTGTATTTCTGATTTTCAAGTCCACGCTGTTTAATGCCGATAGCACGGGCTTTGACCCTTTTTCGCCACAGCTTATCCGCTTCAAGTACCTTTTCTTCAAGATTTTCCGAAACCTTAAAAACCTCCTTAACGCTGTCGGAATATGTAAGTCTTGAAGTGCGTATGTATTCCGTGCTTCTCTGCGTCTTTATGAAGCTGTTATCAACCGCCGTTTTTACAGACGGGGCAGAAACCTGCCCGCCTGTCTGTATCAGACTTGGCTGTGAACTCA
>UQQA01000185.1 GCA_900543105.1 uncultured Ruminococcus sp. | reverse complement strand
AATGAACTTATTATAGCCGAGAGTTTGTCTATAGGTTGATCGAGAATTAGTATAAATACAGCGTACATTCACAAATGCGAATGTACGCTGTTTTCTTATTTTATAAGCTCTTCTATCTCATTTATCTCCGCATCGGTGAAATCAAGATGTTCAATGCAGACAGCATTTTCCTTTATCTGCTCGGGACGGCTCGCACCGATAAGCACAGTCGCAACAGCCTTGTTGTGAAGCACCCATGAAAGTGCCATCTGCGATAAGGTCTGTCCCCTCTTTAATGCAATGGAATTGAGCCTGTTAAGACGGTCAACCATTTTATCGTCAAGCTCATTGCCTATCCATGTCGCACCCTTGCCAACACGGGAATCCGCAGGGATACCCTTTAAATAGCGTCCAGTGAGGAAACCCTGATAAAGCGGCGAAAATACCGCAAGTCCAATACCGTTTTCCTCGGCATATTTATCCAATCCGTCACGCTCTATCCAGCGGTTGAGCATCGAATAGGACGGCTGATTAACGATAAACGGCGTGTGCAGCTCCTTAAAAATAGCCGTGATCTCCTTTGTCTGCTGAGTGTTGTAGTTGGAAATGCCGACATAAAGCGCCTTGCCCTGACGAACAGCATTGTCAAGCGCAAGCGCAGTTTCTTCAAGCGGCGTGTTCGGGTCGAAAATATGATGATAGAAAATATCAACATAGTCAAGCTTCATTCGTTTAAGGCTCTGGTCGAGCGAAGCGGTGAGGTACTTTCTTGAGCCGTTTTTGTCACCGTAAGGGCCTTCCCACATCTCATAGCCTGCCTTTGTCGAAATGCAAAGCTCGTCACGGAACTCTCTCATTCCCCTGTCCAGTATCATGCCGAAATTTTCCTCTGCACTGCCGTTGTAAGGGTTTCCGTAGTTGTTCGCAAGGTCAAAATGTACAATGCCGAGGTCAAACGCCGTGTGAACCATTTCTTCCATGTTCGCAAAAACGCCGGTATGACCGAAATTCTGCCATAAGCCAAGCGAAACCGCCGAAAGCCTCAAACCGCTCTTTCCGCATCGGTTGTAAACCATTTTTTCGTATCGTTTTTCGTTAGGTGTGTACATTTTATACCGCCTTTCAAGTCATTATAATATCATATATCTCCGCAGGGTCACGAACAAACAGCGTTGCCCCCTTTTCACGGAGAAATTCTTCGTCACGAAAGCCCCAAAGCACCGAAATGCACGGCAGCTCCGCATTTTTCGCCGTTTCAAAATCAACGTCCGAGTCGCCGATGTAAACAGCCTCGCTCTTGTCGATACCGAGAACCCTCAAAGCCTCGTTCACAGCATCGGGCGCAGGCTTTCTGCGTATGCCCTCACGTTCGCCGACAGCATAATCGAAAAGTCCGTCGAAATATTCCTTGCAAAGCTCCTGAACGCCGTAGTCAGCCTTGTTTGAAACAACAGCCGTCTTTACGCCGCTTGCACGAAGCTTTTCCAAAAGCGGCTTGATGCCGTCATAAGCCTTGGTCGTGTCAGCGCAATGCACCTTGTAATGCTCCGTGAAGACTTCGTGTACACGGTCGATCTGCTCAACGGTCAGTCCCTCGGGAACTGCACGTTCGATGAGCTTTCTGATGCCGTTTCCTACGAATCTGCGCACCTCGTCATAGCTCCTCGTCGGATAACCGCACTTTTCGAGCGCAAAATTCGTGCTGTCCTTTAAGTCTTCAAGCGTGTCAAGAATCGTTCCGTCCATATCAAAAACCGCAAGTTTGTACATATCCTATCTCCTTAAATAAAGTTAGCAAATATCGGTGCGAAAATAACCGTCATAAGTCCTGCCGTAACAACGGAAAGCGAGCTGATAGCTCCCTCCGTTTCGCCGAGTTCAAGTGCCTTGACCGTGCCGAGGATATGCGAAGATGTTCCGAGTGCAACTCCTTTTGCAACGGGTTCGTTGATGTGGAAAAGCTTGAAAATGCCATCTGCAATGATGTTTCCGAGAATACCCGTTATAACGATAACAGCCGCCGTAACGCCGACATAACCGCCGATCTCCTCCGAAACGCCAACGCCGATCGCCGTTGTGATAGACTTCGGCAGGAACGTTACATATTCTTCGTGCGAGAATTTCATAATCAGCGCCATAACGAGTATCGAGCAGAAGCTTGTCAGCATACCCGAGATTATTCCAATCATTATCGCAGCTGCGTTCTTTTTCAGCTTTTCAAACTGTTCATAAAGCGGTATCGCAAGGCAGACCGTCGCAGGCGTGAGGAAGTAATTAAGGTACTTTCCGCCAGTCTGATAGCTCTCATAATCCATTCCTCCGAGTGCAAGAACAGCAATTGTCACCGCCGTTGAAATGAGCAGCGGATTCAAAAGCGGAGTTTTGAACTTGTTTTTGAGTATGTCGGCAAGTATGTATGAGCCAACGCTTATAAATACCCCGAAAAACACGGAATTTGTCAGCATTTCTTTCATTCGGACTTCGCCTTCTTTCTCAAACGTATAATGCCCTCTGTCACAAGTCCCGAAACTATCATTACAATTATAGTCGAAATGACCGTCGCAATGACATATTTGAGAACCTGCGGCTTGACAATACCCCAGTAGTCCATAAGCTCAACAGCGGGCGGTACGAGCATAACGGGCATAATGTCGATGAGCAAATTTCCCGTTTCCCTGACCGCTTCAAGCTTTATGACCTTTGTTTCGAGCAGGATAAAGAGCAGCACTATCCCGTAAATTCCCGCAGGGATAGGCAGCGGCAGAACTGCGTTGAGTATCTCGCCGATAAACGAGATCGCAAGTATAATGCCGAATTGTTTAAGATACTTCATTTTTTCACAAACCTCTTTTTCATAAACCAAAAATTCGAAACAATTATATCACTTCCGGCAAGTTTTGTCAACGAAAAAGCTGTTACACAAATTTTAAAGGGTATACTATAATATATTAAAAAAAATCCTCCCCGACTGAGATAGCCGAGGAG
>UQQA01000184.1 GCA_900543105.1 uncultured Ruminococcus sp. | reverse complement strand
AAATATTATATTACATTTCTGCGGTTTTTTCAAGATTTTACAATAAATTTATCAAAAGTTTGTGCAATAAGACGATAATGGGTAAAATTTTTCGTCAAGTTCAGCAATCACAGTTTTTTCCGTTTAACAATTTACGCGAAGAAGCGCCTCACCCCACACCTCAATAAGCCTTTGGAGCGAAAAAGCCGCATTCGCAGGGCTTGTCGAGGGCATAACAGCCGCCATATCGAAAAGCGAACTGTCCTGATACTTCCGAAAGAATTTCTCCGCCGTTTTTCCGTTCAGAATTATCCGTTCGACCTGCGAAATTCCGATAATTTCACTCAAATTTGCAGGAATGACATTCTTTATGCTGCTGTCGCTCGAACCGACTATATCGCAGCTGTAAATAACATCATAAAGCGCGATATTATGCCGTTCGAGCAAGACTTTTTTCTGCGTTATATCGGTCGGCAAAGCTTCACCGTAGATAGCGGCGAGCATTTTCCAGAAACGGTTCTGTGGGTGTCCGTAGAAAAAGCCGTCTTCCCTTGACTTTACGGACGGAAAGCTGCCGAGAATGAGCAGCTTGGAGCTTTCGCTGTAAAACGGCGGAAAGCCGTGGGTAACGTTGGTGTATTCGTTCTGTTTCATCGTTCTGACCTGCTCCTGTATTCACTCGGCGAAAAGCCTGATATCTGCCTGAACTGACGGTTGAAATTTGAGATTTTGCGATGATTTTTTCAATAGTATTATATCATATCGGCAGACGGATCACAATGCTTTTTGCCCGTGAAAGATCCTCTCCCAACGCTTGACAAACACACTTCATTATGCTAATACTAAACACCAATAAAATATAAAGTCAAGCCTCCGTTCAAAAGTCGGAGGGCTTGTTTTTATGTCATTTTACTCAAACATCATCTGAACAAATTTCTCCGTGTATTCACTCCAGAAAGTCATATCATGTGCGCCCTTGCTTTCGAGATAAACGTGCGGCGCATCGATGCTTTTAAGGTAATTATGAAAAGCTCGGTTGTTTTCAAGCAGAAAATCCTCCGTTCCGCAGCTCATAAAAATTTCCGGAAGTCTGCCGCTTTCGTTAAGCTTTTTTGCCAGGACTTCGGGGTTGCTGTCGCGTTCTTCTGCCGTTTCAAGTTCGCCAAAGCACTCTCGGTAATAGTCATAGTTTGCAACGCCGTTGTTTTCGCCCGACTTCAAATGCGCAATTTCGTGTACGATAAGTGCAGAAGACATCGCCGCAGTTTTGCCGAAATTTTCCGGATAGGTCAGCGCTGTATGGAGCGCACCGAAACCGCCCATTGAAAGTCCCATTATGTAGGTTTCATCGGCACTTATTGCAAGTCCGAATGTGCGGCGGACGAACTTCACAAGCTCGTCCCCGACAAAGGTGCAGTATTTATGTCCCGTGGAAAGTCCGTCCAGCCAGAAGCTGTTCTCCCCGTTCGGAACGACGACCGCGAAATTGTATTTCTTCGCCAGTTCCTCGGGGACCCAGTTGTTCGCCTCCCCCGTATAGCCGTGAAGCAGGAAAAGCGTTCTCATTTTTTCGCCGCTTTCGCACGGCTCGTCATTCGGAATATACATTTCAAAGGTAATTTTTCGGTTGAGTGAATTTGAGAAAAATTTTGCTGTTATATTTGCCATGATTTTGCCCCTTTCAAGAAAATACTGCCGCAGAAATATCATCTGGGGTTCTCAAAAAACTGAAACAAATAATACTTCGTATTATACGCAAATTTTCGTTATGACTTTGCGGAGCTTAAAGGCAGCGAAACAGCGTGTGTGACCTTTATGAAGCCGTCAATATCCGCACAGCCGTATCTTTCAAGAAGTTGTTCGATATGCTTTCGGTGATTTGGCGCTTTTCGTCTGTTAAGGAGGTCGGAAAGGTCGGAATAACCCAACGGTCTGATATCTGTGAACCATTCAAGCTCATCAAGCCGAACATCATCATATTCATCACGCTCACAGCTGAACCAAAGCCACGGAACGTCTTTATTCATAAGGTAATACGCCATTTTCCACTTCCTTTCGTCTTTTTTATTATAACAGCTTTATCAACCGCTGTCAAATCAATATATTTTCTCACTTTTCATTTGCTTTAACAGATAAATTTATACTAAACACCATTTAAAATTCAGAAAAAATCAAGCCGACAATCTTGTAGCTGTTAAAAACAGGTTGATGTTGAAAACAGGTTTATATTGGATTTCGGCGCAGATTTTTTCCTGTATTTTATTGGTGTTTAGTATTATTCTGCATTTCTGACAACTTATCCATATCTTTACCGATAGATTTTGTAAGTTTTAACAGCAAGCTTTTCAGTAACAAATCACCGTTACTATTCCATTGTCATTTTTCACATTTTGCCAAAGTCCAAACTATCAAAATTTATGCATCAATTATATTTTTGTACAAAATAAAACGTTTACGACATAATTTGACCGTGCGAAAAAATTTTCCTATAATAAAGGCATAAACTTACCGTTCCGATAGAGAAAGGACAATCAATATGGCAAACGTAAGATATGAATTGAATAAAAACCTCGCGCAGATGCTCAAGGGCGGCGTTATTATGGACGTTACCACTCCCGAGCAGGCTAAGATCGCAGAAGCTGCAGGCGCTTGCGCTGTAATGGCACTTGAAAGAATTCCTGCTGACATAAGAGCGGCAGGCGGTGTTTCAAGAATGAGCGACCCCAAGATGATAAAGGGGATCCAGAATGCCGTTTCCATTCCTGTAATGGCAAAGTGCCGTATCGGTCATTTCGCAGAGGCACAGATCCTGCAAGCGATCGAGATCGACTACATCGATGAATCGGAAGTTCTCTCCCCTGCCGATGACAAATATCACATCAACAAGCGCGAATTCGATGTTCCGTTCGTTTGCGGTGCGAAAGACCTCGGCGAAGCGCTCCGCCGTATCGCGGAAGGGGCATCCATGATTCGTACCAAGGGCGAACCCGGTACAGGTGACGTAGTTCAGGCTGTCCAGGCTGGACACGCAGGCGTCGATGGTGCCGAACAGGTCTAGCTTGTCCATGGACT
>UQQA01000183.1 GCA_900543105.1 uncultured Ruminococcus sp. | reverse complement strand
CAGCTCGACCAGCTGCTTGGCTTCGCATTGTCCCTATAAATTTGAGCTTTGCAAATAATTACGCATTACGAATTACGCATTACGCATTAATATTTACTTTCCGATAAACTGTTTAAGCTGTGCTTTCGGAACTGCACCAACTATCTGATCCTTGAATCTGCCGTTCTCAAAGAGAAGAAGTGACGGAATACTTTCAATTCCGAATTTTGCGGCGAGCGGCATTTCTTCATCAACGTTCACTTTGCAGAATTTTACGCCGTTTTCTTCCTCGGAAAGCTCGTCAACTATCGGGGACATCATCATACACGGTCCGCACCATGATGCCCAGAAGTCAACAAGCACAGGCTTGTCCGATCTGAGAACTTCCTGCTCAAAATTTTCAACTGTTACTGTTGTTACCATATTTATCATTCCTTTTTATATAGAATTGCCCTTTATGCGTGTTGCAAGTCCGTTTATCTCGATCGCAGGGTCGTCAAGGTCAATGATAAGGCATCGTCTGCCGTCCATAGTCGTGGTTCTTACCTTGTCGGTCGCGTCCTTGCTGATGCTGACAGTTATCTCGGGGGTGGAAAGCTTTGTCTTAGGCTCGACAAGGTTCGTTGCGGTCAAAGCACCGCCGCTTACCTTGTTCTCAAAGATAGTTTTCAGTCCCTCCAGCTTTTCATCACTCACGCCCGAATCGGAGAGGATATTGTAAAGCCTGTTTCCGTCAACAACGGGCAGCTCGGTATCGTTTTTTGCCTCCTGAACAAACTCACGGAGCTTTTCGTTCACCTGCGTGATGACGGTGTAGTTGAGTTCATCACCGCAGACATCATGCATTACTTGCTGGAACGTTTTCTTCTCGCCGTTTGCGCTCATTCTGAACTCGCAGCCGAGGACATCATTGACGAACGAAACGTTAGGCTTTCTCGGCGTTTTGGTGAAGTACATAACGCTGTTGACATCGGGCGCTCTGTCGCTGAAAACGGGATAGAAGAAGCCGTCTGTAGGCTCTCTTGCTATAACAAGCTCGGTGTTTGACTTCTTCGAGATAGAGTTTGAGTCGCCGTCAAACATAAGTCCGTCGTCATTTGTAACGGCAGGACAAACCGCGCAGACGATGAAATTGTACTCATCGGCAGCCGTTCCGAGGTCGTCATCGTTCTTATCGCGCGACATTATGCTGTAGGAGCAGTGTCCGATGATGATAGTATATGCAGGCTCATAAGCAAGATTATTTATAATTTTTTCCAGAAGTGCTGCGCAGGCTGTTTCATCGGCAAGCTTTGTCTTGACAGCCTCCCACAAAACTCTCTGCGAACCGCCCTCGTCATACTGCTCACGGGGAAAAGGATATTCGAGCAAGCCTTTGCCGAGGCTGCCCTTGAACACCTTTGAGAGCGACTCCATAAGCACTGCGCCGATCTCCTCGGGAGTGAGGGAGTAAAGCTCGTTCGTCTGACAGCGGACGTTTTTCTGCGTATCTATGTAAGCGGTAAGCACACGGTTGAGCGTGAAAAAACCGCTGTGTTCGCCAAAATTTTTCTTTATCTCGGCAAGCTCTTTTTTGTTCATTTTTTGACCACCTTTACATATATAGTGTATTTTATCAGCTTAATTATACAATTTTTCTCGCAAAAAGTCAACGGTTTTTTAATGCGTAATTTTTGCGGAGTACGATTTTCCGCAACGGCATTTATACTAAACACCAATTAAAAACTATACAAAAATCAAGCAAAAATCTGATATATGGGTTTTGCGCCGATTTTTTGTCTATAGTTTTATTGGTGTTTAGTATTATAAATAATTTTGTCTAAATTGCACAACAAATATGTGATTGTATGTTAGTCCCCATCCGTTGTAAAATTAAGAAAAAAACATAAAAGGGGTTATAAAATGGAGGGACAGTTTTACAAGCTTCCGCAGGGTATCTTTTCCGAAAAATACAGCGGGATATCGAGTGACGGCAAGCTTTTATATGCGCTTATGCTTGACCGAATGAAGCTTTCCGAGATGAACGGCTGGCGCGATGAACGCGGCAGGGTGTACATAATTTTCACCCGAGATGAGGCGTGTCGGGTGCTTGGCTTCGGCAAGGACAAGGCGGCACGTGTTTACTCGGAGCTTGAAGCGGCAGGTTTGATTGAGCAGAAAAAGCAGTACCTTGCCCGTCCGACTTTGATATATGTGAACGAAATATCGGGGTGTGAGGACGACTCTTTTGATGTTGTGAACGGCGGTATTCAGTTGGCGGAAAACACGGCTTCAAAGGCAGGCAAAAGCGAGGTTCAGGCTGTCGGCAAAGCGGCTTCTATCAAGACTTATCATAATCAGAACGAAAATAGTCAGCTTGAAAATATCAAGACCTATCCTAATCAGACGGGCGTGAATGATGTGACGGGAATTTCGGACAGCACAAATTTAAAGGAGCATTTGGACGAGGTTCTGGAGCTTGATACGCTGAAAGCACGTTATCCGCTTTCGGCAGGCTCTTTGGAAGAGATCCGTGACATCATTGCGGAGGTGATAGCTCTTCGCAGGAGGGTGACTTTTGAGGGCAAGGTCGTTCCCGAGAAGACTGCGGCGGAGCGTTTCCGCAAGCTTACATCGGAGAACATCTGCATGGTACTTGATGCACTTTCGCAGACGGAATCGGACATTCGCCGCATTGATGCTTACATTGCAACAGCGCTCTACGGTTCGACTTTTACTGTGATGAGCAGGAATGAGGTCGGGTGGAAGAACTTTTAAAATTCGGAATGCGGAATTCGGAATTCGGAATTATTTTTGCTCCGTAAATTCACGGCAGAACACCATTTTCGTAGGTGCGGATTCCATATCCGCCCGTTCCTATATATTGAACGAATATTAATGTAGGGGACAGTCGCACGTCCTGCGCCGCAAGGCGCTTTTTTCTCTGAATGAAAAAATCGCTGTTTTGTTTGCAAAATTAATTATATGCCAAAAATTCTGACGAAATTAGGAACGAAAAATGCCTAAAATACAAGGTTTGTAACGGGCGGATATAGAATTCGCCCCTAAGGGATTTCGGCTTTATATGTAAATATGCGGAGCATAAAAAATTCCGCATTCCGAATTCCGAATTCCGAATTAAAAAAATCCCCCTTTTGGCTATTGATTTTTGCGATGCAGCG
>UQQA01000182.1 GCA_900543105.1 uncultured Ruminococcus sp. | reverse complement strand
TTATCGTTGACTGGGTAGCAAGAATCGGTCTTGTTATCGGCTTCATCGGTGCTGTCCAGTTTGCTATGGGCTTCAAGGACGATTCCGCCGACGGTAAGACAAGAGGTCTTATGTGCCTTGCTTCAGGCTTCATCGTATTCGCTGTTGCAAAGGCTTACGATATGTTCACAGCGTAAGTGCAAGCCTTTTCGGAGAAGCTTCCGCAGTGGCAGAGGCTTTTCCGAAATTTACTGAAAGGAGCTGACAGGGACAATGATTGAATGGGCAACCATTGAAGAATGGGTCAGAACTTGGCTCGACGTAATAAACTACACATTTGATAACGCTATAAATGCCCTGACAATATCTCCATTTGACAGCAGTATTACGGTAATCGATACAGCTATGACAGCAGTAGAGGGTGTGGCTCTCGTACTGGTATCAATGTTCTTTGCGATACAGCTATGTAATGACGCTATGCTGTTGAAAATACAAAGCTATGAGCAGGTGTTCAAACTGTTTTTCAAGTTTATTCTTGCTAAGGTGATAGTTCAGAATGCAAGAGGAATTATGGGTATTCTGTTTAACGGCTTTAATTCCATAGCGGAAACACTGGGTGAAACGAATTACGGATTTCTGTCATCATTCAACACCGACGCTATAATTGCTCAGCCTGCGGACGCAGGATTTCTGAACCTTAATTATCTTATGAAATATCTTGAAGCAATGCCGACGTTTTTTATTCTTATGGGCGCTTGTTGGGTAATAAATCTTATCCTTATCGGCAGATTGTTTGAAATTATCGTATATACCGTAATTTCTCCCATTCCGCTTGCAACATTTGCAGGCGAAGGCTGGCACGATAGCGCAAAGGCTTTTATCAAAAGCTATGCGGCTGTCTGTTTGCAAGGGCTTGTGGTGATTGTAATGTTCTACGCCTTTTCACAGGTTGCGGAACTGCTGGGAGGAACGGATTCAATGGGAATAACAATAACGGCACTTGCTCTGGCATTGGGCGTTGCTAAAAGCGGACAATGGGCAAGGCAGGCTGTCGGTGCATAGCAAAGGATAATACTATGAAAATTCGCTACGAAGATATTTATCCCATTACGATGATTATTGCAGGAACGGTATCCATTATATATATAATCTGCAAAATCGTGGAATGGGTCAGCTGAAAGGAGCTTTTATGATGAAAAAAAATGTGTTGTTGTAATGATTGCAGTAGGAATTGCTGTAATCACAGGCGGTATCTGTACGGCGGTATGTGTTATCCGCCGTAAGAGAAAGGGAACCTGAATAACTGTCAAAGGAGGGTATTCCGATGATGTTTGAGATTATTATTGTCGCTTTTATAATCATAGGCTTGGTAAGCGGTGTGTACCTTGCGTACACGTTGTCCAAGTTCGAGGACAGGCAGACAACAAAGGATTGGGGGGATGGCAATTATGATTGAAATCCGTATTCCGAAAGAGATTAAAAACTACCGTGAAAAGCTGTTTTTCGGTTTAACGCTTCGGCAATGTATTTGTGCAGGCGTGGCACTCCTTATCTGTGTCCCACTGTATATCTTTGGCAATAAATTTTTGCCGCAGGAAGCGTTGTCGTGGCTGGTAATTCTTATTGCCGCACCGCTTATGCTTGCAGGCTTTTTCCGTTACAATGATATGACCTTTGAGCAGTTCGCTGTTGAGTTCATATATCACAGTTTCACGCCGCAGAAACGAGTGTATTCCTATGAGCCGATTTTTATGGAGCTTCGCAATGAATACATATCGGACGAGCTTGCGGCTGAAATTGAAGAAAAGGAAAGCAAATCGGCATTAAAGAGATTCTTAAGAAAGGCAGGTATCAGACGTGGATAATTTTGTTTACGATGAAGAAATCCTCTTGGAAGAAGATTACGAGGAAATACTTGACGAGGACGGAGTTCCCGTTGAAATATATGCAGATGAACCCGGAACAACAACGAAGGTCTGGCAGTCAACGGCGGCTGAAACAACCGCCAAAGCTACGGAAGCACAAACAAAAAAGTCTGTTCCTGTATATACAAAAACAGAATATCTTGCTCACGAAACGGAGCTTACAACTATAACGGAGGTACATAGTGATGAGTTCACACAGACAGAAAAATTACCCTTGCCGACAGAAACAGGGCTGGCAGTTACAGCAGTTACGGAAGTTCCCGAAGAATCAGAAACCGAGGGAACAGAAACAGCAGTATCGTCAGTTCCGTCGGAAACAAGGGTGAGTGAAATGACAATGGTGAGTGCAACATCTGAAGCTGTTACCTCCACTGAAACATCAGCAATTACAGTTGTTCCCGAAACTGCTGAAAAAGTTCCTAATCGGAGCAACAGCATAGCGGGATTTCTGCTCCTTGCGGGTGTATTCGGTGCAGCAGTTGCGGCGGCGGTCTACTTTATGAAAAACAAAAAGAAAAAGCTGACCGATGAGAGTGATATTTCACAGCTCTCCGCAAGGGAACGTGACGCAATCCGTCTTAATAAGCAGAAACGTAAAAAGCCTAAAAAGAAGCGTACAAAGAATAAGCGTGTTGTACCGAAAACAACACAGAAAACGCTCCCATATAAGCGTGTCTGCGACAAGTATCTTTTCAAGGTTGATGAAAATAAATTCAGCAAGACATACCGTTTTGAAGATGTGAATTACACTATCGCAAAGCAGGAGGAACAGGAAGCAATTTTCCTTGCATACTGTTCCGTTATCAATACCTTTGACACTTCCGCCGACATTCAGATTACGGTTCACAACAACCGTGTGAATAAAGAGAATTTCAATAAAATGGTTCTGCTCCGTCACAATGGTGACAGCTTCGACCACTATATTGACGTTTACAATGATATGCTGGTTGAGAAGATGGAACAGGGACAGAACGGCATTATTCGTAACAAGTATCTGACCGTAACAGTTCAGGCGGCTGACCTTGAAGCGGCGCAGGCAAAGTTCGTAACTATCGACTTGGAACTTGCAAACGCTTTCAAGAAAATCGATTCAATCATTACACCACTCACAAGCAATGACAGAATAAATCTTCTCAAGGATATTTTCAGAAATGTTGATGAAAAAATCCGTGAGTTCGATGATAAAGACTTTAAGCGTCAGGCAGAAAGAGCGTATTGTTGTCCCGATTATTTTGAGTTCAAAAAGGATTACTTTATGTGGAACAACAAGTATGCCCGTACAATGTTTATCAAGGATATGCCTG
>UQQA01000181.1 GCA_900543105.1 uncultured Ruminococcus sp. | reverse complement strand
TTTTTTACAATATTTTTGAAACGGGGAGGGTCGGGTCAAAGCTGTCGCTGTCCGTACCCCGATCCTCGCCGATAAAGACGAAATCATCGGGCAGTTCGCGCGGCGTAAAGCCCGTGTACTGCTTGAAAACGCGGTTGAAGCTGCGTATCGTGCCAAAGCCTGCCGCAACTGCCGTTTCACCTGCGGACATATTGCCTTTGGAGAGCATTTTCACGGCTTCGCTCACTCGGACGATGTTGAGATACTCCGAAAAGGTCATTCCCGACATTCGGCGGAAATATTTTGAGAAATAAGGCTTGCTGAAGCACATTATCTCTGCCGCTTCGTCAAAGGTTATGTCGGCAAAGCGCTCGGAGATGAGCCGCAGAAGCTTTTTATATGCGCCGCTTCCCGAAGAAATCTCTGACGAAGATGTTTTTTCGTTTCGGAAAATTTCGGCGGTCAGAGCGAGCGCAAGTCCCGAGCATATCACCTCGTAATATTTTTCACCGTTGGATATCTCCTGTCTTATTTTTTCAAAAGCTTCGGAAACTTCATATTTTCTTTCAAGCAAAGGGCAGACGGGCGCAAGCATCCCGAATTCGGCTGAGATGAGTTGCGAATCTATCTTCATAACGGAAATAACGCTGTCCGATTCGGCTTTGATGTAATGCACAGCTCCGCTTCGTATAAAAACGCAGTATCCTTCGGATAAGCCGTACAAATTGTTGTCCGTCATAACCTCGGCAGAGCCTTTTTCGGCGAAAATAAGCTCGCTTTCGATGTGCCAGTGCGGAAGATTCTGTAATCCCCCGTAACGCTGGACGGACACCTGCGAACGTCCCGAGAGAACGCTTTGTTCATATTTTGCTATCATTTTTGCATCACCCAAGCTATATTATAGCATAAAGGTTAATAAATGTCCATAATCGGCGAATAAGCTTCTTGAAAAAATTTCTTCTGTAAGCTATAATAAAATTGATGACCTATACTAATTCTGAGCGGAGGAAAAGAAATGAAGAAATTATATTTTATCACGGGAAGTCAGGATCTTTACGGCGAGGAAACTCTTGCGCAGGCGGCTGAGGATTCGCAGGAAATGGCGGCATTTCTGAGCGAAAAGCTTGAAAATATCGCAGAGGTCGTTTTTCAGCCGGTTGTACGGAACAGCAGTGAAGCCGTAAGCGTTTGCACGAAAGCTTCGTCCGACAGCGAATGTATCGGCGTTATAATGTGGATGCACACGTTTTCACCTGCGAAAATGTGGATAACCGCACTTAAAGCGCTCCGCAAGCCGATGCTACACCTTCACACACAGCATAACGAAAGACTGCCTTATGACAGCATCGATATGGATTTTATGAATCTCAATCAGTCCGCACACGGTGACAGGGAATTCGGCTTTATCTGCACACGGCTCGGCATAAAGCGTGAGGTCGTTTCGGGCTATTACAAGCACGGCGATGTTGTGGAAAAGGTTCGCCGCTTTGCTCAGGCTGCCGCCGCTGTTGATTTCGGCAGGGGAATGAGAGTTGCAATGTTCGGCAACAATATGCGTGACGTTGCGGTTACGGACGGCGACAGGGTGGAGAGCGAGATAAAGTACGGCTGGAACGTCAACTACTACGGCATCGGCGACCTTTGCTGCATCATCTCCGAAGTGACCGATGAAGAAGTTGACGCAAAGATGGCTGAATATGCCGAGAAGTACGAAATGAACACCGACAACATTTCCGCAGTAAGAGTTCAGGCAAAGTACGAAGCCGCTCTTGACAGGTTCCTCAAAAAAGAAAACATCTCCGCATTTACGGACACGTTCCAAGACCTCAACGGACTTGAACAGCTCCCGGGAATTGCTGCACAGAATATCATGGCAAAGGGGGTTGGCTTCGGTCCTGAGGGCGACTACAAAACAGCCGCTCTTGCCGCAGTTCTCTGCAAAATGGCAGAGGGAAGAAATGGCGCAACGGGATTTCTCGAGGACTATACATACGATCTCCCCGAGGGTGAGGAAACCGAGCTTGCTTCGCATATGCTCGAAGTTTCGCCGGTGTTCGCAGCTGAAAAGCCAAGGATAGAAGTTCATCCCCTCGGCATTGGCGGAAAAGCTGACCCCGCACGTCTTGTTTTTGAGGGAACAACGGGCGAGGGCATTGCAGTTTCAATGATAGATATGGGCGACCGTTTCAGACTTGTCTGCGCAGAGATAACCCTCGTAAAGCAGCCTGAGCCAATGCCGAAGCTCCCCGTTGCAAGAGTAATGTGGAAGCTTAAACCCGACTTTGCGACAGGCTCGGCGGCTTGGATATACGCAGGCGGCGCACATCACGCTGTTGTTTCGACTGCGCTCACGGCTGATGATATTCGTTTATTCGCAAAGATGACCGACACGGAGCTTGTTGTGATCGATGATAAAACAGAGCTGAATACATTTGAACAGCAGCTTGAAATGCTCGATGCGATAGCTTCTTTGAAACGATAAAAAAGGATAAAGGAGATACTTTGATATGATTTCACTTGATAAAACAAGCCTTGGCATTGAGCTTGGCTCGACCCGAATCAAGGCAGTTCTCACAGACGAAAACCACGCCCCCGCTGCATCGGGCAGCTATGATTGGGAAAACAAGCTTGAAAACGGCTACTGGACATATTCTCTTGACGATATCCACAACGGCGTAAGAAGCTGCTTCGCTTCACTCGCCGAGGACGTGAAAAACAAGCACGGCATAACGCTCACGCACGTCGGAGCAATGGGAGTTTCGGCAATGATGCACGGCTATATGGCTTTCGATGAAAACGACAGGCTGCTCGTTCCGTTCAGAACTTGGCGAAACACCACCACAAAGCAGGCGGCAGAGGAATTGAGTGATGCGCTCGGCTTCAATATTCCCCAGCGCTGGAGCATTGCACATCTTTATCAGGCTGTACTGAACGGCGAAGCGCACATTCCGCAGACAGCGCACATAACAACTCTCGCCGGTTACATAAATTATCTCCTCACGGGTGAAAGAGCGGTCGGAATTGGTGAAGCATCGGGAATTTTCCCCGTCAGCAGGACGGATTACAATGCCGAGATGCTCAGAACTGCCGAAGAAAAGCTTTCCTCGCACGGATTTGACAAAAAGCTTGCGGAGGTTCTTCCTCCCGTAAAGCTCGCAGGTGAAAAGGGTGCATTTCTCACCGAAAGCGGCGCAAAATTCCTCGACCCGACGGGTACATTCAAGGCAGGAGTTCCCGTTTGCCCTCCCGAGGGTGACGCAGGAACGGGAATGGTCGCAGCGAACGCTGTACGTTCGGGAACGGGCAATGTTTCCGCAGGAACTTCGGTATTCTCAATGCTCGTTCTGGAAAAA
>UQQA01000180.1 GCA_900543105.1 uncultured Ruminococcus sp. | reverse complement strand
AAATTATTTCTTTGAAGTGATAAAATAAGGACAATGCAAATAACGCATAGAATATTTTTGGGAGAGATAAAATTATGAAAAAGAAAATTACAGCGATCCTTGCAATGTGTATGCTCGCAGTTACAATGGCTGCCTGCGGTGACGGCGATGTTGCCGATGATTATTCCGAGCCGAACAATGCGGCTGCGGCTGACGTTGAAGAAACAGACGGAGCAGATGAAGCTGAGGCTTCCGATGAGGGCGAAACCGCTGATGCCGGCACATCGGGCGAATTCACACTTCTCGATGTTACTTCCGATATGATAAGCGTAGGCGTTTATGCTGCCGATGAAAACCAGAATGAGCTTGTTTTCTCGATGTTCACAGCTCCTTCGGGCACACCGATGGCTTCACTTTTCGTATACAGCCCTGACGGTTCGGGAGATGTTATCTGCGGAACATACACAGCCGAAACCAATACAGATGAAGACGGTATGAACTGGACACTTCTCACAGTTACCGATGTTTACACATCGCAGGATTTCGAGATCGGCTTTGCTGAGAATGACAGTAATCAGGTGTACATTCTGAATGCAGCAGGTGCTGTTTATGAGGGCAAGTACCTTTCAGCCGATGAAACTGTAACCTATATGGGAACAGCCGTTGCTCTTTTAAGCTAAGTTAAGATACCATTTTTATACTAAATACCAATTAAAAACTATACAAAAAATCCAAAAAAACTCATAGCTGTTGAAAACAGGTTTATATGGATTTTGCGCCGATTTTTGTCTATAGTTTTATTGGTATTTAGTAATATAGTCCTTTCAAGCAAAACCGACTTTATACCGATCTTCGGGTCAGTATAAAGTCGGTTTTGTTTTTGTTGACATAGCTTCGCAATTATTATATACTTATACATATAGTCAAGTTCTCGGAGGGGCAGTATGTATATAAGCTTTGATTATTACAAGATATTTTACTACGCCGCAAAATACGGCAGCATAACCCGTGCGGCGGAGGCACTGATGAACAATCAGTCGAACATTACGCGAACGATAAAAAACCTCGAAAGCGAGCTGAACTGCACTCTTTTTGTACGTTCGAGAAAAGGCGTGACGCTTACTCCCGAGGGCGAGAGGCTCTATGCGCACATCTCCGCCGCCATTGAACAGATACAGGCAGGCGAGGAGGAGATAAGCCTTGAGCGCTCCCTTAACAAAGGTCTTGTTACTATCGGAACGAGCGAGATAGCCCTGCGGTGTTTTCTTCTGCCCGTGCTGAATGAATATCGTCAGAAATATCCGGGAGTTCGTTTAAGGCTGTTCAATCA
This sequence comes from uncultured Ruminococcus sp., assembly GCA_900543105.1. GTDB lineage: Bacteria > Bacillota > Clostridia > Oscillospirales > Ruminococcaceae > UMGS363. The sequence continues at coordinate 2,040 of UQQA01000180.1, read as the reverse complement.
CTCCACGCCGCAGGCACTTTCGGCGCTCAATGACGGGCTTGCGGATATTGCCGTTGTCACAACGCCCACGGGTGAAATGAATTCGCTTGCTTCATCGGAAATTATGGATATAAAAGAAACCGCCGTCTGCGGAACAGCATTTTCGGAGCTTGCGGAAAGAGAGCTTTCAATCTCGGAGATATCAAAAATGCCGCTTATTTCCCTCGGCAGGCAGACAAAGACATACGAACTTTATTCCGAGTGGTTCGGGCATCACGGCTGTGTATTTTCGCCCGATATCGAAGCCGCAACGGCTGACCAGATACTCCCGATGGTGAAAAACAACCTCGGGATAGGCTTTGTCCCCGAAGAATTCCTCGCCGAATACCCGACAGAGCAGGGTATTCTGCGACTCTCGCTGACGGAGGAAGTGCCGCACAGAAAGATCTGTTTTGTAAAGCGAAAAAAACATTCTCTCAGCATCGCCGCGAGGGAAATGGAGAGAATGATTTTGGGGAGAAGTGAGGGGAATGTACATCAGTAAATTCAATAAATTTTTATGTCTATAATATAAAGGTCACCTCAAAAAACCACCGGCTAAAGCATAGCACTTCATCTGACTGCGCATCTGAGGCACTATGGTTTTTAGAGCCGACCATATTATGATTCAATAAATAATGGGGTTCTCTAAAAACCGGAACACGAGCAAATTTTCGTTGGGACTTTGCGCAGCTTCAAGGCAGCGAAACGCAGTAAATACTTGATGTATTTCAAGTTTTGCTAACGCAGAAGATGCGCAAAGTCGTAGAAAATTTGCCGTGAGGGAGGTTTTTAGAGGTTCCATAATGTTAAGGCAGTGCTTAATGATTCCGGAAAGGTGATTACGGTGACATATGGTAGATAAGTATAAATTAGAGGGAATAATTGATAAAATGAAAAGATCAACAAATTCTTTGTATTGTTATTCCAATTTAGTAGCTGACTTGGAACTAATTCCAAGTCAGTGTAACGAAATTAATACTAAGGAATTATACAATGAATTTTTTAGTATATGGAATGATATGGAGATAGTTAATGCGTGTGCATTAGATGAATGGGAAGAATGTGGAGACCTCCAAAATGAGAAATTTACTGAAATATGGTCAAAAAAATATCAAGAAGAGGCTGTATCTCTTGTGAATAAGATGATACTTTTTTTTAATAGAATTAATGATTGTTAATTCTGACAATTATTATTGGATCGTTTGTACCCGTCAAACCCACCCCCAATCATAAAAACCCAGCCCTCCGCCGAAATCGATCAGCGGAGGGCATTTTATTCATATTACCCATTCCAAGGCATAACAGGCACATCAGAGGTCAGCAGTCTGAAAAAATAGTCCTCAACATTCAGACCGTTATCGCAGGCAGTAACAGCCAGAGAATATATCAGAGCGCTTGCTCTTGCACCATTCTGTGTGTTGGAGAACAGCCCTATGAAAAAAAGTCTGTAAAAATCGAAAGAACTGTGGTAAAATAGAAATAACACAGGAGGACGAAATTTTATGGGAAGAAGAAAACGAGATCCAATGAGCGAGGGCAAGAGGAACATCATAGCAGGGCTGCTGCAGGAGTATGATATAAGGACAGCGAAGGATATTTCAGGCATTGAACAGAAGATAATCTCACTGTATGCAAAAGGTATGACGACCCGTCAGATAAGCGAAACTATTGAGGATATTTACGGCTTTTAAGTAAGTGACGGAATGGTGTCGGATATTACCGACAGGCTGCTCCCACAGATAGAAGAGTGGCAGAATCGCCCTTTTGATAAAGTATATCCTGTCGTGTTCATAGATGCGGTTCATTTTTCTGTCCGTGACAACGGTCAGATAAAAAAGCTTGCGGCTTATGTTATCCTTGCAGTAATACTAATTTTTAATCAAAGTGTAGGTTCATTTCTGCGGAAAGCTCCGAATACTGCTTCAGATAATCAAGCTCGCTTACATTTCCCGTATCATAAGCAGTTGGATATATAATAAAAAAGTGGACAAGTATGATATAATAGAAGACAGAAAAAGG
>UQQA01000179.1 GCA_900543105.1 uncultured Ruminococcus sp. | reverse complement strand
TTTTAGTGTATAATCAAGAGTATAAATAAATTTACAATATATAAAAACGATTAAATTGTAAAATTATTAAACAAACCCCACGCTCATCGTGAGGCTTGTTTACACTTCCTATAAAACGCACTCTTGCTCATCCCCATTCTTCGCATAAACTCCACAGCCGTGATCTCGTCCGCAGCCCACTTTGAATATAACTCAACCCAAAGCTGCTCATCAACAGCTTTGGCTTTTCTGCCCTTGTACTTGCCTTGCGACTTCGCTATAGCAATACCCTCACGCTGACGATCAAGTATGTAACCACGCTCCAGCTCCGCAACAGCCGCAAATACCGTCAGCATAAACTTTCCCGCCGGCGTAGTCGTGTCTATGCTCTCTTTCCTGCTGACAAACTCTACACCCTTCTCTGTCAGCATTTCTACCAGTTCAAGCAAATCCCGTGTGTTCCTTGCAAATCTTGATATCGATTCAACAATGACGGTATCACCCGTGCGCACAAACCCAAGCATCTCTTTAAGCTGAGGTCTTTCCTTGCTCTTTCCCGACATTTTGTCTATGTAAATCTTCTCAACGACAAGCTGACCCATTAAAACCTCCTGCCTTGCCGTGTTCTGTTCCTCTGTCGATACTCTTATGTATCCTACTTTCATTAAAATGCACCTCCACTTTGTATCAAAACCGTCCCAATAGCGTATACCCTAACGGCACCTCAAAAACGCCCTAAATACCGTCCCAGTAAAGTCGGTTTTGTCCTTTTGGAACGTCCCGAAACAGAATATGACCCTATCGGAACACTTCCTGCCATTATTCAGCATAAAAAATATATCCGCTAACCAAACAGCCACAAAAGCTGCACAGGTTAGCGGATTTTCATTACAGTATCTTTAGCACATCATCTCACAAAGCTTTATCTCCGAAATACACTTCTGCATCTCCAACGGATCATAGAGCATCTCTTCAATTTCAAGCTCGTCATATCCATATTCGATCAGCATCATAACATCTTCGGGATCAATTCCGAAGTAACTTGCGTATTCTGCTATCTCTCCTATGTACATATCCTCTGCCTCATAATCATAAGGAGCGTATGACGTATATCCATATCCCGATCCGAACATTCCATAATATCTGTCTTTGAACTCAAACGTCTGCATTTCGATCATTCCGTTAGGAGATATCTTCAATATGTCACCGCACGAAATATTGATCTTGCTGTAATTCTTCAAACCGATTTTCTTTATCGCTCTCATTAGAATTTCATCTGTGCTTGCATAAAGGTAAAAGCCATTGAATCTGTAAACAGCCATAGGATTATCACCTTTGACGATGAATACGTTGTTTTTATCATCAAGAATCGTATAGCAGAAAGAGCCTTCGGTTTTCTCTGCCATTTTCTTTATGCTGTCAAAATTGAGAGAGTTCTCTTTCTCAATAAGCTGTACCGCTACATAGCTGTCGGTCTGAATATTCGTCTTTGGCAAGCACTCCGTTATACGCAGTTCACTGTCATTATGCAAAACTCCATTGTGAGCCAAAGCAAAGTTCATCTTGTCAACATGACCCGAAAACGGATGATTGTTGAAGTTGAATTTCTCACTGCCCTGTGTAGTCATACGGGTATGTCCCATAACAACTTTGGCACTTTCGGGAATACGATACCACATCTTATGTGCGGCAACAGGTCTTTTACTGATATGAAGTCCATTTTCAGTATTGAAAGCAATTCCCGTTGCGTCTGTCCCTCTTGCCTCACATTCGGTAGATAAAATCTTGATAAGCCTGTTTTTCTCTTTTGCTGTGAAAGTATTATTGTAATCAATAAGTCCGAATAAGCAGCACATATCACATATCCTCCTCGCAATCAATAGGTTCGTTGACGTATAATCTTCTTTCTTTTAGATAGGTTATCAACTCAGGTTCAGTAATTTCAGCCACAAAGTCACACCAATTCAGTTGAGTAAGCTCTTTATCGTTCATATTGACAGCAAGATCACAGATACGATTAACAAGCTGAAGTGTTGCTGCAAGCGTGTTGTATTTAAGCGTACCTCTGAAAATTCTGAACTCAATAGTATGATAGTTCGTAAGATTTACGCAGGTATATCTTCCCGAGTAATTCTTTTTGGCATTATCAAGAGTAGCTTTCGGGTTATCCTTGATACCATAACGAGCTGCCCAGCGAGCTATCTGGCTTTCTGTTCTTCTTGAAAACTTCAAAAGCTCCTGCCAGAACCTTTCCACGAAAAACAATACTCTTGAAATGCATTCTTCCTGCTCATCGGTCGTATCTCCGAAAGTTGTTCTGTTGACATGAACGTGCAATCCGCAGGTTCTTGTTTTATGAGAAAGATAGCCTAAAGAAACAGCTTTCTGCATTACTTCTTTCCAAGGCATTTCGTTAAGGTGATAGTCAAGCGTCATAGGGTGCGTAACAATTTCCATACCGTTGCTTAGGCTTCCATCGTGTTTGATATACACTCTTCTTTCATCGGTGTTTGCAACTTCACATATCTTCTCTGCATTTACATAAATATGACCGCCTTCATCTATTTCAAGTTCAACACCAAAATATCTGTTGCCTTTGCCGTAAAAGATAGGTTCAGGTTTGAAACCATAATCGTGAATGTATTCGTTAGAACTGCGCTGATTGTAGCAATGACGGCAATACGGATAGTCTGTATCATCATCAAAGTAGTATGCATCATCGTAATCAAGCGTACAGCCGCAGGCTTCGCAAGTGGTATAGTAATTGTCATAGCAATGCTGACAAAGAGTTATATCGCTGTCTGCTGCATCGTCTGCCCATATACGGTCACCGCAGCGTTCGCATACAACTGTAAGTTCGTCAAGGCAATCCGGGCAAAGCATTTCACCGCAGAAATATCTTATATCTTCTTCGTCGAATGATCCTCCGCAATGGGAACATAAAGAAGTATTGGTTGATTCGTTTATTTCGCTCATTTTGTTTTTCCTCCATAAAATACAAAAGGACAAGCCGCAACAGACTTGTCCTTTAAGTTTAATATTCTTCTGCTAAAAGCATTGTGCTATGGTCACCATCATCTATGATATAGACTTTGGCATTGACAGGTGTATCTGTCTGAACTTCGTATTCTCTGCTGTACGCAGGAACTTCCTGCTCGTGGACTATATGCCGGTTTCCTTTTTCGGAAACAGAAAGCCGAAAGACTTGCAGGTAGTCTTTCGGTTCGGGGAGTTGGGCTATTAACGCCCACATAAAAAGTTGGAGTTCAAACGGTATTTCCACTTGAACTCCTTTTGTTAGAACCTGTCTTCATAAGAAATGTGTTCGGATTTTCGAGCATAGTTTTGTTGCAGACAAGGCAAGAATCCGCAGGCGGGCTTTCGCCCGGCAAGGATTT
>UQQA01000178.1 GCA_900543105.1 uncultured Ruminococcus sp. | reverse complement strand
ATTTTTTGACTTTCGGCAGTTTTAACAAATTATAAGTTCAGATAATGTGTATATATGCCAAATATTTTCTCTTATATCGTCCTAAAATCAAGCAACAAAGAATTCTCTTGACAAATCATAAATATAAGTATATAATTATCGTTGGTAATTATCATAGATAACTATAGGAGGCAATATGACACCCGAAAAGGTAAAGAAAATGCTTGATGCCTGCTATCTGGCGAAAAGGATAAGGGAACTCCTGCCCGAACTGCCAAATGGCGTTGCGCCGTCGTATATCCAATATCTCGATACGATAAGACGGCTCGAACAGACTGGGAAAAAGGTGAAGATCTCCGATATAAGCGAAGCGCTCGGACTTCCCCGACCCGGCGTGACCCGAACCGTGAGGGAAATGGAGGAGAAAGGCTACCTACGTAAGCTTTCCTCGGGCGAGGACGGCAGGATAACCTACATCACCGCCACGCCAAAGGGCGAGGAGCTGTCCGAGCGGTACGACAAGATCTATTTTTTCGAACTGTCGGGGGAGTTGAACTCGATATCGGACGAAGAAGCTGACGGAATGATCTCCGCCGTCGAAAAATTCTATAAAGTAATGAGCGAAAGGAAGAAAAAACTTGGATAATGCAAGATCGGATTTCACACAAGGAAAAATTTTGAATAAGCTTGTAAGCTTTATGATGCCGATACTCGGCGCGCTCGTCCTGCAGGCGGCTTACGGCGCGGTCGATCTGCTCGTTGTCGGACGCTTCGGCACGACTGCGGGACTTTCGGCTGTTTCAACGGGAAGTCAGGTGCTGAACCTTGTAACGTTCGTACTTATTCAGCTTGCAATGGGAATGACGGTGCTTATCGCGCGCTATATCGGCGAAAAAAGGCAGGAGGGGATAGGTGCTGTCATAGGCGGCTCAACGGTCGTTTTTGCAATGATCTCCGCCGTGCTTTTTGTCGTGATGATATGCTTTGCAAAGCCGATATCGGCGCTTATGCAAGCTCCCGAAGAAGCCCTCGATGCAACTGCGGCTTATGTCCGTATCTGCGGCGGAGGAATTTTCTTCATCGTTGCGTATAACCTGCTTGCGGCGATATTCCGTGGCTTGGGCGACAGCCGTTCGCCGCTTATCTTCGTTGCGGTTGCCTGCGCTGTCAATATCATAGGCGACCTTGTGCTTGTCGCAGGCTTTAAAATGGACGCTTCGGGCGCGGCTCTCGCAACGGTCTTTGCTCAGGCGGCGAGCGTTGTTTTCGCTTTGCTTATCCTCAAAAAAAGAAAGCTTCCGTTCAGCATTTCCAAGAGCGATTTCAGGATCAATCAACAGTGCGGAAGAGCGTTCAGGGTCGGACTTCCGCTCGCATTTCAGGAGTGCCTTACGCAGATATCGTTCCTTGCACTCTGCGCATTCGTGAACAGGCTCGGACTGGAGGCTTCGTCGGGCTACGGCGTTGCCTGCAAGATAGTCAGCTTCGCAATGCTTATCCCGAGTGCGATAATGCAGTCAATGGCATCGTTCGTTTCGCAGAATATCGGCGCAGGAAACGTGAAAAGAGCGCAGAAGTCGATGTTCACGGGAATGGGTATTGGTGTCGTTATCGGCTGTATAGTTTTTGTGCTTGTAATGTTCAGGGGCGACCTGCTGACGGGCATCTTCACATCTGATGCCGCCGTTGTACAGAACGGCTATGACTATCTCAAAGGCTTTGCGCCCGAAACCATCGTCACGGCGATACTGTTCAGTATGATAGGCTACTTCAACGGCAGCGGCAAAACGCTTTGGGTAATGATACAGGGACTTACACAGACACTGCTTGTCCGTCTGCCGCTCGCATATTTTATGAGCATACAGCCGAATGCAAGCCTTACAAAGATAGGTCTTGCCGCACCTGCCGCAACGGTTTTCGGAATAATCCTCAATGTTATCTTCTTCATCTACATAAATAAAAAGCAGGAAAAAACTGTCGAATAAAAACTGCGCTCCGCACAAAGCTTGTACGCCGTGCGGAGCGCAGTTTTTTTATTTGTCAAGATGAAATATGCCGCAGATGACTGTGTAGTTGTCGCCCTTGTTTTTGGCACGGCGGATATGGCGTTTGAGCATATTTTTTGCCCAGTCGTGCGCCCTTGCCGATTTAAGCAGGTCGATCTCCATCTCGGTCTCGTAAACATATTCCCAGAAGCCGTCACTGCACACAAGAAAAGCATCGCCGTTGCAGATCTTTATCGGCGGATATTTCCGTTTCAGTTCAAGCTCCTCTTTCTCGCCGAGGACTTTCAGCAGCTTTGAGCGGTCTTCGCTGCCCCTTATTTCGGAAAAGCTCATCGTTCCCATATCGACAGCCGCCTGACAGACGGAGTGATCCTTCGTCACCGCTGAGAGCTTTCCTTTGCTGAAATAATACACCCTACTGTCGCCGACATTTGCAAAGCGGAACATACCCTTTTCGGCAAAGCCTGCGGCTGCGGTAGTTCTGCCCTCGCCGAGAGAGTAAACGCAGTTGTTTGCGCCTTTGAGAAGCTCCGCTATCCGCTTGTCGTCATAGCCGCCCGTGCAGTTCTCTGTGAAAAATCTTATCGCCGCAGCGGAAGCGGCTTCGCCCCGTTCGTGACCGCCAAGTCCGTCCGCAACGATGAAAACGCCCTTTTCCGTGCTGCAAAGATAGGAATCCTCGTTGATATCATGGCCGCCCTCTGCGGAATAAACGGCAGTGTCTATCCTCATAGTATCCCTCTTTAGTAGTTGATCTGGAAAAGCTGTTCTGTGCTGCCGAGGTAGAAATACATTCCCGACGGGAGAGCGGTCGGCACGTTTTCGGCAAGCTTCTGTCCGCTTCCGAGAAATGTTCCGCAGCTTGAACCGCAGTCGATTATCTCATATACCGAGCCGTTACGGCGTATCTCGCAGTGAAGTCCCGATATTCCCTGAGTGTTTACGGGAAAGCATATCGTGCATTTTTCGGGGTTTCTCCCGATAACTGCACTGCCCGATATAGGAAAGCTTCGTCCTGCCATAATGCCCTTTATTCCCGTTATGGAAGCCGTGTGCGAAACGCCGACCTCGGGAACAGCCGAACCGGCGGCAGGTGCAGGGGAGGGAGCAGAACTGCCCTTTTTGTTTTTCATCACAAGAACAACTATCAGAACAATGCAGAGAACGCCGAACGCAGCCGCGCCGTTCCGTCGGGATAGTATTCCTTGACGGCGACCGCGCGTTCCGCTTTGGTGTCATAAGCAAGGTAGGTGATGCCGAAGCCGCCCCTGCCGAGAAGCTTTCCCACAACGTATCTGTTCATGAGGACAGTTCCCACGGAAAGGATATCATGCTCTCTGTAGGTCTGCTCCCTCGTGTATCCGCAGTGCGGACACTTGTTTCCTTTCATTGCCGAAAAACAGTTTCCGCAGATATTTTGCGGC
>UQQA01000177.1 GCA_900543105.1 uncultured Ruminococcus sp. | reverse complement strand
TCCTAAAATGCCCTTTAAGTCAATATTTTGACAGTCAATTCGCACAGAAATATCAGAGGAAGAGGTTTGCAAAAAAATATAAAAAAATTTCGCAAAACCCCTTTACTTTTTTTGATTTATGTTGTATAATATTAATGCTGTATTTGAATCAGTATATATCGAGGTGTGGCTCAGTTTGGTAGAGCGCTGCGTTCGGGACGCAGAGGCCGTGGGTTCGAGTCCCGTCACCTCGACCAGATAAAAAAGTCTGCAAATCAAGGTTTTACCGTGGTTTGCGGACTTTTTGCTTTTATATAAACATAAAAAAATCGCAGTTGCTGAATATACCGCAGCTGCGATCAATACTAATACTAAACACCAATAAAATACAGGAAAATCTGCGCCGAAATCCTATATATGCGAGATCGTCGGCTTGGCTTTTTTATTCTAACTTTTTTATTCTAAATGGTGTTTGGTATAAGACTTTTTTCATAGAATCAATCCTTGTCGCTGACGATCTTGCAGTAGCTGCTTGATGTTATTATATACACCGCCGTGTACAGGATACCAAACAGCACGAAGCAGCATAATGTCACTATTGCAAAAAGCTTTTTGTCCGTCAAGCCGAACAGCATAAGAAGCCTTGAAACTATACCGAACGCAAACGCCATGTGAACCCCGGCTGCGGCGAGCGGTGTGAAAAAAACCGTAAGCACCTGCGAATTTATGCTCTTTCTTATCTCCGACTTCGTCATTCCGACCTTTTGAAGAATACTGAATTTCGACTTGTCCTCAAAGCCCTCGGATATCTGCTTGTAATACATTACAAGCACTGCTGCGGCTATGAAAACCGTGCCGAAGAGGATACCGAGGAAGAACAATCCGCCGTAGAGAGCGTAAAAATCGCTTCTGCCGCTTTCAAGTCCGTCCAGTCCTACGCCTGCCCAGTCATCGGGGTGTTCAGCTCTGATCTTGGTAATGTTGTCAGTCATTTCCTTGGTTATTTCTATCTGTTTATCCGCATCGCAGGAAAGGTCAAAGGCGTAATAATCGTGCATATAGGAAGAAGCATTGCCGTAAATGCCGAGCTGAAGCTCATACAGTTCCTTTACAACGGCTTCGTCCTTTACAAAGATGAAAACAGACGGTGTCATCTGCTCGGCATCAATGCCGTTCGGAACGAAAGCATCAATATGTTCTTTGATATTAAATGTGCCGTATTCCGCAATTGTGAGCGTATCAAAATCATAGTCTTTTTTCGTAGTGTAAATAAGCGCTTCGCCGTCCGAAAGTGTTTCATTCTTGCCCATAAGGCGGTTATAGTCGGCGAGCGTGATGATAAAAAGCTGACGGATATCGGAGTTTCCTACCTCATCTCTTCGGTTCGGGTCGAGTATGATCTCACTGCCGACAAGACCGCCCAAAATGTCAAGATATGTGTAATGAAGAATATTCTCGGGCGTTTCGCCGAATTTTTCAAGCGCGGTGTTTACAGCACTTCTGCTCCACGAAACGACTTTTTCGTCTGTCGAATAGGTTTCAACGACAATATCCCTCGGATAGCGACGGGCAAGCATATCCTCCTCGCCGATATAAAGGCATATCGTGGAGGAAAGCGTTACGAGCACCATTGTTGACAGTATGCATATCGAAGCCAAGCCTGCGCCGCTTCGCTTCATTCTGTAAGCCATCTGCGAAACGGAGATGAAGTGGTTCGTTTTGTAATAGTACCTTTTGTTCTTCTGCAAAATTTTGCACAAAGCGACCGAACCCGAAACGAACAGCATGAACGTTGCGGCAATTACCATTATTACAGCCACAAAAAACGCAAAAATCGCTTCAAGCGGATTTTGGATATAAACGGCAAGGAAATATGCCGCTCCGAGGATAAGCGTACCCAATACAGCGAGAAAATAGTTCGCTTTCGGCGGCTTTTCGCCCGAATTTTCGCTTTTCATAAGCTCTATCGGATTGGAAAGATGTATCTGACGGAGCGAATTTATCAGTATGAGCAGGAATATCACCGCATAGTAGACCATTGCGTGGATTATCGACTTTGGCTCTGCGTTAAATGTGTATGAAGCTGCGCCGCCAAGCATTTTGGTCAGTGCAAGCTCCGCCAGCTTTGAAAAAAGCACACCGCAGGTTATTCCCACAACGAGTGAAGAAACATATATTATAAAGGTTTCCCACAAAAGTATCCGCGAGATGTTCCGCTTATCCATTCCGAGAATGTTGTAAAGTCCGAACTCGGTTTTTCTTCGGCGGATAATGAATGAATTCGTGTAAAAGAGAAAAACTGCGGAAAAAACGACCATTACGCCGCAGCCCATATAAAGAAGCATATGCATTGTTGTTCCGCCCTGCATTTCCTTTACAAAACTGCTGACGGTAAGAAACGATGTGATGTAGTACATCATTATCATTCCTGCGCAGGTGAGGATATAAGGAAGATATATGCGGCGGTTCTTTTTTATGCTGTTGACCGCCAGCTTCGGGTACAGAAGCATCGTGTTCATCAGACCGCACCTCCCGAAGCGATAAGGGTGAGGGTATCGGAAATTTTCTTGTAAAGCTCCTCATTCGTGCAGTTTCCTCTGTAAAGCTGGTGGAAAACTTCGCCGTCCTTGATGAAAAGCACACGGTTTGCGTGGCTCGCAGCCTTGACGGAGTGCGTTACCATAAGTATGGTCTGACCCTCGGAGTTGAGTTTTGAGAATACGGCAAGAAGCTCATCGGAAGCTTTGGAATCGAGCGCACCCGTCGGCTCGTCTGCAAGCAGAAGCTTCGGCTCGGTTATCATTGCTCTTGCGGCGGCAGTTCTCTGCTTCTGTCCGCCCGATATCTCATAAGGATATTTGTCGAGCAGGTGTGTTATGCCAAGCTTTTCAGCGGCAGGCATAAGCTTTTTCTCCATTTCGCCATAGCTCATTCCCATAAGCACCAGCGGCAGGAGGATATTGTCCCTCACGGTAAATGTATCGAGCAGGTTGAACTCCTGAAAGACAAAGCCAAGATTGTCACGTCTGAACTTTGCCGTTTCCTTTTCTTTAAGCTTTGCAATATCAGCACCGTCGAGCAGGACTTTTCCTCCCGTCGGCTTATCGAGCGCAGCAAGAATGTTGAGGAGGGTCGTTTTGCCCGAGCCGCTTTCACCCATTATTGCGATGTATTCACCCTTTTCGGCGGTAAAGCTGACATTTTTCAGAGCCTCGACCTTAGCCGAACCGATACGTGCGGTGTAAGTTTTTTTCACGTTTGTTACTTCAAGTATTGGCATTGCTGTCATTCCTTTCTGAATTTCTGATATAAGTATAACAGAAAAGGAAAATGTCCGCCATTGATACGGCTTACATTTTCCCAAAAAAACTTACATTTTTGTAAGAACCTGTCTTCATAAGAAATGTGTGCGGATTTTCGAGCATAATTTTGTTG
>UQQA01000176.1 GCA_900543105.1 uncultured Ruminococcus sp. | reverse complement strand
TGAGTTCACAGCCAAGTCTGATACAGACAGGCGGGCAGGTTTCTGCCCCGTCTGTTCAGACAGCGGTTGACAACAGCTTTATAAAAACTCGGCGTAGTACAGATTTCATAAAAACCTCTACACTCACCTATTCCGATGATGTGAAAGAAATCTTTAAGGCTTCTGAAAATCTTGATGAAAAGATTGCTAAAGCCAATAAGCTGTGGCAGAAGAAGGTGAAATCCCATGCTCTCGGATTAAAACAGCGAGGTTTGAAAAACAAGAAATATACCTTTGCAAAGCTTGACAGCGAAGGCTCTGAAGCTATTGAAATGGTACAGATAGTTCAAAGCGCAGGCAGTGCCGTTTCAAAGGCTGGAGGTATGATACGGACAGCCGTAAAAAGCACCTCAAACGGTATTGGCAGTATAAAGACGATGGTTAAAAACGGCGGTGTGAAGCTGGGTTCAAGAAAGGATATTTCACGAATAGCAACATCTGTCAAAGGGAGCGTAGCTAATATCGCAAAGGATACCGGACAGCAGCTTTTGAAAACCAAGATTGATAAGTCAAAGATTACCGATACGGGAAGCGAGGCTATCAAGCAAGGTCTTACCGATTTGCGTTATGTCGATAATGCAAGAAAGGCTGTTGTTAATACCGCTCGAACAACCGCAAAGGCAGGCTATGCGGTTAAAAACCTCCCTAAGAATGCCCGTGCAAAAGCACAGGAAGCCAAGAACAATGTGAAACGAGTTAAAGAAGCTGCAAAAAAGACAGCGGCTACAGTAAAAAAGGTTCTGACATCAAAAGTGTTCTGGATACTTATGCTGGTAGCGTTGCTTGTTTTACTCGTGGTCTTGCTGATAAATGGGATTATTACAGTAATATGTTCTGCTGTCAGTAGCTTGTTTGCTTGGATGTGTCCCGATGGTGATACCTCGGATAAAACGATTAAGAATAACATAGGGACATATATTTCACAGATACAGCAATGCGAAACTGATATTCAGGCAGAAATTGATGCTGTTGTAAATAGTTTAGCTCCCGAATACCGTTATGATGGTACGCAGATACAGGGCTTAAATCAATTCGCAAATAGCAAGTTGCAGTTATATGACTACAATGCTGTTCTAGCAGTTCTTGCAACGCAGAAATATCAAAAAGTATTGGAGGGCGGTACGGATGATTTTTATTTTACCGTTGAAGAAATAAGGGAAGCTGTAGAAATGTTCTATAGCTTTACATATTACTATGGGTACGATTATTGTCCTAATTGGGATTGCTCTCTTGATGAAAACTGCTTGCTTAGTCTTTCAGCCAATAGTTTTGAAATATCTGGAATAAGTTATAATTCTTATTACAATTATTATGAAGTTACAATGCATGGACCGACTTATGAACATGCTTCAAGTATGTATACTTATCTTGAAATATATATGTTGGAGGGTGGAACCATTTCGGGTTCAGGGTATGCAGATGTATCGGGTGGGATGTGGTCTATAACCTACACAATAAGTACGGACGCTTATGTACAGATTGATTGGGATGAGTTCTATCTGACAGTATCAACGGTGTATTGTAATAATTCTAACCACTGTTATATGTACGGCGGCGTATACAACTATGATATCGAAACGGTAATGCAGAAAGCAGGATTTGATGATGAGGAACGAGAAATTTTTGAAATTTACCTTGCACAGATTGAAGCTATAAATGGAGTGTGATGCAATATGTTTGACTATTTCAAAAAGATGAAACAGACGCAGCATGAAGCAGAGGAAAATGAGCCACAGGAGAGCAAGCCTAAGAAAGATATTGTTTTTATAATTATCCTCATTATGTTCGGAGCAATAATTGCAGTAGGCTTAATTACGGGTATCAATGACCTTGCCGGTGATACGGCGCAGGATACAAACCTTGTTTTTCGGTTCAGCGTTACTGACGGAATTATTCTTGGTGGTATTACAGTGGCGTACATAGTTACCCATATAAGAAAGGGGCGAAAATGATTGGCGGATAAGGAAAAGAAATTCACACAGGAACTGGAACGCTGCCGTGCGAATGTAAAAAAGACAAAAGAACTTATTGAGTATCATAAAAATATGCTCAAGATCTATGAGAACAAAGAAGCAGAACTTATGTCAAAATTGGATGAAGTAAAAATGAATTCTCTATGCGTGATGATTAACAAAAACGGTTACGATATAGATTTGCTTCGTGAAGCAGTGCGGCTTGGCGATTTCAGTGCTATTCTACAGCAGAAAAAAGAAATTATTTCAGAGTCAGAGGGTATAAAAAGGGAGAAATCCATCCTCAATGATGAAACATAAACTTCTATTTTAAATGTTGAGAGGAAAATCAAGCATGAAGATGATTAGATTTGAAAATGTATGCGACAGTATCAGAGAAGCAATGTTTCGTTTCTATATGGAACAGACTTGTTTTGACAGAGATGTATGTGTAGAGAAAATTGAAAAGCTTGTAGACAGGACATTTGACGCTATGAGTGAAATTCCTAATACTAATCTTACGGTCGGTAATATTCCACGTTTTGCTGTTATGGCTGATGAGTATACAGAGGAGATTCTTCCAATGTATATAAAAAACAGCGATATGCTTTATACCGAAGCTGTACAGCTTGCTTCATTTGTAACGGATGGGTATTCTTCGGATAAGTCTGTGGGAGCATACACGGCTCGTGGGTATGACATTGTATATGATTTTACAAGTGGTAAGGTAAAGCTATTGTATTTTGTTATGACAGATTGCAATGATATGCTTACGCTATATCGTACTGAAACTGACTATATTGAGAAGTTCTCTTGTTACAAGTTTACAGAGATTTTGTATTCGCAGATGACAGAAATGCTGAAAAATAGCATTTTTGTTCCAACACTTAATGTTTTTATGGAGGTATGCTGATATGTTCAGACTTATCATTTCAGAAAAGCCCTCGGTTTCCGCTTCCATTGCCTATTGCATAGGTGCAACGGAAAAGATTTCCGAAGGAGATACATTCTACTGGCAGGGCAATGGCTACATTGTAACCAACGCTCTCGGACACCTATTCGGTATCGGAATGCCGGAAGATTATGGTTGGGGAAAGTGGGAGCTTGAAACACTTCCTCTCATTCCGCAGGAGTTCAAGCTGTTTCCGCTTAAGGGTTACAGCGGTCAGATTAAGCTGCTTAAAAAGCTCATCTGCCGTGACGATGTGACGGAGATTATTAACGCTTGCGACGCAGGACGTGAGGGCGAATGTATCTTCCGTTACATATACAACTACTTTGGCTGTAAGAAGCCGACAAAACGCTTTTGGATTTCCTCACTTACCGACGAAAGTATCAAGCAGGGTATGAAGAACCTGCTTGACGGAAAGGAAAAGGACAATCTTTTTGCGGCAGGCTTCACAAGAGCAAAGGCTGACTGGATACTCGGTATGAGCCTTTCACGTCTTTACAGTATTGTAAATGATGACAGCCACAAGGTTGGCAGAGTTAAGACACCTGTCCTTAACATTGTCGTAAACCGTGATGAAGCGATTGCGGCAT
>UQQA01000175.1 GCA_900543105.1 uncultured Ruminococcus sp. | reverse complement strand
TTATCGTTGACTGGGTAGCAAGAATCGGTCTTGTTATCGGCTTCATCGGTGCTGTTCAGTTTGCAATGGGCTTCAAGGATGATTCTGCTGACGGTAAGACAAGAGGTCTTATGTGCCTTGCTTCAGGATTCATCGTATTTGCTGTTGCAAAGGCTTACGATATGTTTACGGTATAAGCCTTTCGGGAAAATCCCCTGCTTATGCAGGGGGAGTTCCTTTAATATCAGCGAAAGGAGCTGACTGATTGAATGATTGAATGGGAAACCGTTGAAGGTTGGGTCAGAACTTGGCTCGATATGATTAACTATACATTTGATAATGCAATACAAACGCTTACAGTTTCTCCTTTTGACAGCAGTATTACGATAATTGACACAGCAATGACAGCAGTAGAGGGTGTTGCTCTTGTGCTGGTATCAATGTTCTTTGCGATACAGCTATGCAACGACGCAATGTTATTAAAAATACAAAGCTACGAACAGGTTTTCAAGCTGTTTTTTAAGTTTATTCTTGCAAAGGTAATCGTTCAGAACGCGAGAGGACTTATGGGGATTCTGTTTAATGGCTTTAATTCCGTAGCTGCAAGTCTTGGCGATTCAAACTATGGCTTTCTTTCGTCCTTTGGTACAGACGCATTAATATCACAGCCTTTGGATGCAGGATTTTTAAACCTAAATTATCTGCTGAAATATATTGAAACAATGCCGACATTCCTTATTTTAATGGGAGCTTGTTGGGTAATCAATCTTATCCTTATCGGCAGACTTTTTGAAATTATCGTATATACTGTTATTTCACCAATTCCGCTTGCGACTTTCGCAGGTGAAGGCTGGCACGATAGTGCAAAGGCTTTCATCAAGAGCTATGCGGCTGTTTGCTTGCAAGGACTAGTGGTAATTGTTATGTTTTATGCATTTTCACAGGTGGCAGCATTGTTGGGAGGAACAGATACAATGGGGATTACAATAACAGCGCTGGCTTTGGCATTGGGTGTTGCGAAAAGCGGACAATGGGCAAGGCAAGCTGTAGGTGCTTAAATTTATATAGTGGAGGTTAAAAAATGAATTTACATAGTGAATTGAAAAAGGTAGGAGTATCTCATAATTGTTCGCAGTGCTGCCGCAGTTGTTGTGGTCGCAAGGAAGCGTGTAGGGAATTTTATCCGAGCAATATGAGCGCTTTTATGGCTTATATTGTTGAGAGCCTGCGTGATATTGTTCCGCAGAGCAAGGACAGCAAGCTGAAAAGACATGTCACAAGTGACTGCAAATGTTTCGATGATGGTGTTACAACACTTGACGCATATTATGTTCAGCTTATAAATTCTGTACTTTCTGAAATACGCAAAGGCAAAGCCGATTATGTTTTCAATTTTGAGCAGATAAAGGATATAATGCGTTTTGAACCAAGAATAACCGTCAGATACATAGCTTACGCAGAATGCTACGAAATACGAAAGGCAAAATGACTTTATGAAAATTCACTATGAGGATATTTACTCCATTACGATGATTATTGCAGGAACATTATCCCTTATATATGTTATCTGCAAGATTGTTGAATGGACAAGTTGAAAGGAGTTTTTTGAATGAATAAGAGATGTATTGTTGCTATCGTTGCGGCTGGAGCTGCTGTGCTTACAGGTGGTATCTGCACGGCAGTATGTGTAATACGCAAAAAGAAGAAATCATGACTTTGATATAGGAGGTAAGTCCGATGATGACAAATGCCATTATAATCGCTTTTCTCGCTGGAGGAGCTGGCGGATGTGTGTATTTCGTCCGTTCACTCGTAAAGCTTGATGAAAAGCTCAATTCACTGTATTGGGGGGATGGCAGTTATGATTGAAATCCGCATTCCGAAAGAGATTAAGAATTACCGAGAAAAGCTGTTTTTCGGTTTAACACTTCGCCAGAGTATTTGTGCAGGTGCTGCACTCCTGATATGTGTTCCTCTGTATATCTTCGGTAATAAGTTTCTGCCGCAGGAAGCGGTATCTTGGGCAGTAATCCTTATTGCTGCTCCGCTTATGATGGCAGGCTTTTTCAGATATAACGATATGGTGTTTGAACAGTTCGCTGTAGAACTTTTCTATCATCATTTCACACCTCAGAAACGAGTGTATTCTTATGAGCCGCCGTTTATGGATTTCAGAAACGCATACATTGCTGAGGAACTTGCGGCGGAAATCGAGGAAAAAGAGAGCAGATCTGCTTTCAAAAGATTTTTAAGAAAGGCAGGTATCAGGCGTGGATAACTTTGTTTACGAAGAAGAAATTTTGCTTGACGAGGACGGAGTTCCCGTTGAGATATATGCCGATGAACCCGAAGAAACTACAAGGGTATGGCAGACAGCGGATACAGAAACGCAGGGAACAACAGCAGAGCAGATGATGTATTTTACCGCTGAAAAAGTAGAGAAATTAATATCAATGGAGGTAAATCGTGATGAGTTCACACAGACAGAAGAATTATCCGTACAGAAAGAGACAGAAGTGGCAGTTACAGCAGTGCCGGAGGTTTCCGAAGAACCAGAAGCCGAGGGAACAGAAACAGCAGTATCGTCAGTTCCGTCGGAAACAGGGGTAAGCGAAACGGCTACAGAGGTCACAACTCCTGAATCTGTTACTTCTGCGGTAACATCAGAGATTGCTGTTGTTCCCGAAGCTCCCGCTGAAACTCCTAATCAGAGTAATAGCATAATGGCTTTTCTGCTCCTTGCTGGTGTGTTTGGTGCGGCAGTTGCGGCAGCAGTCTTTTATATGAAAAACAGCAAAAAGAAGCTTGCTGATCCTAATGATATTTCACAGCTTTCAGCAAAGGAACGTGATTCGCTCCGTCTTAACAGGCAGAAAAAGAAAAAGCCCAAGAAAAAGCGTGTAAGCAAGAAGCGAATTGTGCCGAAAACGACACAGAAAACACTTCCGTACAAGAGGGTTTGCGATGAATATATCATCAAAATTGATGATAATAAATTCAGCAAAACTTACCGTTTTGAGGATGTGAATTACGCTATCGCAAAGCAGGAGGAGCAGGAAGCAATTTTCCTTGCGTATTGTTCTGTGCTGAATAGTTTTGATACATCTGCGGATATTCAGATTACGGTACATAACAATCGTGTAAATAAGGCAGATTTCAATAAAATGGTGCTGCTGAAGCATAAGGGTGACAGCTTCGATCACTACATTGACGTTTACAATGAAATGCTGGTTGAAAAGATGGAGCAGGGACAGAACGGTATTATCCGTAACAAGTATCTGACCGTAACGGTTCAGGCGGCAGACTTGGAATCGGCAAGAGCTAAGTTCGCTTCTATTGATTTGGAAGTTATAAACGCTTTTAAGAAAATCGGATCGATTATAACTCCTCTTACCTCACATGAGAGAATGAGTATCCTTAAAGATATTTTCAGAGGTGTAGATGAGGAAATTCCTGTTCTGAGCAACAAGGATTTCAGCAGACAGGCTGAGAGAGCGTATTGCTGTCCCGATTATTTTGAGTTCAAGAAGGACTACTTTATGTGGAACAACAAGTATGCCCGTACAATGTTTATCAAGGATATGCCTG
>UQQA01000174.1 GCA_900543105.1 uncultured Ruminococcus sp. | reverse complement strand
ATCGGATTATTATATCCGAGTATTTGTCTATAGGTTGGTCTGGAATTAGTATTAAATGGTGTTTAGTATAAAAACGAAACTGCCGCAGATCCACCGCAGCAGTTTCGTTTGAATTCATATCAGTTTTTCAGCAGCCGCAATAAGCTCGTTTTTCTCATTGCGGACTTTTCCGTCAATGTGCATCGAAAGCAGCTCGTCAAGGACTTCGCCTATCCTGCTTCCCTGCGCACCGAGAGCGGCAATGTCCGTTCCCTTTATGTCAAGCTGTGAAACGCTTATGCATTCCTTGTTTTCAAGGATACGCTCCGCTTTCGCTTCCATTGCTTCAAGTATCTGAACCCGCTCAAAACATATACTCTGCTTTGCACGGCTGTCCGACTTCATCAGTTCGGTCAGCTTGAAGAAATACTGCGGTCCTATCGTTGCAAGAAGCTTTTTAACGACCTTTTCATCATCTATCGGTGTAACATAATGGAATCTTATCAACTGCGTTACACATTTTATCGTATCGGACGAAAAGTTCATTCTGCGCATTATCTTTTCAGCCATTTCAGCACTCTCAACTTCATGTCCGGGGAAATGTCCGCTGCCCTCTTCATCGAAAACGCAGCACTTCGGCTTTGCGATATCGTGAAAGAACAGTGCAAGACGAACTTCACGGTCGGGAATTGAATTCTCAACCGCGACAGCCGTATGCTTCCAAACGTCATAAATATGGTATCTGCTGTGCTGGTCGAACCCTACGCATGGCAATATCTCGGGGAAAAGCGTTCCGAACACATCTGCGAACGAAACAAGTATATTTGCAGGAGCGCTTCCCATAACGAGAAGCTCGAATTCCTTCGCCAAGCGTTCAGCCGAAATATTCAGCAGCATATTTTTCATTTCGTGTATCGCTTTTGCAGTCTGCTGGTCTATCTCAAATCCAAGCTCAGATGCAAAACGCAAAGCACGGATGATCCTCAGTGCATCTTCATCAAAGCGAATGCTCGGATTTCCGACGCTTCGTATTATCTGCCTGAACAGGTCTTTCTGACCGCCGTAGTTATCGACAATGCCTATTTTGGCATTGTATGCCATTGCGTTTATCGTAAAATCACGCCTTGAAAGATCATCGGCAAGGTTCTTCGCATACTCAACGAACTGAGGTCTGCGGTGGTCGAGATATTCGCCGTCAACGCGGAAAGTTGTTACCTCGACATAATCATCGCCCGAAACTACCGTCACTGTGCCGTGTTTAAGTCCGGTCTCGATAACATTGAACTCGGAAAGGCAGGCTTTTACCTCCTCAGGCTGTGCGGAAGTCGTAACATCATAGTCGCGCGGATTTTTTCCGAGAATGGAATCGCGGACGCAGCCGCCGACGATATAAGCTTCATATCCGCTTTTTTCGAGCGTATTCAATATTTTTTTTACATTTTCAGGAATATAGATATCCATTTATTTCTCCAAGTTATTTCCAACGAATTTTTAAGCAATTGCAACAAATAATAATATCGTGCCGAAAAGGCAAATCAAACTAAAGGAGATCTTTTATCATGCCTAAGAATCCAAGTATCCACTGCGACGTATCTTCCTGCAAATTCAATATGTGCAATGAAAATTACTGCACACTCGAATCCATTAAGGTCGGAACACACGAACCCGACCCCAAAGTTCCCGAATGCGTGGACTGCGAATCCTTCGTCAAGAAGTGCTGTAACTGATATATCAAAAAACAGCTGATACGGGGAAAATTCCCCGTATTACATATCAGTCAGCAATAAATTCAAATCTTGGCTTGCGAACGCCGTGATCGTCAACATCTTCAAGGAACATATCGAGCGGTCTTGCCCATACATCGGGCTTGCCGTCAAGCGACATATAAACTGCTATCGGAGTGCATACCTCGTGATCCTTTGCAATATTGAGAAGAACGTAGTTGCCGCCCTTGAAATGCTTGTAGTGTCCGCCGATAACGGGTGTTCTTCCGTCGGGAACACCGAGCGACTTAACGCCGTTGCCCTTGTCGGCAGCAGGAGTTACGCAGGAAGTCTTGACTTCCTCAGCTGTCGGAGCAGCAGGCTCGGCAGGCTTCTCTGGAGCAGCTTCTATCGGCTTCGGCTCTTCCTTGGGAGCTTCGGCAGGTGCTTCTTCCTTTACGGGAGTAATCTCACTGTCAACGAGTATCATCGAGCAGTTTCTCGGGACGGTAACTTCGGCATTGCCGTTGTTTACAGTAAACTGTCTGCCCGAAAGTCTGTCTGCGAGCTTTGAATACTTTGTATTGAATCGGAAAGTATAGTCACCGTCGCTGATATTGAGTGCGATGTAAACTATATCGCCGTCTTTTTCGCGCTTGAAAAGGAACGTCTGATTTTTGAGTTCCATTTTTGCATAAGAACCCGTCTGAACGGTCGGAATGCTCATACGGATAGCGCCGAGCGCAGAAATGTGCTTCAGAAGCTTTTCGTTCTGCTCGGGCATATCAAGCTCTATGCACGGACGGAGCGGAAGATCGGCGTCCTCACCCTGTCCCTTTACGCCCTTGATGCCGAATTCGCTGCCGTAATAAACGGACGGAACACCGTACATCATATACATCATCGTGTAGCAGCACTCGATATGATCCGGGTTGCGAAGCACTGACGCAAGGCGGGGAACATCATGATTGTCAAGAAAGTTATACATATATATCTGACCATACTGACCGAGCTGATACTCGATAGAATGGGCAATTTCAAAGTAGTTTCTGTCATTGTGCGAAGAATAGATGCCCTTGTAGCACTGGTAATTGGTTACACAATCAAACATTTCGGGGTTTGCCCAGTGAGCGTAATTTCCGTGGATAATTTCGCCCATAAGCCAGAAATCGGACTTCATTCCGCGTGTGAAATTATGTACGCGCTTGATAAAATCATCGGTAAGACAGTCAGCAGCATCGAAGCGGATACCATCGATGTCCCATTCTTCTATCCAATATTTGATTGCGGAGAGAAGATAGTCCACTACCTCGCCGTTGCGAAGATTGAGCTTTACAAGGTCATAGCAGTTGTTCCAGCCCTCGTACCAGAATCCGTCATTGTAAGCGGAATTTCCGCCGAAGTTAAGGCCGCAGAACCAATCCTTGTAGCGTGAACCGCCCTTGTTCCGGCGAACGTCCATAAACTGAACGTTATCTCTTCCGACGTGGTTGAAAACGCCGTCAAGTACAACTTTTATGCCGTTTTTATGCAAAGCATCGCAAACATCTTTGAAATCCCGGTTTGTTCCGAGGCGGCGGTCGATGACTTTATAATCGATCGTGTCATAACCGTGCTTTACCGATTCAAATACAGGTCCGAAGTAAACGACATTGAAGTTCATCTCTTTAAGATGAGGTATCCAGTCGATGACCTTGCGAATTCTCGGTACAGGAGTTTCGGCGGATTCGGCACGTGTTTTTTCGCAGCCGCAGAATCCGAGCGGATAAATATGGTAAACATTGCTTTTTTCTATCCAATGTGACATTACGTACACCTCATTTCATAATCTGTTTATATTATACCATATACTATATATTTTGTCCAGTATTTTTTAGCAAAAAAGCTTACAGATGAAATTTGCCGCGCCAAGTTTTGCAAAAAAGTTGAAATCACGTTTTTTTTGTGCTATAATAATACTAAACACCAATAAAATAAAGGAAAAAATCTGCGCCGAAATCGCATATA
>UQQA01000173.1 GCA_900543105.1 uncultured Ruminococcus sp. | reverse complement strand
GACTGAACTTATTCTATCTGTCGATTTTGTCTATAGAACGATCGAGAATTAGTATTAATTTGTACGCTGCTTTTTGCGGCTGATTTTATTTTTATACATATTTGCGTCCGCTTCCTCGAGAAGCCTATCAATGTTGAGGTCGTTGGTGAAGAGGCACATTGCTGTTCCGACGCTGGCTGATATATCATAAGGCTTTCCCGAAGATTTGTTTATTTCGGTGAGAGCCAGATTAAGGCGCTCCGTTCTTATGATAAGGTCAATGGCAGAATACTTTCCGACACCGATAAGGCAGAATTCATCGCCGCCTGCACGGATACATATTTCATTGTTCCTTGTCACGCTGCTTACAGCTGCGGCAACGGAGTTTATTCCGTAGTCACCCTCGCTGTGTCCATAGGTATCGTTTATGGATTTCAGCCCGTCCATATCAATGACAAAAGCAACGACGTTATCGCCGTATTCCGCTTTCGAGAAAACGTCACGGATATAGGCGTTCATTCCTCGGCGGTTATAAAGTCCCGTCATTGCGTCACGCTCGGAGAATTTGAGTATTTCCTCACGGATACGGAGCATTTCAAGGCAGTTATTGACGTTTCGTATCCAGTTTACGTCTACCGTGTTTATTGTCTTTAATACTGAAAGTCTGCTTTCCAGAACGGCATAGCCCATTGAATACTCGTTGAAATGAACGGGTATAAAGTAGAAAACGGACGGCTCGCTGCGTTCTTCGGAGAGCTGTGGGAGCATGAGCTTCGTATCAAAGGATCTGCGGAAATCAAAGCCTGCAAAGTCGCCCGAATGATCCCGCTGCATATTGTTATAGGAAACGGCGAGAACCATTTTATCGGGATAACCCTTGATCTGACGTTCGGAAGTGTCAAGGAAATTTTCATTAAGGCATAGACAGAATCTGTCGATCGGTTCGAGAAGGTAAGCGTGGCTGATGATCTTTTCAAGACCGTCCGTGATACTTTCGGCACTTGTGAGGTCTTCGAGCATATAGCTTTGGAGAAGAAGGCTGATATCGTAATTTGAATCGGTGGGCCTACCGTTATGGTAGTTATGATTAATATTGAAAAGTGAACCGTAGAGGCGGCTGCGGAGATATTCGTAGTTTTCCTGACAGCCGCAGCTTGAACAAATTTTCAGACCTGTTTCGGGAAAATCGGGCGGATCGAGGACAGGCGCATCGGGATCGATGAACGAACGGAGCTTGTTTATTGCCAATGCAGCTGCGTGGGATATATCCGGTGCGTATGTTGTGACGGTGATGCTGTTGAGGGCGGCCTCGGTAGTCGCATCATAGCCTGTAACGATCATCTGATCGGGGACTTTTATGCCCTTTTCGGTAAGGCGGCGGATAAGTCCTATCGCCATATGGTCGCTGGCGCAGATAACGGCTTCTGGCATAGGAACTTCGCCGCCTGCAATAGAATCGGCAAGCTTTTCGCCGCCGCTGTACCAGAAATCCCCGTAGAAAATATTGTTTTCGTTAAATTTTAAATTTCGTGAGGAGTATTCATCGAGGCAGCCGTCGAGACGGTCGTTGGAAACGGCATAGCCCTTCATTCCCGTAAGAAAATATACCTTTTCGGGGTCACATTTATGTACATCGAGGATATGTGCGGTTATTTTGGTAAAGGCTCCTCTGTCGTCCGTTGTGACAATGGGGAGATCGCCGTACGGATAGTCGATTAGAACGACAGGTTTTGTTGTTTTTTGACCGATGAACTTCATGATCTCATCAAGCTTTTGATATTGCTCGTTTTCGGAGAGCAGTATCGGAGGGATGATCAGTCCGTCGATAAGGTCAAAGTTGATAAGCTCAAATATATTCAATTCGCCTTTCAAATAAGCTTTAAAATAGTGGCATACCTGAACGAGCGGAGAAAATACCGCCACGTCATAGTCATATTGCCGGCACTGCACAAGCAGACCCTGCATTATGCGCTGATAATATATTCCTTCGGGGTTTGCTGTCAGAACCCCTATAAGCTTTCTTTTAGCCATAGGCTCTCCTTCTAAAGACAACGTGTAAACAATTAAATATGTATATTTGATAATGAGGATATCGTGCGATAATAAATTATACAGTTATATGTTACCAAATATTTGTTTATAAAATGTTACGCGAATATATAAATAATGTTAATCGGCTCAAAACTTAGCGTAAATATTTGTTTATTTGTGAAAAATTGCGGTTGACAAGCTTTGAAAAGTATGATATATTAGCTTTGATGTACTCATGGGGGAGTACAAAATAAATTTTATCTTTAGGAGAGGTAATAATTATGAAATTTTCAAAACTTTTAAGCGCAGCTTGTGCAGCAGCTATCGCAGCTTCCGCACTTGCTATCCCTGCATCCGCAGAAGATGTTTCCTATCACGCATATCTCGGCGTTCAGTCTGCAAGCTACACATTCAGAAATGCTTGGAACGATGCTACTTACGGTCAGGGCATAACTTCCGATGACGGAATGGTTTATTTCGATCAGCTCACAGGTTGGGAAAATCCCGGCAACATCGCTGTAAACAAGGGCGGTGTATTCACAGACGCAGAGATCACAGGCGACGGTACATACAGCGTTTCCGTTACTGATTTCGATTTCGGTGAAGATGAAACACTCAACCTCCTTTTCATTTCCACGGATATCCCTCTTGACGCAGGCATCACTATTTCCGATGTTAAGGTAGTTATGGACGGCAACACAAAGTATACATTTGATGAAGCTTACCTCAGCCCTGATGAAAAGGAATACATGAGCCCGATGTGCATCAACATCTGGAACGAGGATCTCGGCAAGCAGGACGGTCTTTTCGGCTACATGATGCCTACAGATTCCATCGAACTCCAGTTCACAGTTTCCGGAACAGGCGTTGAAGCTGAAACAACCGAAGCTGCTGAAGAAGTTACAGAAGAAACAACAGAAGAAACAACAGAAGAAGTTACAGAAGCTGAAACAACAGAAGAAGTAACAGAAGCTGAAACTGAGGCTGAAACAGAAGCAGATACCGAAGCTGCTGAAACAGAAGCCGCTGCTGCTGACACACAGCCTGCTGAGGAATCCTCTTCCTCCAATGTCGGCGTTATCATTGCTATCGTTGCTGCAGTTGTAGTTGTTGCAGTTGTAGTAGTTGTAGTAGTTAAGAAGAAGAACTGATAAGGGATCTCCCTGACAGTTTGCCGAACTCCGTTTTGCCATGTCTGTTTACGGTAAAATGAGTTTATTGCAGCGGACAGAGCATACCCGCTCCGCTCGTTAAATCGCAAAAATATACTGCCCGATACCGGTGTTATTCTTATGATGCCGATATCGGGCTGTTTGTTTAATATAGCTAAAAATATGGCGGCAATATTATATAATATTGTTATTGTTTTGATATTTGAAAAATGTTATAATTTTATTGTAATTAATAGCTTTGCAAAACGATTGGATCGTTTGTATTTTTGGCGCAAAGTGTAAACGTTTGCAGGGCAGTCGGAACTGCTCTGCGAAAATCCTCAAAAGGAGAGAGTATATGAAATTCAAGAAAATTGCAGCCGGAGTTCTTGCTCTGGCAATGGCTGCTTCAATGGCAGGCTGCGGCGGCAGCGGTACATCGGACAATGCAGCTTCAACAACCGCATCGGCAAGTGCAGATGCAGGCAATGACGGTGACACAACGGATAACGGCGACAGCTCCGCTTCTTCCGGTGAAGTTGCTTCATTCTC
>UQQA01000172.1 GCA_900543105.1 uncultured Ruminococcus sp. | reverse complement strand
GAATGTTGACTTATTTTGCTGTTAAGATTTTTGGTAAATCGTTTTCTTGGATTGTTCACAATTTATGCAAGCCAAATGATAATGACGGTTTTATGGACTTGATTTTGATTCTTTTTTTTACGCGATATGTCTATTTGTGCAAAGTGCTTTAGGTTAACAAAATCAAGTTGTACAAATTGACGCTATTGGCAAATTTGATTGACAAACCAACCTAAGCTGTTATAATAAAAGCACAACAGCAAGTTCATTAACCGATTAAAAATGTTCATATGACATCAGGTTATGAACTTCGCTAATAAGAACGTACATTATCTATTTGGAGGAATCAATGATGAATTCACAGATGAAAAAAACAGCGGCAGCTGCAGCTGCAGTATTAATGGCTTGCTCCGTATTCGCAGGCTGCGGTGAAAAGACGACCGACAACACAGACAGCACAACAACAGCCGCAACAACTAATGCAGCAGACGCAAACGCTGACAACGGTGATACAGCAGCTGATGAAACAACAGCAGCAGACGCAGCAGAAGCTGACACAGACCTCTCCGGTACTATTAAGGTTCTCCACCACCGTACAGACAGAGATCAGGACGGCACAATGGCAAAGCTCACAGAGGGCTTCAACGCACTTTATCCTAACGTAACAGTTGAATATCAGTCTTTCACAAACTACGTTGATGATATCGCAACAATGCTCCAGTCCGACAACTACGGCGATGCACTTATGACACCTCAGGCTATCAAGCAGGCAGAGCTTCCAAACTTCTTCGAGTCATTCGGTTCTTTCTCCGACCTCGACAGCAAGTACTACTGGCTCAAGGATTATGTTGCTGACGGTCAGGTTTATGCACTTCCTACAGGCGGCACAGCTTCCGGTCTTCTCTACAACAAGAAGGTATGGGCTGACGCAGGCATCACAAGCCTCCCGACAACAACTGATGAATTCATCAACTGCCTCCAGCAGATCGCTGACAACACAGACGCTATCCCTTGCTACACAAACTACGCTGCAGGCTGGACGATCGCACAGTGGCAGTCACTCGTTCTCTCCGCTGCAGGCGATGCTGAATACAATGTAAAGCTCCTTTCAGAAAAGAATGAACTCTTCTCCGACGGCAGCCCTTACGATGCTGTTTACGGCACACTCTTCCGCATCTACTCCAATCCTGCTCTTCACGAAGAAGACCCGTCCACAACTGACTGGGAAGGTTGTAAGCCTGCATTTGCTCAGGGCAAGATCGGTACAATGGTACTCGGTTCCTGGGCTATCTCCCAGTTCCAGGAGGCTGCTGTAAACGCAGGTGAAGATCCTGCAAACGTTGGCTTTATGCCATTCCCTAACTCCGTTGACGGCAAGCTTTACTCCTCTTCTTCCAACGACTACATGATGAGCGTAAACAAGAACTCCGCTAACAAGGACGCTGCAATGGCTTACGTTAAGTGGTTCTGCGATGAATCCGGCTACGCTCAGAACGAAGGCATGATCTCCGGTCTTAAGGGCGCTGCAATGCCTGAAACACTCTCCGCATTTGAAGACCTCGGCGTTGAACTCTTCGTTGAAGCTGCATATCCCGATGACCTCGTTGGCAAGTTCGATGAGATCGCTAAGGATTCCGAAGTTGACCCATGGGGCGACGCTACAACAAACTTCAAGGTAAGAATGGCTGAAGCTGCATTCAAGGGTGAAGGCGAAGATGCTTACAAGAAGATCTGCGACGATGTAAACGCAGCTTGGGATGCTTCCAGAGATAAGATCCTCGGCTAATTACCGATAGTTTTATTTGACCATTTCCTATCCTTCTTAATATTTTATACTGAGCGGACTTTTCCGTATGGAACGGCGTTTCCCCCTATTTTCGTCGTTCCATATCCTCTCGGTACAATATTATTATGCAGCTCGTCTTAACATTTTTACAAAACAATGTTTGGCGGCTGTTTTTTTCGGAGGCAGACTATGAAAAGCCAAAACAATCTTTCACAAAAAAACAGGCTCGGCAGGATACGATCGCAGCAGCTTATGACGGTATTATTGTTCCTGCTCGTTCCGTCAATTCTTCTTTTCGTTTTTACATATATCCCTGCACTCAATATGGTGCGCTACAGCTTCGAAAACAGAGATCAGTTCGGTCAGAATGTAACATTCTGCGGATTTGACAATTATAAAACAGTATTCACAACTCCCGAATACTTCGCTTCACTCAAAAACAGTGTTTACTACCTTTGCGGCTCATTTATCCAGCTCGGACTTGCGCTTTTCCTTGCAACTATCCTCTGCTCGAAGATCAGAGGCGCAAGCTTCTTCAAGGGTGCGCTCTTCTTCCCATATATGATAAACACAGTTGCAGTTGCACTTATTTTCCGCCGCTTCTTCCAGAGAGGTGACGGCGTTACAAACACAGACGGTACGCTCAATACTATCATCACACTTTTCGGCGGCGACCCTGTCAAATTTCTCTCAACAGAGGGGCTTGCGAATGTCTGCCTTGTGTTCGTTTCGATCTGGCGTTATATCGGTCTTGACCTTGTAATGTTCATCGGTGCTATCCAGTCTATTTCCCCCGACATCTACGAAGCAGCAGACCTCGACGGCGCAAACCGTTTCCAGGTATTCCGCTACATCATCGCCCCGGGTATCCGTCCTATCATTCTTCTCCAGATGATACTTGCAGTCAAGGGTGCGATCAGCGTTTACGAAATTCCGTACATCGTCACGGGCGGTAAATTCGACACAAGTACATTCGTTATCCAGACCACCGAAACGGCATTCAAGTACCAGAAGGTCGGGCTTGCCGCCGCAATGACAATGGTGCTGTTCCTGATAATCATTATCGTGACCGTTGTCCAGAAGCTCGTTCTGAAGGAGGATAAGTAACTATGGAAACAGCATACAATAACGGAAAAGCAAAGCGCACGATATTCAATATCCTCAAATACGCTGTGCTTGTTATCGCCTGCCTTATCGTTTTTATCCCCCTCGTCGTAGTTTTCCTCGGTTCATTCAAGAACAACACCGAGTTCCTTTCCTCGAATGTTTTTGCACTTCCGCAGAAGCTTGAATGGAACAACTACAAGACCGCCTTTATGGACGGCAATGTTCTCCTCGGACTAAAAAACACAGGTATTATCCTTGTTATCTCCTGCATCGGAACTATCATCACAGGTACAATGACAGCGTATGTTGTTCAGCGTTTCAATACGCTTTTCGGCAAGATAATGAAAGGCGCATTCCTCGTTGCAACACTTTTCCCGAACATCGCAATGCAGGTAACGGTTTACCGTATCATGAATTCGTTCCACCTCGTTGGACATATGGCTGCACCGATCATTCTTTACATCGGCACGGATATCATCTCGATCTATATCTTCATTCAGTTCCTCAACAATATCTCCTATTCGCTCGATGAAAGTGCAATTATGGACGGCGCAAGCTACTTCACCGTTTATCTTAAAATTATCCTTCCGCTCTTAAAGCCTGCTATCGCAACAGTGCTTACTATTAAAATGATAAGCATCTATAACGACTTCTATACTCCGCAGCTTTATATGCCTTCCGAAAAGCTCGCCGTTGTTTCGACAGCGCTCTACCGCTTCATCGGACCTTACGGTGCAAAGTGGGAGATCATTTTTGCAGGTATCGTTATCTGTATAATTCCAACGCTCATCATATTCCTCTGTCTGCAAAAGCAGATATATGCAGGACTTGTAAACGGTTCTGTAAAGGAATAATTTCATACTTCTCCATATTCTCCTAAAGATGGACCGTCCGACAAGCTTTTTTGTCGGGCGGTTCGTTTTATATTATCGGAAATTGAGTGGATCTGAAGCTTAGAACCTGTCTTCATAAGAAATGTGTGCGGATTTTCGAGCATAATTTTGTTGC
>UQQA01000171.1 GCA_900543105.1 uncultured Ruminococcus sp. | reverse complement strand
TCCAAGATTGTCGGCTTGATTTTTTCCAAATTTTAAATGGTGTTTAGTATAAAATTATATTCTTTTACACATAACAAAATTCGTAAGTGCAACTCCCCTGCGAACCACCGTCTGCTACTTTACAACAGAATACCCTCGAAATAAAGAACAGTTCCGCCCATTTTTCACAGGATCATTATCTTTCCTCACGGAAATAATTCACACCGCAGGATGCAGGCTGCATTCTGCCCTTGTTCTTTCTTACCGATGTGATAATGAGGATAAGCGCCGTGATAACGAACGGCAGCATATCATAGAAAGCGTTCGGGAGCGTTATCACCGACTTCGGCATATAGTATTTCAGAACGCTGAATGCGCCGAAAACAAGGCTTCCTCCGATAGCTTTGAGCGGACTCCACGCTGCGAAGATAACGAGCGCAACAGATATCCAGCCCATTCCGTTTACACTGTTGCTCATCCATACGCCGCCGCAGACTACCATTGAGCAGTAAGCTCCGCCTATTCCGCATATACCGCCGCCGATAAGCAGGTTGATGTACTTGCTGCGGACAACGTGGATTCCGACCGCATCGGCAGCCGCAGGATTTTCACCGATAGTACGCAGGTTAAGTCCCGTTTTTGTCTTGAAAAGATACATATACACTATTATCGCAATAATTACGCCAAGATAGATAAAGATATTATAGGAGAAAAGCAGCTTTCCAACAACGGGAATATCACTCAGAACGGGAATGTGAATGTTTCTGAGCTGCGACATGATATGCTCGGGGAGCTTGAGGTTGCCCGTTTCCGAACGTGTGATGTTGTATTCACCGATGAAGTTGGAAAGTCCGCAGCCGAAAATCGTAAGCGTAAGACCCGTAACGTTCTGGTCAGCCATAAATGTTACTGTCAGAACAGCATAAATAAGTGCAGCCGCCGCGCCCGAAAGGAACGCTGCGATTATCGCAATAACAAGGCTGTCGGAGCGATAGCCTGCCATAAAGCCTGCACACGCACCTATCGCCATCATACCCTCAACGCCGAGGTTAAGATGACCCGATTTCTGATCGATTATCTCGCCGACAGTGCCGTACAGAAGCGAAGCGCCTGCAAGAACTGCCGCAACGAGAAAGTTGATAAACATATCCATCAGTTACGCTCCTTTCCGTTTACAACGAACTTATATCGAATGAAGAACTCGCCGGCAAGCACGAAGAACAGGATAATTCCCTGAAGAACGTCTGCGCAGTAGGTCGAAAGTCCGAACGTTGACTGCATAACGCTGCTGCCCTTTTCAAGAACGGCGAAAAGGAAGGAAACGATAAGAATTGCTATCGGTTCAAGCTGTGCGAGCCAAGCGACGATGATAGCCGTAAAACCAACACCGCCTGCAACGGAGGTTGCAAGGGTCATATCCGAACCGGTAGCCTGAACCATTCCTGCAATGCCGCAGACCGCACCGCTCAGAAACATCGTGCGGAGCATGATCTTCTTCGGGTTCATACCTGCATAGCGTGCAGTTGCGTGGCTTTCGGAAACAACACTTATCTCGTAGCCGTGCTTCGTATATTTAAGGTAAATAAACACGATAACGGTAAGTATCAAACCGATTATCCAGCCGACCTGTATGCCGCCTACCTTGTCGAGCTGTGCATTTGAAACAAAACGTGCGATCTTCGGGAAGCCGCCCGATTCGGGGTCAGCCCAAGCACCGTCACGAAGCCATACTATAACATAAAGTGCAATATAGTTGAGCATAAGCGTGAAAAGCGTTTCGTTCGTGCCGAATTTCGCCTTGAAAAATGCAGGGATAAGTCCATACAGACCGCCGCCGATAATACCTGCTGCAAACATTATTATCATAAGAAGAAAATGCGGAAGATCGGCATGGAAAAGTGCAAAATACGATGCGCATATCGCACCTGCGATGATCTGTCCCTCTGCACCGATGTTCCAGAACTTCATCTTGAACGCCAGCGTTACGCCGAGTGACGAAATGAGAAGCGGTATCATGACCTTAACGGTCGCCTGAAATGCCATTGAGGTGCTGAATGCGCCCTTGATGATAGTTCCATAGACCGAGAAAGGGTTGTAGCCGATGCAAAGGATAAAAAGTCCGCCTGCGATGATAGCCGCAGCGACCGAGACCGCACGGAAAAGAACCGCTTTTTTCGTTCCGACCTCTGCACGCTTGGAAATTCTTATGCGGAATTTTTCACGGTTCTGTACTGCCTGTTCAGCCATTTCCAAGCACCTCCTCTGCTGTTGAGCCTGTCATCATAAGACCAAGCTGTTCCTTTGTAACCGTTTTTGCATCAACGATGCCCGTCACCTTGCCGTGACAAAGTACCATTATCTTATCCGAAAGTTCGAGCAGAACGTCCAGGTCCTCGCCGATGAAAAGAACTGCAACGCCCTTTTTCTTCTGCTCATTCAGAAGTCCGTATATCGTATATGACGAATTGATATCCAGTCCTCGGACGGGATAAGCCGTTATGAGCAGGCTCGGTGCGGATTCGATCTCACGTCCGAGCAGGACTTTTTGCACATTGCCGCCCGACAACATTCTTACGGGGATCTCCGTTGACGGGGTTTTGATGTCAAGCTCCTTGATAAGCCTTTCCGCAAGCTCACGGGCAGGCTTTTTGTCAATGAACGGACCTTTGCTCTTGCTGTAGGATTTAAGCATCATATTGCCCGTCATGCCCATTGACGAAGCAAGACCCATTCCGAGTCTGTCCTCGGGGACGAAGCTCATGCTTATGCCAAGCTCGATGATCTCCTTTGCGGACTTGCCGATGATGTTTTCCTTATTGTAAAGCACAGCGCCCGAACGGATTCCGTTAAGACCTGCAATGGTTTCGCAAAGCTCTTTCTGACCGCTGCCCGCAACACCGGCAACGCCGAGAATTTCGCCCGAATAGATATCGAACGTAACATCTTCGAGTGCAACAGTTCCGTCAGGCTTGTCAACGGAGAGATGATAAACGTTGAGAAGCGGCTTCGGGTCGATAGGCTCGGGACGCTCTATAGAAAGGCTGACAGGCTTGCCGACCATAAGCTCGGTGAGCTTTTTCTCATTCGTTTCAGCCGTAAGCACAGTTTCGACCGACTTGCCCTTACGCAGGATAGTTACACGGTCGCTTATCGCCATGACCTCGTTGAGCTTATGCGTGATTATGATTATCGCACAGCCCTCGCTTCGCATTATGCGGAGCATATCGAAAAGCTTCTCGGTCTCCTGCGGAGTGAGAACAGCCGTAGGTTCGTCAAGGATAAGTATTTTCGCCCCTCGGTATAAGACCTTAAGTATCTCGACTGTCTGCTTTTCGCTGACGGACATATTGTATATTTTTTTGTTAAGGTCAACGTTAAGACCGAGCTTTTTGCTTATTGCGGAAATATCTTCACGCAGAGCGGAACGCTTTTTCAGCTTTCCGGGCGTTCCTGCGATGATGTTGTCGAGCGCACTGAAAGCTTCAACAAGCTTGAAATGCTGGTGGATCATTCCTATTCCGAGCGCTATCGAATCCGCAGGCGAATTGATAACGGCGTGTTTGCCGAGAACGTTGACAGAGCCGCTGTCGGGGTGATAGATGCCCGAGAGCATATTCATAAGCGTAGTTTTGCCCGAGCCGTTTTCGCCGAGCAAAGCGAGTATTTCGCCATACTTTACCGAGAGATCGACATGATCGTTCGCAACGACCGTACCGAAAGTTTTCGTGATCTCCTTACATTCAATGGCATAATCGGAAGATTTTATTTCTGAAATTTCCGCCATATCTGACCTCCGTAAAAACAGTTTCAAAAAATCAATACAATAGCTATTATATACTATTTTTCGCTTTAAATCAAGGGTTTACGACAAATTATCGCAAATAAAAACGGTGCATTTTAATACTAAACACCAATAAAATACAGGAAAAAATCTGCGCCGAAATCCTATAT
>UQQA01000170.1 GCA_900543105.1 uncultured Ruminococcus sp. | reverse complement strand
GGGCGGTTCTGCAAAGCAGGGACGTGACAGACGATATCAGGCTATCCTCCCCCTCTGGGGTAAGATGCTCAACGTTGAAAAGGCTCGTATCGACAAGGTTTACGGCAACGAAAAGCTTATGCCTGTCGTAACGGCTCTCGGTACATCCATCGGCGAGGACTTCGATATTTCAAAGCTTCGCTACGGCAAGATAATCATTATGGCGGATGCCGATGTCGACGGTTCGCATATCAGAACCCTGCTTCTGACATTCTTCTTCCGCTTTATGCGCCAGCTCATCACAAACGGCAATGTCTATATAGCACAGCCGCCGCTTTTCAAGGTATGGCGCGGCAAGCAGGTACGCTACGCTTTCTCCGATGAGGAAAGAGATACCTATATCAAGGAGCTTGCAGGCGAAAACAATGCCAAGGTCGATGTTCAGCGTTATAAAGGTCTTGGTGAAATGGACCCCGACCAGCTCTGGGAAACAACAATGGATCCGGAGCGCAGAACCATTATCAAGGTTGAAATGGAAGACGCTGTAAAGGCAGACGAGATATTCACTATCCTTATGGGCGATAAGGTCGCTCCCCGTAAGGAATTTATCGAGAAGAACGCAAAGTTCGTTGAGAATCTCGATATATAATTGATATTTCAAAAAATCTATCTGCAGCTGTTATTGGATAGCTGCAGATCACTCACCAAAATATGTTGTTCGGAGTAGAGCCAAATGGGAATGTTAAAAGAAATGTTCAGCGAGGGTCAGGACGATAGCTTTCAGAAAAGAGAACCCGTTCCCCTTGCAAAAGCAAAATATAAAAACAGTGCGGAAATGATACTTTCGGGCTATAAGACCTTTCAGAAAAAATATGTCTACAAAAAAGTTTTTCTGAAAATGCTGCTTGTTGTTATTGCGATAGTTTCTTCGGTGCTTATGCTGATAACTTCCGAATCGGGCGATGTAAGACCGATAGTGATGATAGCATTATGCGTTGTTATCGGAGTATATTTCATTTCTCAGCCGATAAAAAACCGTAATGAAGTAAAAAAATCGGCAGAAAAGCTTGACGGCTCGGAATATGATATCGAAATAACGGATCAGACGATAAAAATTACAATGGCTGATGCCGAAAATGCCGCAGTTTATGACGGGAACGGAGAAACAGCCGAACCGTCCGAGGTCACGGAAGAAGCCTCTTCCGAAAACAATGACAGCGATGCTCACGAAGAGGAAAAAAGCGAAGAGGACGAGGACAAAGCTCCCCCTGCAACGCTCATTCACCTTGACGGCGCAGTCGATATCATCGACCAAGGA
The DNA here is from genome assembly GCA_900543105.1 of uncultured Ruminococcus sp. Taxonomy (GTDB): domain Bacteria; phylum Bacillota; class Clostridia; order Oscillospirales; family Ruminococcaceae; genus UMGS363. The sequence continues at coordinate 2,728 of UQQA01000170.1, read as the reverse complement.
GATATGTTCGTTTTGATCGTCGGAAAAAAGTATGTTTTCATCGTTCCGCAGGATGTTTTTTCCGAAGAGGAGCTTGAAAAGACAAGACATAAGCTCGCTGCGGTAATGGGAATCCGATATAAAGTAGCTGACTGAGCAGTTAAAGAACAGGAGATGTTTTAATTTGTATAATGACGAGAACGCAAAGGTCATTCACAGAGATATCGAATCGGAAATGAAAAAATCCTTCCTCGAATACTCTATGTCTGTAATCGTTGCAAGAGCGCTCCCCGATGTCCGTGACGGACTTAAACCCGTTCACAGACGAATTATCTACACAATGAATGACGCTGGAAATACCTCCGATAAGCCCTACCGTAAGTGCGCATACACCGTCGGTGAGGTTCTCGGTAAGTATCACCCTCACGGTGACGCGTCTGTTTATGATGCCCTCGTAAGACTTGCGCAGGACTTTTCTCTCCGCTACCCTCTCGTTGACGGTCACGGAAACTTCGGTTCTATCGACGGCGACCCACCTGCCGCTTACCGTTATACCGAAGCAAGAATGGCAAAGATCGCAGGCGAAATGCTTGCCGATATCAACAAGAACACTATCCCCTATATCTCAAACTATGACGATACACTGAAAGAACCCGAAGTTCTTCCGTCAAGATATCCGAATATCCTTGTAAACGGCGCAACTGGTATCGCAGTAGGTATGGCTACGAATATCCCACCGCATAACCTCACGGAAACGATAAACGCTATCCAGCACCTTGTCAGAAATCCCGATGCGGAGCTTGACGAGCTTATGGAATATATCAAAGGTCCTGACTTCCCGACAGGCGGTATCATCATGGGCAGAGCGGGTATCCGTGCGGCTTATGCAACGGGACGGGGAAAGATAACACTTCGCTCCGTTACAAATATCGAAGAGATAAAGGGAAGAAACTGCATCATCGTTACAGAACTCCCCTATATGGTCAATAAAGCAAGACTTATCGAAAATATCGCAAATCTTGCAAAGGATAAGCGCATAGAGGGTATCCACAATATCCGCGATGAATCCGATAAAGATCACGCAGTAAGAATCGTTATCGAGCTCAACAAGGACGCTATCCCACAGCTTGTCCTCAATAAGCTTTTCGCAAATACACAGCTTCAGGACACAGTCGGAATCATTATGCTTGCCCTTGTAAGAGGAGAGCCGAAAGTCCTCACCCTCAAACAGATACTCACAGAATATGTCGACTTCCAGGTCGATGTTATCCGCAGAAGAACCGAGTTTGACCTCCGCAAAGCCGAGGAAAGAGCGCATATTTTGGAGGGCTTGGTAATTGCCTCCGACAATATTGACGAAGTGGTAAATATATGCCGCTCGTCCAAAGACCCGAATGAAGCTAAGTCAAGACTTATGGAACGCTTCGGCATCTCCGAGGTTCAGGCGAATGCTATCGCTCAGATGAGAATTATCCAGCTCACAGGTCTCGAAAGACAGAAGATAGAGGACGAGTTGGCTGAACTCGATGCAAAGATCGCAGAGTATAAGGAAATTCTCGCAAGCCACGAAAAAGTCCTCGAAATTATGTCCGAAGAGCTTGAAACCGTCAAGAATAAGTACGGTGACGACAGAAGAACTTCTATCGAAAGCGTAACGGGCGAAGTCGATATCGAAGACCTTATCCCTGTTGAGGAGTGCGTTGTTACTTATACAAACATCGGCTATATCAAGCGCCAGCCCGTAAGCGACTATAAGGCTCAGAAGAGAGGCGGCAAGGGCGTAACGGGTATGAAACAGCGTGATGAGGATTTCGTTGAGGAAATGTTCATCTCGTCCTCGCATGATAACGTCCTCTTTATCTCGAATAAGGGAATAATGTATAAGCTCAAATGCTTCGAGATACCTGAGGGTTCAAAGCAGTCAAGAGGAACGAATGCCGTAAATCTCCTCCCTCTCTCCGAGGGTGAGAAGATAGCCGCAATGATAAAAACCACCGACTTCGACAGCGGCAAGAATATCATTATGGTAACAAAGAACGGCAAGATAAAGCGTACTCCGCTCGATGCGTATAAGAACGTAAGAAAGAACGGACTTATCGCGATAGGTCTTGACGAGGGCGACGAGATCGCAGGCGTAAGAATGACTGACGGAAACGCTCAGGTCATGGTAGCAACAAAGAACGGCTACGCTATTCGTATCGACGAGAACACTATCCGTAAAATGTCACGTTCCGCACACGGCGTAAAGGCAATAAAGCTCCGTGACGGCGACGAGGTAGTTTCAATGGCAAGAGTCCGTGACGGCGCAACAGTCCTCACCGTTACCGATAAGGGCAACGGCAGAAGATGTACCCTTGATTCATACAGGATACAGAACAGAGGCGGCTACGGTATGCTCAACTATAAGGTATCGGACGAAAAGGGCTATGTCTGCGGAATCAAAGTCGTAGACGATACCGACGATATCATTATGATAGCAGACGACGGCGTTATCATCAGGATCCGTGCTAACGATATAAGAGTAATGGGAAGATACGCAACGGGCGTTCGCCTTATGAGAGTATCGGACGGCGTAAAGGTAGTATCGTTCACCAGAGCCGAGCATGACGACAGCGCAGAAACAGCAAAGGTAGAAGAGCCGAGCGAAGCAGAGCTTGAAGCCGAAATGAAAGCAGCCGAAGCAGAAGAAAACAGCGAAGTTATCGTAGAGGAAGAAGTTCCCGATGATGATAACGGAGAAGAATAATTT
>UQQA01000169.1 GCA_900543105.1 uncultured Ruminococcus sp. | reverse complement strand
AGGAGAAGTGTACGCCTGCCAAATGACCAAGTAAAACCCGCTTTGAGAAATCAAAGCGGGTTTTGTTATTTCACCGAAAGCGCAGCCACAAGCAGCTCGGGCGGATTGAAAAGTCGTATCCTGCCAAGTCCTCGGCTGACTGCCATTCGCTTGTCCCCAAGCCGATAAATGCCCTCGGAATACTTCGGTCTTGGCTTAAGCTCGGGCGAGAAAACTCCCCCGACTATCGGCAGACGCACCGAGCCGCCGTGGATATGTCCGCCGAACGTCACGTCTGCACCCCACTCGGCATAGACCGAAAAATCGAGCGGATTATGCGCAAGAAGTATCGTGAAGCCGTCGGGTTTCTTTCCGCAGAGCCGCTCCATTTCGCCGAGCGTGAAATGCTCCCAGTTGCGCTTGTACTCCCTCACGCCCCGATAAAACTTCGCTTCGTAGGAAACTCCGCAGAGGTTTAGCTTCTGCCCGTCTTTATATACAGTATATTCGGCGTTGTCAAGGCAGACCGCACCTGCGGCTTTCATCTGCTCCGCCGTTTTGGCAAAAAGTTCGTCCGACATATCGGAAAATTCATGGTTTCCGTTGACGTAAAAGGTCGGATATTTCTCCGCAAGCGACTTTGTAAGTCCGATGAAGTCCTCACGGTTCACCGCGCTGTGGCTTATCATATCGCCCGTCATAACAACGATATCGGGGTTCTGCTTTTGGATAAGCTCAAACAGTTCACAGCCGTTTTCGCCGTATTTTTTATTGTGGAGGTCGGAGAGATGCGCTATCTTTAACCCATCGAACGCAGGCGGCAGAGTGTTGACATGGATAGTGAAGCTTCCGACTTCGAGTGCCGACATTTTTCTTATCGCACTCGGGAGGAACTCCCCCACAAGTGCGGATCTGACGATATCTGAACGAATATTCAAGGTATTACCCTCTTTCTGCAAAAAATGACATAATACGCAAACCGCCGAACACCGCAAAAACACCGATCCTGTCGTTCTGTCGGTATTTCTCCGTTGTTCGGCGGAGTCCGGTCATAAAAATACACCGGCGTGTCAGTCCGCAATGCCTTTTATGACCTTTCGTGCTTTGTTGACGATGCACTTATCGTTTTCGTAGGTCAAGACTGAGTCTGCGCAGCCTGCATCGACCCATTTGATCTCGGCGATCTCCGATTCCTGCCTAACATAATCGAAGTTTTTCGCTTTTGCGATAAAATAGACAACGACCTTTTGCGAATCCTTTCGGGGATTGTATGTGACCGTTTCACGGAAGGTCGGGTCGATGATAACATCAATGCCCGTTTCCTCTTTTATCTCACGGAGAGCGGTCTCCACCTCGGTCTCGCCGGCTTCGACATGACCTTTCGGGAATGACCAGTGGCCGCTGTTGACGTGCTTTATCAGCAGTATCTCAAGGTTGCCGTGATACTTGCGGTAAACTATCGCACCGCATGACTTTTCATGTAGCATGAGCCGTTTTCCTTTCCGAACAGTCCGACATAAGAGCCGTCTGTTGCAAATTTGTATGTTCTTTATAATTATAACACAAAAAGCCGCGTTTGTCTTGCTTTTTTCAAAAAAAATATAAAAATTTAATCACTTTTTTATTCATTGGTAGTCACTTTCCACAAGTTTTTATTATTATATACAAAAAGCAGCCTGAATAATTGTTCAGACTGCTTAAAATAACACTTTACTTTGACAAGCGTATTCTTGACTTTATTCTGTTTCGTCCGCAGAATTTACTTTTTCGGGTTCTTCGGCAGGAGGTTCAGCTGCCGTGACCTGCTCCGAACGCTTCGCAAGCTCGGCTTTCATTGCCTTGTATATTTTCACCGTGACAAGAACGAGAACGATATCCGCCGCAAAAAGAAGCAGTTCTATCATACCGATGCTTGTTATAACACCTCGCTGATAGAGTGCCGCAGGAACATCGAAGATCGCATGAAGCACTATTGCGGCAGGGTAAAGCCAGAGCCTGCCTTTCATTTTTATGCTTGCGAAAACAATGACGGATAACGAGGTGTGAAGAACTATCGCAAGTATTCTTTCGCCAAGGCTCACAAACGTTGAAACCATATCATAGTCTGTGAGAGCGGTCAGCTGCGCCTCAGCCGCCAAACGCTGTTCATCGGGAAGCGCACCGAACAGCACCTCCGTTCCGAGTGCATTTACCGTCGCCGCCGTCACTGCGTAGGATATGAGCGTTATGCCGACAAGGACTATCGCTTCAACGCCGCCGTGTCCGAGACCGTACATTATCGAAGCACGGGGGTCATTCTCATTTTTGCAGAAAAGCTTAAAAGCGAGAAAACGTCCCGTTTCCTCAAAGATCCCTGCACAGAGCGCACCATAGAGCGTATAGAAAACAATGCCGCTGTTCTGTATCGTTGACAGCATAAAGTAATGAAGTATCTGCTCCAGTATCAGTGCAAAAACCACAAACGCCGCCGCACCGATGAAGAAATAGCGGAGCTTTACGTCTTTGTTTTTCAGCTTAAAAATTATCAGTGCAGCTATAGGGATAAGTATTGCCAATATTCCTCCCACAAGAAACGCTGCTATAGTACCCGTTGAAAATGTCATTCTTCCCCACCCCGATCGTTCTTCTTGTTTATGCTTATGAGCGCAAAAGTTCCGCCTGCCGCAGCTATCACTATTATTATAGGTATCACGACTGCCGCCGTGTTCTGCGTTCTTGTGAGTTTGAACGCTCTGTCGGGCAGGCTCTTCGATTTCAGCATGATATCTCTGTCCGTCCAGCCGCCTTTCAGTTCGTTGTAAGCCGCACAGCTTATCTTTTTGTCAAGTGCGTCAACACGGAAAACGTAAACATTCCTGCCGTTTTCGTCCTTGTCGGGATAGACAGCTCCGCTAAGTGAGCCGCTCTCCTCCGCACGTTGGGCATCCTCCGCCGAGCCGAAATAAAGCGCCGTTACCTCATTTCCTGCGAGCGTCATTCTCGCCGTCATTATTTCGCCCGAAACGTTGAGTATGCACTTTTCGGCGTTAAGCTCCGAGTTGCTCACGGCGGCATCTATCTCATAGCTGCCGAATACGAGGTCGGAAACATAAACCGGTCTGACCTCCTTTTTGGCGAACGCCGAGACCGAGCCTGTCATAACGAAAGCCGTCAGCGCAATTATCACCGAAAAAAGCCTTTTCATAAAAAATCCCCCTCACATATTGAGAATACGCTTTATTATCGGCAAAGGGTCATCGGGAACGGACTGCGAAACGCTGTGAATGACCGATTCCATAAAGAACAGCTTCGATACATCGTGCAGAATTGCCTGATCTCCGCTTTTATCGGCATAAAAAACGGAGTTCACTTCCGTGTCCCTGCAAAGCTTGTAGCAAAAACTTAAAGCCGTGAAAATTATCAGCGGCGTTGCCCTGTGACCGAACGTTATGTCAGCATAAATGCTCTCACCGTCGCCGAGCGTTTCGATGAGTGCCTCAAAAACACGCTTCTGCTTTTCGGGAGTTTCCTCGCCTGCGATGCGTATTTCCGTAAGGTCATATCTGAAGCCTATCTTCACCGCAAGCTCCTTCAGCTCTGTCATCAGCCGCAGGAAATTACCGCTCGAAACGGGCGAATTTTCCGATATCAGCAGTGTGATGTTTATAAGCTCATCACACTGCGCCGTTTGGCTTATCGGAAGAAGGATCGGAAAGCTCGTTTCCATTTCCGCTTCGCCCGAACGGTAAAGGCACTTCTCCGCCTTTTCGGACGGAAGCGCAAAAATATATTTTTTCATTTTTGGTTCTCCAACGAAATTTCATTAAATTTATTTTAACATATTATATTCGCAATGTCAAACAAAAACGCAGTAAAATCCAAATAAACGCAACGAATAAAAACAAGACCTTTTTCCAAAGGACAGCCCGAGGAAAAAGATCCGTTCGTTTATTGTATAAACGCCTTGCGGCGTGGGACGGGAAACCCGCTTAATTAAATGCGGAATTATGAATTCGGAATTCGGAATCAATAAAAATTGCCAGAGATTCTATATTAAATATTCCACATTTATATTATAATTTTAT
>UQQA01000168.1 GCA_900543105.1 uncultured Ruminococcus sp. | reverse complement strand
GACTTTGGAAATATACATAAACGGTATAATTATATTAAATATAGTATATGTGTAAAGCTTTGTTTTAACGGTTTACACGAAAACGTATAAGCCAAAAAGTTTTTACAAAAAAGCCTATTTATCTGCAATAAATGAGATATTGACTATGATAAAATCATATCGTTTTCAAAATCAATGACAAAATCAACATAGGTGATCGTTTATGAAAGATTTAACTCAGGGAAAGATAGGAAAGCTCATAATCACGTTTGCGATACCGCTTGCGATAGGAAATATATTTCAGCTTCTGTACAGCTTCGCAGATGTTTTCATAGTCGGCAACACGCTTGGAAACAATGCGCTTGCGGCTGTCGGCTCGACCTCGACGCTCAACGACTTAATAGTCGGATTCCTGCTCGGACTGACGAACGGCTTTGCGGTAGTGACGGCTCAGAGCTTCGGCGCAAAGGACGAAAAAAAGCTCCGCAGTGCAGTCGCACACACACTTATGCTCGGCGTGGCTGTTTCGATAGCGCTTACTGTATTGAGCGTTGTTTTTCTTCCTCAGATATTCTCCGCACTCAATATCCCGTCCGAGCATTATGAAAATGCCTATGCTTATGCAAGGATAATTCTTCTCGGTATGACGGCTTCAATGGCGTACAACGTCTGCGCAAGCGTTCTGAGAGCTGTTGGCGACACGATAACTCCGCTAATTTTTCTTATAATCTCGTCCGTGCTGAATGTTGCGCTCGACTATATCTTCATCGCAAAGGTGAATATGGGCGTTGAGGGCGCGGCTTATGCAACAATAATCTCGCAGATAGTTTCCGCCGTGCTTTGCTTCGTATATATGTTCAAAAAATACAAGATGCTCCGTGTAAAGGCAGAGGACTTTGCACTCTCGGCGGATATGGTGAAAGACCTTATGGGCAGCGGACTTTCAATGGGATTTATGAACAGCTTCGTTGCGTTCGGTACAGTTGCACTCCAGAGTTCCATCAATACATTCGGCACGAATATCATCGTTGCGCATACTGCCGCCCGAAAACTGACAAGCTTCTTTATGATGCCGTTCGCCGTTTTCGGTATGACAATGGCGGCTTACTGTGCGCAGAATTACGGTGCGGAAAAATACGGAAGAATACGCAGGGGAGTGTTCCTTTCGGTGCTCTATTCGTGGATATGGTGCGCACTTCTTATCGTGTTCATATACAGCTTTGCACCTCCGCTTCTCCGATTCATCACATCGACAGACGTTCCCGAAATCATCGATACGGCAACACTTTATCTGCGTGTGAACTGCATACTTTACTGCGTGACAGCTGTAATTTCGATATTCCGAAATGCCCTGCAGGGACTTGGCGTACACAAAACGCCTATCGTATCGAGCGCTATTGAGCTTCTCGGCAAGGTGGGGATCGTTATTCTTCTCGCACCGAGAATAGGATATATGGGAATAATCCTTTCCGAACCTATCGTGTGGGTCCTTATGGTCATTCCGCTCATAATCAGGCTTATGAAACACCCTGCAATGAAAAAACGTGCTGTCGAGGAATGATTTTTCTGCTTTGTTTACAGAAAAATCGGAATTTAGCATAAAAATAAAATTTCAGCATAAAATGACTTGACAAGCATCGGTGAATATTGTAAAATAGTCAAAGGCAGTTTAAAAAGTTAACTGTCTTTGACTTGATCTTCATAGGGGAGTAGTCAGCGCAGAAAAATGCATCCGGGAGGCTGCAGGCTGCGTGTTCGGATCGACATACCGGCGTAAATGCCCGGTTCGGACGGGGAATTTTTCCTTGACAAGACTTATGTATAGCGTTTGTTTGCTGTATATGAGTGCCCTTTTTATCGGCTTATGTACCGCATGCGGACATAAGTTTTTTGTTTTTAATAGGAGTATTGTTATGGGTTTTGTTGAGCTGTTTCTTATTGGCGTGGGGCTTTCTATGGACGCATTCGCAGTTTCGGTATGCAAGGGACTGAATATGCGGGGAAAGGTCAATTTCAAACACGCAGGCATCATCGCATTGTTCTTCGGCGGATTTCAGGCAATTATGCCGCTGATCGGTTATTTTCTCGGTATAGGTTTTGAAAAGTACATCACAAGGATAGACCACTGGATAGCGTTTCTTCTCCTTGGTTTCATCGGCGGAAAAATGGTCGTTGAGGCTATAAAGGAATGGAATGAGGCCGATAAGCAGGAGGAAGACAGGCTTGACATAAAAGAGCTGTTTATTCTTGCGGTCGCAACGAGCATTGATGCGCTCGCCGTCGGAATAACTTTCGCATTTCTCAATGTAAATATCTGGTCGGCTATCTCGATAATCGGCGCAACAACATTCGTGCTTTCGATAATCGGCGTAGTTATCGGAAACAAATTCGGCAGCAAATACAAAAGCAAAGCCGAGCTTGTCGGAGGAATAATTCTTGTACTTATGGGCGTAAAGATTCTCCTCGAACATCTCGGCATTATCAATTTCTAAAATTCTTTGTTTGAGCTTTTTTACCATAGTGATATGAGGTGTTGATTCATCAAGAAAAGGCTCACCCTCTGCAATGTAGCCGTTCTTTTCGTAGAACGGCTGCGCTTGTATTTGAGCGTGGAGAATTATCTTTGATGCGCCGCGCTTTGCGGCTTCGCTTTCGAGAAATGCAAGCATTTTGCTGCCCGTTCCGCCCTTGCGGAAATCATTCAGCACAGCAAGCCTGCCGAGATAGTATGCGCCGTTTTCTTCCGCCGGGAAAATTCTTCCCGTTGCGGCAGGAGAACCGTTTATGAAACCGACAGCGTGAACGGCTGTATTGTCAATAGTATCGAATTCGTCCTTAAAGCCCTGCTCCTCGACAAAAACCGTCTGACGGATAAAATGCGCCTCTTCGGGAAGCTTTTCATAAGCTTTTATTATCATAGCAAAATACCTCTTTTGGAAAGGAATATAAAAATGAACGTTATTCTTGCATCTGCATCACCGAGAAGAAAAGAACTTCTTGCGAGCGTTTTTGACAAATTTGAATGTATCCCGTCCGATGTGGACGAAACCCTGCCCGAGGAGATACCTGCCGAGCAGAGCGCGGAATTTCTCGCCGTGAAAAAGGCTGCGCATATCGCAAAGGAACATGCCGATTCGCTTGTTATCGGCTGTGATACGATAGTTGTTTTCAACGGCAAAGTCTACGGAAAGCCGCACGATGAAGCCGATGCAAAGCGTATGCTCACCGAGCTTTCGGGCAAAACTCATAAGGTCATAACTGGCGTATGTCTTTTTTATAAGGGAAGAAGCCTAAGCTTTTCCGAAACGACCGAGGTGGAGTTCTATCCGCTTTCCGATGAAGAGATAGAAAGCTACATTCGGACAGGTTCGCCGATGGATAAGGCAGGCGCTTACGGTATTCAGGATAAAGGCTTTCTGCCGGCAAAACAGATACACGGCGACTATTTCAATGTTGTCGGTCTGCCTACTGCACGTCTGAAGCGTGAGGCGGAAAGGTTTCTTCGTCTGTTTTATACTAAACACCAATAAAAACTATACAAAAAATCGAGCATAATCTTGCATATATGGATTATGCGACGATTTTTTGTCTATAGTTTTATTGGTGTTTAGTATTAATGACCGTTCGGTAAAGATAGCTTCGCCCCTGCTTACCGATGCGTTCGGTAACTCCGAGTGCAGTGAGGATATTCAGTACAAGCTGTGCAACTGACGTATGCACCAGTGCTTTTTCTGCAAAATCGTGCGAGGTATATTCGCTTTCAAGTCCGTTCGGCACGAAGTAAAGCCAGTCGGAAAGCTTGTCAAAATGCAGCTCATCACAAAGCGCAACAGGAATTCTGTCATAGCGTGTGCTGCCCCTGCGCCGACCTCGTTTCAGACCTGTGGTTTCGGGCGGCTGACGGTATTCTTCTACATCGAGCATCACAATGCGGAAATGCAGCCGTTCGTTCGGCAGAAACGGTTTGATTTTGTAAAGCTCGGGGAAAATATCGTAGGGCGAACCCTTTTTGGGGGATTTGCGCTTTCTGCCGAGTCTGCCCGTTTCGGGGTCTATCGGTATCAGCCATTTGTTGAGCGGTATCGGATAAACAACGGTCACATCACTGACTTCAAGAAATGCGGCAAGCTTTTTCCGCAGTCTGTCAAAGCCTGCGGTCTGTAT
>UQQA01000167.1 GCA_900543105.1 uncultured Ruminococcus sp. | reverse complement strand
GACTGAACTTATTCTATCTGTCGATTTTGTCTATAGAACGATTGAGAATTAGTATAAAATAACAAATTTTCCCCTCCTATCATATAATAAGGAAAAAGCTGATCTCTCAGCAATTCCTTGATAGGGGGGATTTTTTATGGAAAAAATTCAGCTTTTGTATGCATTATTTCTTTGTATCGGGGCAACAGTGCTGTTCATTCTCGGAGTCATATCGGAACGCTCGCAAAAAAGCATTACTCTGCACCTAATGATATTGCCTATAAGCAAAGAAACGCAGAATATTGAGCTTATCGCACGGAATATCCTCACCAAAGCGGAAGAATATTCGGAAGAAACGCTTGTCTTGATCTATGATAAAGGCGCAAGTGATGAGCAGCTGCTTATTTTTGACAAAATTGCAGGAAAAAGCCTTGATTATGTGGTCGTGAAAGAATAGAAAATGGCGCTGCCCAATGAGTGAGCAGCGCCGTTTATTTTTACAGCTTAACTTCCATACAGATAAAATCCTTGCCATACATAAAACATTCGCCGACTGTTTTGAACCCAAGCTTTCCGTATAAAGCAAGCGCGGCTTCGTGACCCGTCTTTACAAGAATGTGTGCACCCTTTTTGCCGTCTTTTTTCATCACATCAAAAACGTGAAGTATCATCTGACGGGCAATCCCTTGGTTCTGCATATCCTTACGAACGCATATTCGGGAAAACTCACCGCTCGGGGCAAGTGACTTGTCCCAGCATGGGAGAGAATCGACTTCATCATCTTTGTCGATCGAGATAGCCGCAATAACTTCATCGTCATCGTTTTTCATCACGAAAAGAGCATCTCTTGACATGTCAAAGCCGATCGTTTCTTCGTTCGGATAATCCTCGTCCCACTCAGCGGGACCGTAAAGCATTGTCTTGTAAAGCGCAAGTATCTTGTCCCTGTCATCAGGCGAGGCAAGACATATTTCGTGCATATTATATCAGTTCCTTTCACGAAAGCATCAAAGCTTCTTGCTTTCTTCCTTAAGAATTCGTCCGTCACGGAGAAGATCGTGAAGACGTGGGTTATCACCGTCAACAAGGGCATCTCTGTATTCGGTAAGACGGTCGATAATGTAGTTTATCTCAAAAACGAGCGGATCTTTGTTGAGCATAAAAAGAGGTGTCCACATATCTTCGTTGAGCTTTGCAACTCGGGTGAGATCCTGAAAGCTGCCTGCGCTGAAGCCGAGCTGTTTCTGTCCGGTCGGACTTTTTATGTAAGCGTTGGAAACAACGTGCGCAAGCTGGCTCGTGAATGCGATGATCTGATCGTGTTCCTGCGGAGTTGCCTTTACGACTTTCTTAAAATTGATAGCGTATGCAAAATCTTCAATGAGATTTATCTTCTGCTGAGGGGTTTTTTCGGTCGGCGTGATGATAAAGCTTGCAGTGTCGAAAAGGTTGTCGAGCGAATATTCAAAACCCGAGAACTCACGTCCTGCCATTGGGTGAACGCCGATGAAAGTAACGTCATTTTCTTCGAGAATATCGGTAACGCCGTCGCATATTGCTTTTTTTATGCCGCAGGTGTCGATGACAATACTGCCGCGCTTGAATTTTGTTGCATTAGCCTTGATAAAGTCTATTGTTGTGAGCGGATAAAGCGAAACTATGGTGATGTCGGCAAGTCCGAGGTCGTTCGTTTCGGCATCGATCGCATGCTGGGAGAGCGCCATATCTATAGTTTCCTTGTCGATATCAACGCCGTAGACCGTATGATTGGTGTGTTTTTTTATAGTTTTGCAAAGTGAACCGCCTATAAGTCCAAGACCGACAACTGTAATTATCATATTTGAAAAGTTCCTTTCAAAAAAATCTTCAATACAAATATTTTACCGCTTTTATCGGCAAAAGTCAACTGATTTCCTTGACTTTTATGCAAAATACGGTATAATTATAGTAGAGTTAATTTTGTGTGAACTTTTTATGCAATTCATTGCTTAAAGTTTTTGAAAGGGGTAAAAAATGAAAAAATACATAGCTTTTGCGGTCTCATTGCTTATGATATGTTCAAGCTTTTCAGCCTGCGGAAATAAATCCACCGAACCCGATGTGAGCGAAGCCGTTTCCTCGGTAAGTGAAACTGTTGCTTCGTCAGCCGCTGAAACAGAGGAAAACAACGACGTTTTCGGTGATGATTACGACCCGTTTGCCGATGATTATGACCCGTACGGCGACAGTGCGGAAAATGCTTCGGCTGTTGTTGTGACCGTTTCGACAGCAAATTCTTCTTCCGATGAAAATGTTGAAAGTGATGATACTTCGGATAAAGTTTCTGCCGAAACGCCAAGCGATCCCTCGCAGGATAAAACGGACGGCAGGGTAAAAACAGCTTCGTCCGAGGATACAAAGACTTCGGCAGGTGCGAAAAAAAACGATACTTCGTCAAAAAAGAATGACAGCGTGAACGGAATATCCCTCGTACTGAACACGGGCAACGGCTGGAATGACGGAACGAGCGACTATGTTCAGATCGACGGCGCAGTTAAAAACGGCGGCAGCGGAAACGTTTCGGGCTGGACGGTGACTATCTCTGTTGGCAAAAATGTTAGCGTTGACCAGTCGTGGAACTGCAATTTTACGATAAAAAGCGGGAAAATAACCGTAACTCCCGTTGATTACAACACCGATATCAGCGCAGGAGGAGAGGCGACATTCGGAATGATACTCAAAAACGTAAGCTCCGTTGATGCTTCAAAAGCGACATTAAAGTGCGGAACTGTCACAGCTTCGGGCACGGGCAATGGGGGTAACAACAATAGCAACAATAACAGCGGTGTTGGAAACAATGACCCTAAAATCACAGCCGCAAAGGACGTTCCGAAACCGACAACGGACGACTGGCTTTCGGTAAAGGGCAATAAGATAGTTGACAAAAACGGCAAGGAAGTCTGGCTGACGGGCTGCAACTGGTTCGGCTACAACACGGGAACAAACACCTTTGACGGCTTGTGGGCATGTGACCTCAACACCTCTATTGCATCGATAGCAGACCACGGATTCAATCTGCTCCGTGTGCCGATATCGAGCGAACTTATAAAAAACTGGTCGAACGGAAATTACCCGACTGCAAATTTCAATCAGGCGACAAATTCCTACCTCGTCGGAATGAACAGCCTTGAAATTTTCGACTATGTTGTAGGTCAGTGCCGCGCGAACGGACTTAAAATTATGATAGACATTCACTGCGCAAAGACAGATGCAATGGGTCACATGAAAGCACTTTGGACGGACGGCGATATAAGCGAAAAGGACTATCTTGACACGCTCGCATGGATGGCAAAACGATACAAAAATGATGATACGATCATCGCATTCGACCTTGAAAACGAACCTCACGGCAAGCCGAACGAATCCCCAAGAGCAAAGTGGGATAACTCCAAGGACAGCGACAACTGGAAATATATCGCCGAAAAAGCTGCAAACAGCGTTCTCAAACAGAACCCAAACGTTCTGGTCATGGTCGAGGGAATTGAAATTTACCCTATCGACACGAAGAAAAACGGCAATTTCAGCTCGACAAATTCTGCCGATTACTACTTTAACTGGTGGGGTGGAAACCTCCGAGGCGTAAAGGATAATCCTATCGACCTCGGCAAACATCAGAACAAGCTCGTCTACTCGCCGCACGATTACGGCCCTGCAGTATATCAGCAGCCGTGGTTCAAGAGCGGTTATAACTACAACAGCCTTTACAAGGACTGCTGGCATGACAACTGGTTCTACATTCAGGAGGATGGCATCGCGCCGCTTCTTATCGGCGAATGGGGCGGCTTTATGACCGAACCGAACCTCACTTGGATGACGCATCTGCGCAAGTTTATCAAGACAAACAAAATAAACCACACATTCTGGTGCTTCAACGCGAACTCGGGCGACACAGGCGGACTTGTCAAGGACGATTTTGTAACTTGGGACACGGAAAAATACAATTTCGTCAAGGAGGTTTTGTGGCAGGAGAACGGAAAATTCGTAGGACTTGATCACGAAATTCCGCTCGGAAAGAATGGAATTACGCTTAGCGAGAAAAAATGATTTAATTCGTAATTATTTATGCCACAACCTTTTTATGAAAATCCTATGGTCATACTAATTCCAAATCAACCTATAGACAAAATCCATTTTCTGCCGGTAATGCTTT
>UQQA01000166.1 GCA_900543105.1 uncultured Ruminococcus sp. | reverse complement strand
ATTTTGGAAGTTGTTTTTCTATACTTTGTGTCACCTATCTATTGTAACATAACATCTGTTCAATTTTAACCATTTTGATATATTTTCTTAATGCTTCACTCGGAGTTATACTAAACATCAATTAAAACTATACAAAAAATCGAGCATGATCTTGTATATATGGATTGTGCGACGATTTTTTGTCTATAATTTTAAATGGTGTTTAGTATAAAACGCCCACGGAAGAAATTTCTCCGTGAGCGTTTTCATCTACATTTCCGTAACAGAAGTTATCTTGGTATCCCCGTTCTCATTTTCGGAAATGACGACCTCATAAACATTGTCACCGTTTCTGAACGGAGCAGGGGCAAAGCTGTTCACATTGAATGAAAGCTTGTATGCCGCACCCGTCCTGTCACCGCTTATCTTAACATATTTTGTATCGGATATAACGGTAAGGTTTTTGAATATCTTCCACTCGGACGGCGCACCGAGTCCGCAGTTTTCATCTACAAGAGCTTCAAGTGTTCCCGTGCTGTGGTCAAAGCCTTCAAGCTGATGCATAAAAGTGCTGATGATATAGTCGGGATAATCCAGCATGACCGAGAAACAGCTTTCCAAAAATTTATCCGCATCATCGATCCGATATAATTCACTTATGTCTTTATAGGTGAAATCCAGAACACCCACATCATATATCGTGAAAACATACCTTTCGCCGCCTGCGTTTATCTCGGTGACAGCATAGCCCGAACCGCTCGTATCAAATTCGGTATCAAGATAACTGCATCGTTCAAGCTCACGTTTCACGCTGTTAAAGAAATTGCTGACATCATAAAGCCGACCGTTCACAGTGGGGAGCTTTACCTGAGCTTCGCCGTTCTCATTGTAATAAGTCATCTGCGCTGTATCGGTGTCTTTTATCGAAGTTGAGATATCAATGCCCTCAATGGCTCTGTAATTTTCGCAGTTATACACCTTATCGATAATGCGTATCTCATCAGCCAGTTTTTCAAGGCGCATAATGACCGTGCCCTCACTGCTTTCGCAAGTGCCTGTCATATAAGACCAGTCGGCGGTGAAATCATCGCTTATGTGTATATCTCCCGACACATTGCCGTTTCCGTCAACAATGTTGAATTTGCGAAGCTTTCCGTTCAGATCCAGATCGTAAAATTCCGCACGGTACAGATCGCCGTCGGGCTGTGTGAAAATGATAAGCCCCGGGTCGTTCCTGAGAAGCCCCGTGAATTTGAAACATTCGTCAATATCCTCGGGGAGCTTTTCTGTCGGCAGTTCACACGAACCGTAGTATGTTCCCGTTTGACTGTTCACCGAGCGCAGGCAATATCTGCCCTCTGCGCTGACAAGCTCGATTCTGTACGGGATATTGAAGCCCTCGATCTCATATTTCCAGAATACCTCCTCCGCTTTTGCCGCAGGCTCGTCCTTGATATAATAGGCATCGTTGTCCGTGTTCATCTCTGCGCTCACGGGGACAAGCTTTCCGTCCGAATATCCGAAAGCAACGCTGTAGTCCGTAATATAGCGGTAAAGATCCCAATTATCGGCACTGAGATAAAGAGAGCTGTCTGCATAAAGCCTGCCGTCCCTGACATAATATCTGACATTCTCGCCGTAGTTTGCACAGCCGTCCCCGGCGATCGAAAGCTTTTCTCCGATCGACTCGCCAACAGTGAAAACGTGTTCCTTTCCTGCGCAGGAAACGTTGAACTCCGTGTCCGAAAGCTGTTCGATCTTTATGTCAAGAAAATCCTTAACGGCGGTTTCATCAACGCTTATCTCGGAAAGATCGGCACCGTTTATTACCGTTATTGCAGTTTCACGATAATAGGTCACGACCGCAATATCGTCCGTTCCGTCCGAATCAGCATCGCAGAGAAAAATATCCGTAACATCGGACGTTCCGTCTATCGGAGAAATACCGCCGTCAAAATGCTTTCTCACTTCCGAGCCGTTCATATTTTTCACCGCATAAAAGCCCTGATAATTGTCCGATACAGTGAGCATTACGTCCGTCTGAATTGAACGAAGCTCGAACTCCCCCGTTTCGTCATTGTATTCGGAGGTATAGCCTGCGGAGTTTTCCATAAGTGCAAATTCATTCGGCAAGGTTTTATACTCGCTCGGATCCAAGGGGTCAAATTCGCAGGTAAAGCTGTATGTTCCTGCATTGAAGATACCCTTTTTCAGCTTGTAGTCAAGCGTTATTTTTATGTTCGCATTTCCGTTAAAGCTGTCGAAGCTTGCTTCAATGCTGTAATCTGGGTCTTTTGTGTCAAGCTCCTTTTCGTATGAAACATCGGCATAACCATTGCCATCTCTCACAAGAAAATATTCTCCCTTGTCGCCGCCGTTGCCGTAAATCCGGTAATTCCCACCTTTTGCATCTCGGTAGTGCTTTTTATGGAATCGAGCGTGTAGTCCTCACTTTCAAAGGAAATATCAACATAATGAACGCTCCTGTCATAGACCCTGACGATGAGCTTTCCTGCCTCGCCCCCGTCATCTTCAAGCGTCTGGGCAAAATAACGCACATTGCCCGTATCGGAGACCTTGCTCTCATCATATTTTGCCGTTAGTGAAATATTTTTCCCCGTGCCGAATATTACAGCCGAAACGAGTATTGCGGCAAGCACTGCAATGACAGCGACCGCACGGACTTTTTTCATGCTCATAATATTTTTTATACGGGATTTTATGCCGCTCTCGCCGAAGCCCGAAACGAGCATAACGGAATGTTTTTTCGCCGCCGCACAGCGGAGCAGACTGTTCGCATATTCACGGCGGTTCCCGTTTCCTATTATGCCGAGAACGCTCATATCGCAGAGCTTTTCCGCATCGGCAAGATACATATATCTGCACACCCAGACAACGGGGTCAAACCAGTTCACGGCGCAGACAACGAGCGTGAGAATGTTCCACAATGGGTCAAAATGTCTGATGTGACAGCTTTCGTGAAGAATGATATGCCGCATGAGCTTTTCATCGTTTTTGTCGATAGCTTCGGGTAGAATTATCACGGGGAAAAGCACTCCGAAAACCGCAGGAGTATCAATTTCTCCACAGCGGATACTGACCCTGCGCTTTATTCCGCTTTCCCTTAAAATCCTCTCGCAAAGTTCATTTTCAAGCTTCGGCAGGCGGTGAAATCTCACCGTGCAGACTATGACTGCAAACAATATGCAGAACAAAAGCAGAGCCGTCACGGAGAAGTAGACTGAATATGCAATATCGGCAAGATCCGCACCGCTTTTCACTTCGTCAGGTGCTGCGCTCGGCTCTTGCACAGCAGTCGGCTCGGTATAGTTTACGGAAATGTCGCTCTGCTCCGAATTAACCGCACTTTCCGTTTCCGCAGGAACGATCTCGGCATTTTCCTCGGGGAAATAATCATTCTGCGAGGGCGTTTCGGCAGCGCTTTCCACCGTAGAAGCCGATTTTGCAAACAGATTCATCACCGACAAATGCGACGGCATCTCAATGGGAACGGCGAACTTTATGAACACGATCACCCACATAATTATGAACGGCTTTATGCCCGTCCTGCCCCCGAAAAGCTTTCTTATCACTATTGCCGCAATACCCAAAAGCGCAGAAGTTATTGCAACGGATAACATCGTCATTCCCCCCGATCGTTTTCGTCAATGCTTTCATTTATAAGCTTACGAAGCTCCTCAAGCTCCTCCGAGGAAAGCTGTTTTTCCTTGATAAATCCCGAAACGAGAAGCTTTGCCGAGCCGTTGTAGAGCCTTTCGAGAAGTCCCGCAGTCTCGCTCGTCCTCACATCGTCCTTGTTGATGAGCGCCCTGCACACATAGTCGGGTTCGCTCCGCTCAACAGCACCCTTTTTGATAAGTCGGTCGATAAGGGTGTAAACGGTGGGCTTTTTCCAGCCCTTTTTCTCCGCAAGGCGGTGCGAGATTTCAAGCGCGGTAACTTCCCCCTCGTCCCATATAATGTTCATAATTTCAAAATCGTTATCGCTCAGTTTCATAGCTTTTCTCCCTGTTATACAAGTGTAGAATGTTTCTTGAATATCATTATACAACTGTATAACAGATTTGTCAATAGACAAGTGTAGAATATTTAATGTTTTCACAAAAGCTCTCAAAGATCATTGACATTCAGCACATATTTCTATATAATAAAAATATAAAGGTCACCTCTAAAAACCACCGGCTAAAGCCTTAGCACCTCATCTGCTTG
>UQQA01000165.1 GCA_900543105.1 uncultured Ruminococcus sp. | reverse complement strand
AAACTTATTCAATAAATAAGAAAGGAGAATTTACAGCTCTGTATAAATTCAGACTGTATTCAAGCTTATGAAATTTACCTGCGTTCAGAGTGAGCTTAATGAGGCTCTCAATAATGTAGTACGTGCCGTTCCTCAGAAATCTACTATAACAGCCCTTACGGGAATAAAGGTTTCCGTCAACAGAAACGTCCTCGAACTCACCGGCTATGACCTTGAAATGGGTATCCAGACAAAGATCAATATAGTATCCGAAGATATGGGAGAATTTGTATTCGATGCAAGACTTCTCTGCGAGATAGTAAGAAAGATGCCCTCGGAGGAAATATCCTTTGAGATCAACGACAACCTTTCCGCTACTATAAAGAGTGCCAACGCCGAGTACAAGATCCTCGCAATGTCGGCTGATGAATATCCGACCCTCCCCTCTTATGATACGGGAGATGACTTCACACTCTCTCAGCCTCTTCTCAAAAATATGATAAACCAGACTATCTTTGCAGTTGCCGTTAACGATAATAAGCCTATCCTCACGGGTGAGCTTTTCGATATCTCCGACCATAACTTCAACCTCGCCGCAATCGACGGCTTCCGCCTTGCGGTAAGAACGGAAAAGATAGATACCGACAACCACTATCACTTCGTTGTAAAGGCACGTTCCCTATCCGAGGTTTCAAAGCTTCTCAAGGACGATGACGATGAAAAGGTCATTCTCCACGTTTCAAGAAAGCATATCATCTTCGAGATAAACGGATATATGGTGATCTCCCGTCTGCTCGAGGGCGAGTTCCATAACTATAAGTCATCTATCCCTCAGTCACATACGACAGAGATAATTATCAACACAAAAGACCTTATCCAGAGCCTTGAAAGATGCCTGCTTCTTCTCAATGATAAGAACAAAGCTCCCGTAAGATGCATTTTTAATGACGGAATGGTCAAAATTACCTGTAGTACGGGTATGGGAAAGCTCTACGACGAATTTCCTATCGACCTCACGGGTTCAATGGTAGAGATAGGCTTCAACTGCCGTTATCTCCTCGATGCGCTCAAAGCTACCGAAGCCGACAAGATAAGAATGCAGCTTTCGGGAGGTATCTCCCCGATGAAGATTCTCCCAATGGAGGGAGATGCGTTCACATTCCTTGTTCTCCCACAAAGATTGAGATCGGAATCTTAAAATTATATTACAAAAAGTAATTTTATACTGATCTTATACAAAATATCCTTAAAAAGGAGTTTTATAAATGGATAAAGATGTAAATATCACTACCGAATATATAAAGCTCGACCAGCTTCTTAAATTTGCGGGTGCAGTCTCTATCGGCTCGGAAGCAAAGCAGCTTATCCTTGAAGGAAAGGTTTCGGTAAACGGTCAGCCTTGCCTTGTAAGAGGAAAAAAGCTTCACTCGGGCGATGTTGTCACCGTAAACGGAGCAGAGATAACTATTCACTGATAATACAACAAGCTCTTTGGGAAAGGAGTTAATTTAAAGCATACATTCCATAAATGTCATAAAGCTTTAAATAGGTATTTGTTTTGATAATAGATCAGATATGTGCGGACGGATATAAAAACCTGTCCGAAGTGAATATTTTACCCGATAAAAGAATGAACATCTTCTGCGGAGATAACGCTCAGGGAAAAACGAACCTCATCGAAGCCGTCTGGCTTTGCTCAGGCTGCCGTTCGTTCAGGGGTTCAAGGGAAAAGGAATTCATCGGATTCGATAAAGAGTTTGCCGATGTAAGACTGACCTTTACCGATGAAACACGAAAGCAGGAAATTCGCTTCGCCGCAAAAAAAGGAGAAATGAAAGAAAAGCTCGTTACCCTCAACGGCGTGAAGCTCCCTCTTATGTCGAAGCTGTTCGGCAGCTTTCAGTGCGTTGTGTTCACTCCCGATGACCTCAACCTCGCAAAAGGATCTCCCGAAAACAGAAGAAGCTTCATCGATCTTTCGATATCGCAGATAAAAGGCTCTTATGTCAGCGCGCTCAATACCTATAATAATGTGCTTGCGCAAAGAAATGCCCTGCTCAAAAGCTTCTCAAAGAGCGGCGGTGATATCGATTCGATAAGCGTATGGGACGAGCAGCTTGCAAAAGCAGGTGCTTATATATCCGTTATAAGAAATACCTACTGTAATATGCTTAATAATTATACAAGCAGTTTATATAATAAGCTTGCCTCGGGCAAAGAAAACTTCCGATCGTACTATCAATCGACAATATTCCCCGACCTTAACGGTAAAACGGAATATGAGGGCGAGCTTACGCAGCTTTATATGGATAAGCTTAAAAAAAACGTGAATGAAGATATCCGTGCAGGGTTCACAACAACGGGAGTTCACCGTGACGATATCATAACTCTCATTGACGGTCAGCCTGCCCGATACCTCGGTTCGCAGGGACAGTCAAGATCGATAGCAATAGTTTTCAAGCTGGCGCAGGCGGAAATACTGAAGTCTGAAAAGGGCGAATATCCCGTTATGCTCCTCGATGATGTAATGTCCGAGCTGGACGGAGGAAGACAGCGGTTCATTCTTAACTCGATAGAAAATATGCAGGTACTTGTGACCTGCTGCGATGACAGATTTCTCTCCGATATGACGGGAGGAAAGGTCTTTCGTGTAAATAAAGGCAGGATAAGCTGAAAGGAACAATATATGTATCTGCATCTCGGCGAAGATACGGTCGTGTGCGATAAGGATATAATCGGCATCTTCGATATTGAAAATACTTCCGTCAGCAAGCATACAAAAGAATTTCTCAACGCCGCAGGAAAGGGCAGCAAGACCTTTAACGTTTCCTACGAAATGCCGAAATCCTTTGTTATATGCTGCGATAAAACGGGAAAAGAAACTGTTTATATATCACAGATCTCCGCCTCTACTTTGAGAAAGAGGTCGGAAAGCGGCAATGCCGCTAATGAAAGGTGGTCAAATAATGGCTGAAAATCAGAAAGCCGCAGTAAACAATGAATATGATGAAAATCAAATTCAGGTCTTGGAAGGACTTGAAGCGGTAAGAGTAAGACCGGGTATGTACATCGGTTCGACCGGTCCGAAGGGACTTCATCATCTTGTATATGAAATAGTCGATAACGCTATCGATGAAGCGCTCGCAGGCTACTGCTCCGAGATCAATGTAAAAATTCTCCCCGGCGATGTTATTGAAGTTTCCGATAACGGACGAGGAATCCCGACGGGTATACACCCGAAAGAGGGTATCTCCGCCGCAACGGTAGTTTATACTATCCTCCACGCAGGCGGTAAGTTCGGCGGCGGCGGATATAAGGTCGCAGGCGGTCTTCACGGCGTTGGCGCATCTGTAGTAAATGCACTTTCCGAATGGCTCGAACTGACCGTAAAGGACGGCAAGCATATCCATTTTCAGCGTTTTGAACGGGGAAAGTACAGCGAAGAGCTTAAAATTATCGGCGATACCACAGAAACGGGTACAACCGTAAAGTTCAAAGCCGACCCTCTTATATTTGAAGAAACAACAGTTTATGACTATGAAGTTCTCCTGAAAAGACTTCGTGAGCAGGCATTCCTCAATGCAGGAGTAAGAATAGTATTCTCCGACCTGCGCGACGAAGCCGAGCCAAAGACCGAAATTCTCCACTATGAGGGCGGTATCAGAGAATTCGTTGAGCATATCCATAAAACAAGAGGTCTTGAACCATTAACGCAGAAGGTCATCTACGTCAGCGGTATGCAGGGCGATTCCTCAGCAGAGGTCGCACTCCAGTACAACGATTCCTATAACGAAGTCATACTCTCTTTCGCAAACAATATCCATACAATAGACGGAGGCTCGCACGAAACGGGCTTCAAGAACGCATTGACAAAAGTTCTCAACGACTACGGCAAGAAGTTCAACCTCCTTAAAGACGGCGAAAAGCTCATCGGCGAGGACGTTCGTGAGGGTCTTACGGCAATAGTTTCCGTAAAGCTCACGAACTGCGAATTCGAGGGTCAGACAAAGGGACGACTCGGCAACCCCGAAGTACGTCCGTTCGTAGAAAATATGGTCTACGAAAAGCTGATGTGCTATCTTGAAGAAAATCCTGCCGAAGCAAGGGATATCTTTGAAAAGTCAATGGCTGCACAGCGCGCAAGAGAAGCCGCAAAGAAAGCAAGAGACACCGCAAGAAGAAAATCCGCGATGAACTCCGCTTCACTCCCCGGCAAGCTTGCCGACTGCTCCGAAAAGGATATAGAATTTACCGAAATTTATATCGTCGAGGGAGATTCTGCGGGCGGTTCTGCAAAGCAGGGACGTGACAGAC
>UQQA01000164.1 GCA_900543105.1 uncultured Ruminococcus sp. | reverse complement strand
ATTAAATATTATATACTTTTTTACTATTATTTGATCGATCTGTGCTATAATTATATTAGTTTTTTGAATGGAGGCAGAACAATGACCCCTTTTTTAATATCACAGCTTGAATCTCAAATCGAATCCGCAGTACCCGATATTTCCGACTATGTTGAGGACGGTGTAATCAAAGTATCTTTCTTTTCAAAGTTATGGTCAAACTTCGTTGAGTATCTTCCCACGCTTATAGCTGCAATTATTGTTTACATAATCTGCACTATAATCAACAAGATCATCATGAAGCTTCTTTCCAAAGGCTTGAATCGCAGCCGTATTGACTCAACGGTACATGGCTTTCTGAAATCTCTTGTAAAAGTTGTACTTTTATGCATAACAATTATAATCGTACTTACAATACTTCGTGTTCCCATGACTTCGATCATTGCCGTTGTTGGTTCAGCAGGTATCGCTATTGGTCTTGCACTTCAAAACAGTCTTTCCAATATAGCAGGCGGCGTGATCGTGCTTGTTGAAAAAAACTTTCGTGTCGGAGATTATATCTCCATTAACGGAACAGAGGGTACTGTCAAAGAAATATCGGTTTTTGCCACGAATATAGTTTCTTATGACAACAAATCAATATTTGTTCCGAACGGCATAGTTTCCAACGCAACCATAATCAACTACACAAGAGAAAAGACACGTCGTGTTGAGCACGTTATGTCGATTTCCTATAACAACGACACCAAAAAAGCAATTTCGGTTATTTCCGATGTTTTAAAAAATAACAGTATGGTACTTGAAACTCCCGAGCCATTCGTAAGAATATATGCATTCGCTGCAAGCTCTATAGACATCTCCGTCAAAGCGTGGGTAAACTCCGAGGACTATTGGACTGTTTATTTTGACCTTTTGGAAGAGATAAAAAATGCATTTGACAAAAATGACATCGTTATTCCCTACAATCAGCTTGATGTTCACATGATAAACGATGAAAGCCAGCCGTAAAGTTCAATCACTTCACAGCCAAATCAAAACGATAAAAAGCCGTTCCGATGAGAAAATCGAAACGGCTTAAAATATTATGCTTTGTTATCGATAAGCTGGGACATATCATACATTCCCGCTGTCTTATCGCTGATGAAAACAGCAGCGTTTACAGATCCGACAGCAAAAACTTCCTTTGAAGAAGCATGGTGAGAAAGTGTGATAACTTCATCTCTGCCCGAGAAAATAATATCATGCTCACCAACGATCGTGCCGCCTCTGATAGAGTGGATACCGATCTCGTTCTTATCTCTCTTCTTGCGCTGTGAATGTCTGTCATAAACATAGTGGCAACGGTCATTGAGAGTATCATTGATGGCGTTCGCAAGCATTATAGCTGTTCCGCTCGGAGCATCTATCTTCTGATTATGATGCTTTTCAACGATCTCAATATCAAACTGATCTCCGAGAATTTCAGCAGCCGTCTTTGCAAGCTTTGTCAAAAGATTGATTCCGAGCGACATATTGAATGTAAAGAAAACAGGGATCTGCTCGGAAGCTTTTTTGATCTTCGCTGTCTGTTCCTCATTGTAACCAGTTGTGGCAATAACAATAGGAGTTCCTGTTGAAAGACAGTAGTCAAGCAGCTTATCAAGAGCTGACGGATGAGAAAAATCGATGATAACGTCAGGCTTTTCGTTCAATTCGGCAGGGGAAGATACAATAGGGAAGTCAGAGTAGGTTTCGGTATTGATATCAATGCCTGCGATAGTTTTGCAGTCATCTCTTTCCGAAATAACAGAGCTGATGACTTTTCCCATGTGCCCGTTAGCGCCACTTATAGCAATTTTTATCATTTTTTCACTTCCTAACAGATTTACTTAACAAGTCCGACCTTCTTCATAGAGTTTGTGAGAAGATCGATCTTAGCCTGCTCCATTTTAAGAAGCGGAAGTCTGCATTCGCCAACATTCATTCCGAGAATGTTCATAGCTTCCTTTACAGGAATAGGATTTACATCGCAGAATAGATCGTTGATAAGTTCAAGATACTTGATCTGAAGCTTTGCAGCGGAAGCAAAGTCATTTTTAAGGCAATATTCAGTCATTTCATGTGTTTCCTTAGGGAGAACATTGGAGAGAACGCTGATAACGCCCTTGCCGCCGAGTGACATTATCGGAACGATCTGGTCGTCATTTCCGCTGTAAACATCAAGCTTGTCGCCGCAAGCCTTGATAAGCTTTGCAACAGCAGAAATATTTCCGCTTGCTTCCTTTGCAGCAACGATGTTCTTGTGTTCAGCAAGCTTGATATATGTATCAATAGCAATGTTTACGCCTGTTCTTGAAGGAACATTGTAGAGAATGATAGGGAGGTTTACGCTGTCAGCAATTGCTGTAAAGTGTGCAACCAGTCCACGCTGTGAAGTCTTATTGTAGTAAGGTGTCACAACGAGAAGTCCATCAGCGCCAAGTCTTTCAGCTTCGCGGGAAAGTGCAATAGCATAGCTTGTATCGTTGCTGCCTGTTCCTGCAATAACGGGAACTCTCTTATTAACGTGTTCAATGCAGCGCTTGATACATTCAACGTGTTCTTCATGATCAAGGGTTGCGGATTCACCTGTTGTTCCGCAGATAATAATTGCATCTGTGCCGTTTTCGATCTGATAATCGATATTTGCACAGAGCCGGTCATAATTAACACTTCCGTCAGCATTCATCGGGGTAACGATAGCAACGCCAGCACCTGTAAAAATAGTGTTTTTCATATTAGGCTCCTTTTATGGTTTAAAGGTTTATTATATATGTAAGCCATTCATCTGAATTGCATTTTCCGCCAAGCTCTTCATAGAATTTCTGAGCGGAAGTATTCCAGTTCAGACATTTCCATTCCAAACGTGAGCAATGCTGCTCTATCCCTATTTCTTTTATCCTACCAAACATCATTTTTCCTACACCGCATCTTCTGTATTCCGGATCAATAAAAACATCCTCAATATAAAGTACGCGTTTACCCGAAAAAGTTGCTATTTTATAGAAATAATAGGACATAATACCGATAGGAACACCGTTATTCTCGGCAATCAATGCATTCAGCCCGTTTTCTTCGTTCAATAAGCCACAGATCTGTGACTCGGTGACATTGCAATATTCGGAAAGTTTTTCAAATTCCGCAAGCTTTTTAAGATATGCGGCAATAGTCGCCGAATCCGATCCTGTTGCTTTCCTTAACGAAAGATCCATTAATCAAAAGATCCATTAATCAAAATAGCCCTTTTCAGCAAGAAGTTCAGCAAGAAGAACTGCACCGCCTGCTGCACCACGGAGGGTATTGTGAGAAAGGCAAGCAAACTTATAGTCATACTGATTGTCTTCTCTGAGTCTGCCGACAGAAACAGCCATACCGTTTTCTATCATTCTGTCAAGCTTAGCCTGAGGACGGTTATCCTCTTCAAAATAGTGAAGGAACTGCTTAGGTGCGCTTGGAAGGTTGCATTCCTGCGGAACTCCCTTGAAATTCTTCCAAGCTTCGAGTATCTGCTCCTTAGTTGGCTTCTTCTTAAATTTTACAAATACTGCTGCTGTGTGACCATCGGAAACAGGTACACGGAAGCACTGTGCTGTGAAGAGCGGTTCTTTTGCGCTTTCGATGTGATCTCCCTCGATCTTGCCCCAAAGCTTGAGAGGTTCCTGCTCGGACTTTTCTTCTTCGCCGCCGATGTAAGGGATAACATTGTCGATGATCTCTGGCATTGTTTCAAACGTCTTGCCTGCGCCGGAAATTGCCTGATATGTACATACAAGAACTCTGTCGATGCCAAATTCGTCCTTGAGAGGGTGAAGTGCAGGAACATAGCTCTGGAGTGAGCAGTTGGACTTAACAGCAATAAAGCCTCTCTTTGTACCAAGACGCTTTCTCTGTGCCGCAATGATCTCAATATGTTCAGGGTTGATCTCAGGAACTACCATAGGAACATCAGGTGTGAATCTGTGTGCGGAGTTGTTGGAAACAACAGGACATTCAGCCTTAGCATAACGCTCTTCAAGAGCCTTGATCTCGTCTTTCTTCATATCAACTGCGCAGAAAACGAAGTCAACCATACCCGCGATCTTTTCAACATCAGCAGTTGCATCCATAACAATAAGATCCTTGATATTCTCGGGGATAGGCGAAGTCATAGCCCACTTTGCGCCAACTGCTTCCTCATATCTCTTGCCTGCACTTCTCGGTGAAGCTGCAAGAGCGACTACATTGAACCAAGGATGATTGGAAAGAAGCAGAGAAAATCTCTGACCTACCATACCGGTTGCGCCGATGATACCTACGTTATACTTTTTCA
>UQQA01000163.1 GCA_900543105.1 uncultured Ruminococcus sp. | reverse complement strand
GAGCAACTGACTCTTAATCAGTGGGTCCCCGGTTCGAGTCCGTGATGGTGCACCAGATTTTTTATTGAACACCAATTAAAAGCTACAGTTTAATTGGTGTTTAGTTATAATCGGTGTTGACAGCTATGAGGCTCCACCTGTTCCCATTCCGAACACAGAAGTTAAGCTCATATACGTTGAAAATACTTGGTTGGTGACGACCCGGGAAGATAGATAAATGCCGATATATTTAAAGCCGAAACAAAACGTTTCGGCTTTTTTATGCTTTTGAAGATGATTTATACTAAACACCATTTAAAATTTGGAAAAAATAGAAAACAATGTGTTCTTTGTCGCCGGTTCTGAACTTTTTGATGATAAAATAATTACAACAAAGCAATATTTACCGTCAATGTTTTTTCTCGAAAATAAAAGAATTGTGCTTTATTGACATAATTGTTATATGAACCCGATTTTTGACCGAAGCCTTTATGCAAAACTTCCTTTGACACAAGAAACAAAAAGTATTATAATAAAATCAAGATGAGTGGCACTATGCGTAAATCCGATCGCATAGTGCTGCTTTTTTTATTTTGAAAGGAAGAGAAAAATGGAAAACATAAAGCAGAATAAAATGTCGGCGACACCCGTAAAAAAGCTTATGATATCAATGGGAGTGCCGATGATAATCTCAATGGTTTTGCAGGCGGTCTACAACATCGTTGACAGCGCATTCGTTTCAAATATGCAGCAGAACGGCGAGGCGGCTCTCAACGCACTTACGCTTGCGTTTCCGCTGCAGATACTTATGGTCGCAGTCGGCATCGGAACGGGCGTTGGAGCAAATGTGCTTACGGCGCAGAGCTTCGGACGAAAGGACAGCGAGAATGCGGACAAGGCGGCAGGAAACGCGGTTTTCCTTTCGCTTGTGATATATATTGTGTTTCTGCTGTCCGGTATCTTCGGAGCAAAGTCTTATATCGGCTCGCAGACGAATAATCCGCTGATACTTGCAATGGGAACAGACTATCTTTCGATATGCTGTATATTCTCGTTCGGAATGTCTTTTTTCGCAGTTTATGAAAAGCTTTTGCAGGCAACGGGACATTCGCTCTATTCAACCATTGCGCAGATCGCAGGTGCGGTGACAAATATCATTCTCGACCCGATATTGATCTACGGTCTTGGAGCATTTCCCGAAATGGGCGTAAAGGGTGCGGCTTATGCGACCGTTATCGGACAAATAGTTTCGTTTGTACTGGCGCTGATATTTCATATAAAAGTGAATAAAGCGTTTTCAAACAAGCTTCGCTATTTTGTGCCGTCGCGAAAGACTATTTTTCAGATATATGCGGTCGGACTGCCTGCTATAATCTCGCAGGCGCTCATTTCGGTGATGACATACGGACTTAATCTTATTTTGGGCGGCATCGGCGAAAATGCAGTTACGGCTTACGGACTTTTTTATAAGATACAGCAGTTTTTACTCTTTGCGGCGTTCGGTATGCGTGATGCGATAATGCCGATAACGGCGTTCAGCTTTGGAATGAGCGACAAGGGCAGGATAAGGGACTGCGTTAAGTACGGGCATATCTGCACGGCTGTGATAATGCTGTTCGGATTTGTGCTTATCGAGGCACTGGCTGTTCCTTTCACGGCTATGTTCGGACTTGCGGGCGAAACGAGCGGGCTTTGCATAAGCGCAATGAGGATAATATCTTTCAGCTTTGTATTCGCAGGGATAAACATTGCATTTCAGGGCATTTTTCAGGCTATCGGAGGAGGAATACAGTCGCTGATAATTTCCGTGTGCAGGCAGGCTTTGTTCATATTCCCGTTTGCAATATGGTTTGCGCAAATAGCAAAGGCTTCGCACGAAAAAACATTTCTGATGTGGTTCATCTTCCCGATAGCGGAGATTCTGACTGCGATCGTTTCGGTTTTTATGTTCATAAAAGTTTACAGGAAAAGAATAGAAACAATTGATGCAAAAAATGAATACTTACCCGAAATAGCTTGATTTTTTGCCCGTTTAAAGTTATAATTACAGTATAACTTTTTATAAGGGTGAAAAAACAAAATGGAATTTTTCTATCATTTCGTAATAATAGCGTTTATCTTTGCCTCGGGGTGCATTATCGGCTGGGGAATAGAAGTTATTTACCGACGGTTCGCCCCGACAAATAAGGAACACGTCTGGATAAACCCCGGATTTCTGACAGGCCCGTATCTGCCGCTTTACGGCTTCGGGCTGACGGCTCTTTACCTTATGGCAAGTGCGGAAAAATACATACACATCGAATCGCCTGTTGTGCGGAAGATAGTGCTTATTCTTGTGATGTCGGTCGCAATGACGGTGATAGAGTTCATCGCAGGCGAAATTTTCATTGTGCGAATGAGGATAAAGCTTTGGGATTATTCGACGCGATGGGGAAACTATAAGGGCATAATCTGTCCGCTGTTTTCGTTCTTCTGGGCGGTGCTCGGAGCGGCTTATTATTTCCTTATCCACCCACACATACTGTCGGCGCTGGAGTGGTTTTCACGGAATCTGCTGTTCTCGTTCTGCATCGGATTTTTCTACGGAGTTTTCATTATCGATGTTTGCTATTCGTTCAATCTCGTGGCGAAGATCAAGGAATTCTCCGAGGAAAACGAGATCGTTATCAAGCTCGAAGAGCTCAAGCTGCACATTCGCCGTTCGGCAAAGGAGCGAAAGGAAAAATACAACTTTATGCTTGCGCTCGCTTCGCAGACTCCGCTTTCCGAACATCTCCGCACATATTTTGAAAAGCTTTCCGAAAATGAGAAGCTTGCAAAACTGAACGAAAAGGTCAGAGAGAAGATCGAAGAGAAGAAATCGGAGAAAAAATAAAAAAGGAACGCAGCCGACCCGAGTGTGGGACGGCTGCGTTTTTGTTTATGGCTTTTCAGTCATAGGTTATGACAGGCATAGTTTATGACAGGGATAGGTTATGCCTTCATACCTGTCTTGTAAGCGTCGATCATCTTCTTGACCATCTGACCGCCGATAGAGCCTGCTTCACGGGAAGTGAGATCGCCGTTGTAGCCGTTGCGAAGGCTTACGCCTACTTCGTTAGCTGCTTCCATCTTAAACTTTTCGAGGGTTTCTCTGCCCTGCTGTGTCATTGTGTCTTTCATTGTTTTAATCTCCTTGATTTTTATTGCGGACAGCTTTTTTCCGTTTAAAGCTGTCCGCCGAAGATCACTTCATGCGAAAAGCATTATCGGGATAAAAGATTTCTGTTCGCTTTTTGTTTTTTGGGGTTTGCAGTAATAGTATTATCTTTGATGAAAAAAATATAAGCGGTAATTTTTGCAGAAATTTTTGATTTTTATGTGAATTTGCGGTGGCGTATTATAGTATCGGAGATTTTTTGAGGTTTATCCGTGCAGAAGCGGTTATTCATCAGCCGATGTAGTTTTTTACGGATTTCTGAAAGCGGTGTTTAGTATTAGTATTAGACTGAGTAATGACATAACAATATCAAGCCTTATAAGAATTTGTGTGCATATCAGCATACTTTTCAAAATCTGAAAAAAGATGATACGAACAGTTTTCCCGAATCGATGTCGGCGGATTTTTTGACATTTGGCTTGTCAGGGTGAGCCTTTTTGACTTGTTCGATATGCTTCCGCTTTTTATGACCCGTTCGGTCTGTCAGTTCGCTTATCCTGCTGCTAAACATATCTACAACACTATCCGAAAACATATATGGTCTGCTATGCAGATCAAGCTCCGTTTTCTTCGGAAGAGTATGCAGGTCCATTATCGCAGTTCTGTCTGTATTTTGCGGCACTTTTTTCAGTTCGCACTGTTCGCCGAACACAATATATGAAACAAAATATTCGGCAGGAACTTCTAAATACCTTGACAATGCGTTTATATGATACTTATTCTGTGTCATTGGGTTAAAAAACTGATATTTCTGTCCGTTTGCATACGTCTGCGTCCACATTTTGTTGTTTTCGCTTCCGAATATCCAGCCGCTGTAATTTTTACATTCCACAACATATATTCCGGTGGTGTGAACGATAACAAGATCGATCTCGGAGGTTTTTCCTTCGGATAAAGGAACGTACACATTCCGTATTATATGTATTTTTTCGGACACGTCATATTTTAAGGCGAGAGCGGCTGCAAATTCGCCGATGCCTCCCTTTAGATCTGATTTAAATTCCCTATATTTTTCGTTCAGCTCGTTGAATATGTTTGATTCCATCTGACCACCATTTTCTGTTAAATTGGTTTTTATACTAAACACCATTTAAAATTTGGAAAAAATCAAGCCGACAATCTCGTAGC
>UQQA01000162.1 GCA_900543105.1 uncultured Ruminococcus sp. | reverse complement strand
CTGCGCAAAGTCCCAACGAAAATTTGCTCGTGTTCCGGTTTTTAGAGAACCCCTTTATAAAGAAACGGCAGCTGTCCAAGTTCGGGCAGCTGCCGTTTGCTATTTGTGTATAGTCGTTTTTTCGTTCGTCCGTTCGGAGATTATGTAGCGCGGACGATCCTTGACTTCCATATAAATTTTTCCGATATATTCGCCGATAACGCCAAGGCTCACGAGCTGGATACCTCCGAGAAAGCAGACGATGCAGGTCACGCTTGCCCAGCCGTCAACGGTCGAGCCGATGCAGTGCATAACGAACGCCCATATCGTTCCGATGAAGCTTATGACCGAGATTATAAGTCCGAGCACGGTTATGATGCGGAGCGGTTTTACGCTGAGGCTCGTCACGCCGTCAACTGCGAGCGCCGCCATTTTCCGCAGGGGATAATGTGTTTTCCCGGCGAGCCGTTCATGACGCTGATACTCCACGGTGCTGCTTTTGAAGCCGATGAGAGGAAAAATTCCCCGAAGGTAGAGATTTTTCTCTTGAAACAGTGAAAGTCCGTCAAGCGCTTTTGACGAAACAAGTCTGTAATCGGCGTGATTGAAAACGACCTCTGCGCCCATAGTTTCAAGCAGCCTGTAAAAGCTTTCGGCGGTGAAACGCTTGAAAAAAGTGTCGCTGTCACGGCTGCTTCTCACGCCGTAAACGACCTCCGAACCGCTCAGATATTCATCGACCATTTTTTCTGCAGCAGAAATATCGTCCTGCCCGTCGCAATCTATGGAAATTGTAATGTCGCAGTGCTTACGCGCTTCCATAAGTCCAGCAAATAGTGCGTTCTGATGTCCGCAGTTGCGGCTGAGGCTTATTCCGCAGAAGTGTTCGTCCTGTTCTGATAGCTTTTTTATGAGCCGCCAAGTGCCGTCCGTACTTCCGTCATCGACGAAAAGCACTCTGCTCTCGGGATTTATTTTTTCTTTTTTAACAAGTGACAAAAGCTCGCCGAGAAAATTCTCCGATGTCAGCGGCAAAACGGCTTCTTCATTAAAGCAGGGGACTATTATATATAAAACAGGTATCATTTTTTACGTCCTTTCCTATAAAAAATTATAAAGTAAAGCTTTTATTTTGTCAATATAGTTTTAAAAATATATTGTCTTTTGTTCATAAATGTGATATACTTGTAAAAGATAACATCGTAAAAAGGGGGAGGCGTTTTGATATCAGTGCTTGTTTACACGGGTATCGCGTGTTTGATATATTCTTTTCTGCTGAAGAAAAAGCTTGACAGCGGCACTTTCGTTGGATATACAGCTTTTGAAACAGCAGCCTTCTTCGTGCTGACAAGGCTTTGCCCTCTTTTTATGACTGAAAACAGGACAGATGAAAATTACATTGCTTTTGCGGCTGATACGCTCATACTTGCAGTATTTTCATTTGCTTTTTATAGGAAATTCGGCGCAAAAGCAGGCAAAACCGCGGCGGCACTGTATATGTTCGCTCCGCTTTCCGCTATCGGGATAGCAAGCGGCAATTTGCGGCTTATTTTGGCTTCATTTTTTGCCGCGGCGATGCTTGCTTTTGTATATTTTGTGGCGAAAAAGCACGGTCGGGCAGATGTTCAGCTGTTCAACGGGTATATCCTGCTGATGTGTGGAATTTATCTTGCGCTTTTGGCTGTAAGCTTTCGTGAAAAAAGCTTTGCGATACTTATTTCGGCAGGAGTAATTGCTTTGATCCTGACAGTAATTCTCACTGTCAGAAATAAATTCCTCTTGAAAGACAGAAAAACAACCTTCAATGTTGAAACACCTATCGTTTCTGTTCGTGAAAAATTCGGCACAAAAGATCTGATCCTGATGCTCATTCTGACGGCGGTTTATGCGGCGGCTGTTTTTTTCCGACTTGGAAGCTTTGAAGCACCGCAGACGCAGGCGAATTTTTCGGGCGAAAATAAGGAGATAGTTCTCGACCTCGGAGAATACACGGAAGTATCGCAGCTGAGTTTTTTTCTCGGGCGAAGAAGCGGTGCGGATATCGCACTGTCCGTTTTCAATGAAGTTACGAACGAATGGATATTGACAGAAAAAGATGCGGAGCTGAAAACGGCGTACTGCTGGAATAATGTCCCGATGAGCTGGAAGACCCGTTATATCGGCATTGTTTTCACAAAGTCGGAGGAATACTATATTAATGAGCTTGCCGTTATCGGCACAAATGGAAAGCTGATATTGCCTGTCAACAGCACGGAATACCCCGAGCTTTTCGATGAGCAGGTGCTTTTTCCCGAATATAATTCATATTATTACGGAATGATGTTCGATGAAATTTACCACGGCAGAACGGCTTATGAATTCCTGAACGACCTGCCGATATATGAAACCACGCACCCTCCGCTCGGAAAAACGATAATTTCGCTCGGCATCGCGGCGTTCGGAATGATACCGTTCGGTTGGAGGTTCGCCTCGGCAGTATGCGGAACGCTTGCTGTGCCGCTGATGTATCTTTTCTGCCGAAAAATTTCGGGAAGAACGGATATTGCTTTCATCGGTGCGGCACTGTTCTGTACGGAATTTATGCATTACACGCTTTCAAGGATAGCGACGATCGATATTATCGCGGCGCTTTTCATACTGATGATGTTCTTTTTTATGTATTGCTTTACGCAGGAGAATGCTCTGTCAAAGCAGTATGTGTGGCTGTTTCTCTGCGGAGTATCGACGGCTCTTGCAGTTTCGACAAAGTGGACCGGTGTTTACGCGGCGGTCGGGATTGCAATAATATTCTTCGCAGACATATTTGAAAAATGCGCGGAAAAAGGCGGAGTAAAGAAAAATATCCCGTTGCTTTCAAGGTTTTTTGCGGTGTGTGTTTTATCGTTCATAATTATTCCTGCCGCAGTCTACAGCCTTTCGTATATCCAGTTCAGCGAAGTCTACGCGGACAAAAGCTTTATCGAACACGCCGTTTCCAACTCTGCGGCTATGCTTTCCTTTCATTCGGGAGCAAAGGCTCCGCACCCGTATTCGTCCGAGTGGTACGAATGGCTCATTGACAGGCAGCCGCTTCTCGATTCGTGCAGATTTGCTGCGGACGGTCGTATAAGTACAGTTGCAACTTTCGGAAATATGCTTATTCTCCCGGTCGGTTTGGCAGCGTTCCTGCATAATTTTTACCTTTGGCGAGTGAAAAAAAGTAAAACGTCAAGGGTGCTTGTGATCGCATTTTTGTCAATGCTTATGCCATGGCTGTTCATTCACAGAACGGTGTTCATCTACCAGTATTTCGTTTGCATAATGCTGTTCTGCCCGATGATATGTGCAAGTCTTATGCGAATGAAAAAGCCGATGCGGATCGGCAGTGTGCTTTTGTGTGCTTCGCTTGCACTGTTTGTAATGTTTTTCCCGATTATCTCGGGAACGGTGGTGGATAGGGGATATGTGCATTGGCTCGAATGGCTGCCGACTTGGGTATTTGAATAAGGGGAGGATTTTTACGGATAAAAATATGGTTAAGAAAATCATCGTTTTGTCGGCATCGATTATCGCGATAATTCTTTTATGCAATGCGAAAAAAATAACCGCTTACATCGATTACAAAAATGGGTTGGAATATCTTTCGCAGGGTGACTACAAGCAGGCGGCGACGGTTTTTTACGACAACTACAATTACAGAAACAGTAAGTATCTCTATCATTTCTCGCAGTACATGCAGAAGAAAAACGACTCGGACGGCGGATATTTCGATATGTATATGATACCCGAAAGCTACAAAGGCGAGTTTTCGGATATGATAAACGAAGAACGCAATATAGTCGAGCCAAAACACCTGATGCGTCTTGATGAGCAGGCAAAAAAAGAAAAAGAACGTGAAGAAAAAGAGCGTGCAGAGCTTAAAAATAAGCTTCCGTATAATGGTATGAGTGTGAAATATATAAGCGATACTCTTGTCGGTCAGTATGGTAAGGTTTCGGACGGCTATGATTATAAAGAGGGCAGGGACAGCAGTGTAAAAAGATACTATTGGTACTCGAATGACAGAAGAGATATTGTTCTTGAAGTAATGGCAAGATATGACCCCAACAGATATGCATACTATGTTGAAACAGTAGAAAAGTTCAATACCGATATTTACTGGACAGCGGACGGCAGACCGAATTTCGGCGCAAAGCGTCCTGCACAGACAACATCGAAGCGGAAATATTATGACGATGAGGACTATGACGTATGGGGTTACGACAACCCAGAGGACTTATACTACGACAATCCCGATATGTTTGAGGGCTATGAAGAAGCGTATGATTTCTTTTATGATATGATAGAGGAATAACAAGTTGAGTTAAAAAACGTTACTGTCACAAAAATGGCAGTAACGTCAGTCTGTCCAAAAAGCCCCTAATCAGAAACCTGATTAGGGGCAAAATCATAAT
>UQQA01000161.1 GCA_900543105.1 uncultured Ruminococcus sp. | reverse complement strand
AAATTACACATTTTTGAAAAAGTGCAGAATTTCTTAAGAATACGTTTTCTGTAAACCATTACTGTACGAAAGCGGAAAAAACGTCCCGAAAAACCTCGGAAATACTGTCGTTTTGGATATGGAAACAAAAAATAAGGTATGCTATAATTAATTATAGTGCAAAACCGTATTTTTTCAAATATACTGGAGGTTAATTTTATGTTTAATATAGCTGTCGCACAGTCGGGCGGTCCAACAGCCGCTATAAACTCCTCGCTTTCGGGCGTTTTCTCGGGCGCATCGTCCTGTCGTGATATTGACGGCATCTACGGCTCGATAAACGGCATCGAGGGTGCGATAAACGGAAATTTTATCGACCTGACGAAAATTCTCACCTCGGAATATGACATTGACCTCCTCAAAAAAACGCCGTCAACTATCCTCGGCTCATGCCGCTACAAGCTCAAAGACTACAACGAGGACAGCTCAGACTATGAAAAGATCGCAGAAAATTTCCGCAGCCACGATATAAAAGCGTTCTTCTACATCGGCGGCAACGATTCAATGGACACCGTTATGAAGCTTGACGCTTATTTCAGGGAAACGGGGATCGACATTAAGGTCATCGGCGTTCCCAAGACTATCGACAACGATGTAATGAACACCGACCATACACCGGGCTTCGGTTCTGCCGCAAAGTATGTCGCTGCGACCTTGCAGGAAATTATCCGCGACAGCCGTGTTTATTCTATCCCGTCCGTGACAATAGTTGAAATTATGGGCAGAGATGCAGGCTGGCTCACAGCTTCATCGTGCGTGCTCCGTGCGAACGGCGAACCTGCACCGCACCTCATATATCTTCCCGAAGCACCTTTCTCGACCGATAAATTTCTCGCCGATGTAAAGGAAGCACAGACGCGTTACAAAGCCGTTATCGTTGCTGTTTCCGAGGGTATCCGCTGCGAAAACCGACAGACGGGATTCTCCTCCGAGCTTACGGACGCATTCGGTCACAAGTTCCTTTCGGGCGTGGGAAAATACCTCGAAAACATCACCGCTGCAAATGTCGGCTGCAAAGTCCGTTCTATCGAGCTTAACGTTATGCAGAGATGCTCCTCGCACATCGCTTCGCTCACCGATATAAACGAAGCCGCACAGATAGGCAGCGCCGCAGTTGAAGCCGCAATGAACGGTGAGAGCGGCAAGATGATGGTCTTCCACAGAATAAGCAACAATCCGTACCGTGTTGAGATACTTTCCTCCGATATAAATGGCATCGCAAACATGGAGAAGAAATTCCCGACCGAGTGGATATCAAAGGACGGAAACAACGTCACTACAGACGCGCTCAACTACTTCCTGCCGCTCATTCAGGGCGAAGTTCACCCCGAATACAGAAACGGTATCCCCGTTCATTTCAGACTGGACCAATAAATTAATGCGGAATTATGAATTCGGAATTCGGAATTATTTTTGTTTCGTCAAAATTCGCTGAATGCTGAAATTATGTAGGGACGGGTTTCACGTCCCGCACCGCAAGGCGTTTATGCAATAAACGAACAGACCTGTTTTCAAGGTAAAACCTTTGAAAGCAGGTCTGCTTTTTTGTTATTATTCGTGGCATTTTCGCACATTGAAAATCGCTGACGCGATTCGAGACGGGTGACCCGTCCCCTACGGAATTTAATGTGAATTGCGGAACAAAATAATTCCGAATTCCGCATTCCGAATTCCGAATTTACCGTAAGGTGGTGTATCCCATAAGCGCTTCGTCTACCTGACGGGCAGCTTCTCTGCCCTCACGGATAGCCCATACTACGAGGGATTGACCGCGGTGCATATCGCCTGCGGTG
This sequence comes from uncultured Ruminococcus sp., assembly GCA_900543105.1. Classification (GTDB taxonomy): domain Bacteria; phylum Bacillota; class Clostridia; order Oscillospirales; family Ruminococcaceae; genus UMGS363. The sequence goes on along the minus strand of UQQA01000161.1, from coordinate 2,642 downwards.
AATACCTTGTCAACGCTGGTCTTATAGTCGTTCGGTGTTGCTGTTTCAACGTTCGTTCTTGCGGTGAGCTTTACGCCGAAATCATCGGTAATATACTTCTCAGTACCGAGGAAGCCTGCTGCGATGAGTACGAGGTCGGCAGGAATTACCTGCTCGCTGCCGCTTACCTGCTCCATTGTTGTTCTGCCCGTTTCTTCGTTCTTGACGGGGGCAAGCTTTATCGTTTCGATAGCACGAACGTGACCCTCATCGTCTTTAAGGAACTGCTTTACGGTCGTCTGATAAATTCTCGGGTCGTGACCGAATACTGCGATAGCTTCTTCCTGACCGTAGTCTGTCTTGCAGACTCTCGGCCACTCGGGCCACGGGTTGTTTGCAGCACGTTCATCGGGAAGCTTCGGCATCATTTCGAGCTGAACCACCGACTTGCAGCCGTGGCGGATAGATGTTGCAACGCAGTCATTGCCCGTGTCACCGCCGCCGATAACAACGACATTCTTATACTTAGCACTGATGTAATAGCCGTCCGAAAGGTTTGAGCTGATAAGGCTCTTTGTTGTGGCTTTGAGGAAATCCACTGCGAAGTAGATGCCCTTTGCATCACGTCCGTGAACGTTGATGTCACGGGGATTGCCCGAGCCGCAGCAGAGTATAACTGCATCATACTCGTTTTTGAGCTGTTCAGCGGTAACGTCTACGCCGACATTCACACCGAGTCTGAACTTTACGCCCTCTGCCTCCATAAGCCTGATACGTCTGTCGATAACGCTCTTTTCAAGCTTCATATTCGGGATACCGTACATAAGCAGTCCGCCGGGGCGATCCTCACGCTCATAAACAGTCACGCTGTGACCTCTTCTGTTAAGGCGCTGTGCAGCTGCAAGACCTGCAGGGCCTGAGCCGATAACGGCGATCTTCTTGTCCGTGCGTACAGACGGAGCTTTCGGCTTGATGATATCATGCTCAAAAGCATATTCGATAACAGCGTATTCGTTATCCTTTACGGTAACGGGGCTGCCGTTAAGTCCGCAGGTGCAGGCTTTTTCGCAAAGTGCAGGACATACCCTCGAAGTGAATTCGGGGAAACTGTTCGTCAGAAGCAGTCTTTCCGCTGCGCTTGCCATATCACCGTGATAAACGAGGTCGTTCCATTCTGGGCAGAGGTTGTTGAGCGGACAGCCCGAAACCATACCGTCCTGGAGCGGCTTGCCGTACTGGCAGAACGGAACGCCGCAGTCCATACATCTTGCTGCCTGCTTTTTGCGAGCTTCCATATCCATTGGAGTATGGAACTCACGGTAGTTTTTTATTCTTTCAAGCGGTTTTTCACACTTGTTTTCGCATCTTTCAAATTCAAGAAATCCTGTTGCTTTACCCATTTTACATTACCTCCCCGAAATTACTTCATATTCTCATGGAAAGCGGAGATTCGAGCCTCTTCGCTGCTCTGTCCCTGAGCCTCAAACTTCCTGATGCTGTTCATCATCTTCGCATAGTCGTGAGGGATCACCTTTTTGAACTTAGGGAGGAACCCGTCAAAGTGATCGAGTATCTCTCTGCCGAGAACGGAGTTTGTAGCAGCCGTATGTTCTTCGATGAGCTGGCGGAGCTGTGCAACATCGTCGGGGTCGCTGACCTTTGTGAAGTCAACAAGCGACTTGTTGAGCTTTGTGTAAAGGTCAAAGTTTTCATCGAGAACATAAGCGATACCGCCGCTCATACCTGCGGCAAAGTTCTTGCCTGTGCCGCCGAGGATAACGGCAACGCCACCCGTCATATATTCGCAGCCGTGGTCGCCGACGCCCTCAACAACGACAGTCGCACCGGAGTTTCTTACGCAGAAACGCTCGCCTGCAACGCCCGAGATGAACGCCTTGCCGCTCGTTGCGCCGAAGAGTGCAACGTTTCCGACGATGATGTTCTCATCCGATCTGAGCTTGGAATTCTTGGGCTGGAAAAGTACAAGCTTACCGCCCGAAAGTCCCTTGCCGAAATAGTCATTGGAATCGCCGACAAGTTCCAGTGTCAGACCCTTTGGAATGAAAGCACCAAAGCTCTGACCGCCGGCTCCGTTACAAAGTACACGGTAGGTATCCTCAGGTAACGTATTGTAGAAGCGCTTCGTGATCTCTGCACCGAGAATTGTACCGAATGCCCGGTCTGTATTGGTGACATCCACTTCAATACTTCTCTTTGCACCTGTCTCCAGTGCTTTGCCAAGCTGCTTTAAGAGTACCTTTTCATCCTTAGTCTTTTCCAGATGGAAATCATATGCCTGTTTCGGATCAAAGGTTACCTTCTCCTTACTGCCTGCATATGGGTTATTTAAAATATTGCTCAGGTCGATACGTTCGTATCTGGCATCCAGTCCCTCGCGCACCTTCAGAAGATCAGTACGTCCAACCAGTTCATCGATCGTGTGGATACCAAGCTGTGCCATATATTCACGCATTTCTTCTGCAATAAAGCGCATGAAGTTTTCGACATATTCCGGTTTGCCGCGGAAACGCTTACGAAGCTCCGGATTCTGGGTTGCGATACCAACCGGACAAGTATCCAGATTGCAGACACGCATCATCACACAGCCCATCGTTACAAGCGGTGCTGTTGCAAAGCCGTATTCCTCAGCACCCAGAAGTGCT
>UQQA01000160.1 GCA_900543105.1 uncultured Ruminococcus sp. | reverse complement strand
TGCACAAAAAATGCAGTCTGAACCGTTCAGACTGCATCTTCTATTAACTGTTTTTGATAACATCGTTGAGCTTATCGATAATGATGTTCATTATTTTGAGCCTTGCGTACATCTTATTGTTCGCTTCGATGATATTCCACGGAGCGGTCGTTGTTGAGGTCTTCTGTATCATCTCATCGACAGCTTTTTCGTAAGCGTCCCATTTTTCTCTGTTGCGCCAGTCCTCATCGGTGATCTTCCACTGCTTTGCAGGAGTGTTCTGACGCTCGGTGAAGCGGCGGAGCTGTTCGTCCTTGTCGATCTGAAGCCAGAATTTCAGCACGATTATTCCGCTGTCCGCAAGCTCCTGCTCAAATTCGTTTATCTCACGGTAAGCCATTTGACAGCGCTCCTCGGGCGTGAACTTTTCGATGCGCTCTACCATTACTCTGCCGTACCATGAACGGTCAAAGATAGTGATATGACCGGTTTTCGGGAGATTGTTCCAGAAACGCCACAAATAGTGGTGGCTGAGTTCCTTTTGATCGGGTGCTGCGATAGGAACGGCTTCGTAGCCTCTCGGGTCGAGAGCCGTACCGATGCGCTTTATAGCGCCGCCCTTTCCTGCTGCGTCCCAGCCCTCAAATACCATAACAACGGGAATTTTCTTTTTATAAAGCTTTCCGTGTATCTTTGCAAGCTCCTTCTGCGCCTTTTTCAGCTCTTCAAAATACTTTGTCGGCTGAACGGTCTTGCCCTCCAGACGGACATCGGCAAGCTTTGGCATCGGAACATAGCTTACATTTTCGTGCAGGTCGGCAGTATTGCACGTTCTCTGCGTATTTACGGCGTTTGTTATCTGACTTACGAGAATATTGAACACCTGAAAACGTGTGAACTGGCGGTCTGTGGTGTCGATTATCTTCCACTGGCAGTAAGGCGTATTTGTCTTTGTGAGCATATCATCGAACTGCTTATAGTAGATATCGTAATTTTTGTTGCGCTTCTTATCAAGCTCGGTAACACGCCATTTTGTGGCGCTGTCCTCTTTCAGCTTGACGAAACGCTTTTTCTGCTCCTGACGTGAGATATGGAGGAACAGCTTTATCACAAGGTATCCGTCATCGGTAAGCTGACGTTCAAACGTATTTACCTCATGGATACGGCGTTCATATTCTTCGTCCGAAACTCCGTCCTCCAGCTTTGCGATGGCAAGCTCCTGATACCAGCTTCTGTCCATTATGGACATCATTCCGTAAGCAGGTATATTCGCCCAGAAGCGCTTCATGAGCGGATAGCGCTTTTCATACTCGTTCGCAGGCATAGTTGAATACACCTTGAAGAAACGGGGGTCGAGCATTTTGATTATATCGGATATGAGCTGCCCTTTTCCCGAAGCGCCCCAGCCTTCAAGCAGGATTATAACGGGGAGCTTTTTCTCCTTTATCTTCTGCTGAAGCGTACAGAGGTTATCCTCGAGCTGTTTGGACATATCCTTGTAGTTTACTGATTTATTCTTATTGACAAGCGCATTTTCAAGCATTTTGTACTCCCTTTAGTTCTGTGATCCCCTGACCTCGTTTATACGTTCCTTTATCTCGTCGATGCGGTCATATCCATAGCCGGAAGCCAAGATAAGCTGTTCGTCCGATTTATCGTATTCATAAGCCATTGCATACGCTATTGCGAGATAGGCGTGTGCCGCAGGCTGTTCGGGGTATATAGCCGAGGCTTTTTCAAGGTAATCTATTGCAGTATAGGGTTTATTCTGTGAAATATAGAGTGAACCCAGACTGACATACAAGCCGACCGAATCAGCGTTCTGCGGATCGTATTCAAGCGCCTTTTCGTACATTCTGAGCGCATCGTCCGTTCTGCCGAGCTTGCTGTAGCATACTCCTGCCGTCACCCTGCTTTTGAAAAGGGTCGGCTTTATTTTCAGAGCCTGAAGATGTGCATTGAGTGACTGCTCATAGTCACCGAGCTTAAAATACGTTTCACCGAGATAGAAATAGTAATTCTCGGGCTTCATCGCCTTAAAATTTTCTGTATCCGCAGTCTGAAGCTGTTCAAGCGCCGCTTCGTAATTTCCGCTGTCGTACTCCTCGATAGCATCATAAACGATGTTGTCGTCTTTGGAATACCGTCCGCAGGAGGTCAGCATCACTGCCGATATACAAACTGCGGCTGCGGAAAGAATGATACGTCCTAATTTTGACTCACTCATAGGTATAGTATAACGCACTCCTTATTTGCTTATGCTGTTGATATTGTCAAGAAGATTTTTCTTTGCGTCAAGGCTCTTGATGCCATCTGCAAAGAGGCAGTCCATTCTGTAGCGGATATAGTCGTCATAAAGCTTCGAGCCGAAGATACAGTCATCGAAGAGGTTCTTGTATGACTTGCTGTCCATATTGCCCGAAATGATGTAGAGAAGCTTTTCGAGAACGAGCATCTTCTTCTCTGCGTCTGTGCCGCCAGAACGCTTGATAACAGCAATATCATCAACGAGCTTTAACTTATCGGAACGAACTGTGTAATGATCTTTTTCAATGCCGCCAAGGAAACAGATGATGTTTGTTCTGAGGGCGGAATCGGTGAACGGAAATTCTTCGAGCGGCAGGCTTTCAGCCTTGACGGGAACGAAAATATTCTCATCTGCATATGGGAATACGAGTTCCTTGTAGATATCGCAGAACCAGTACTTTCCGTCTGCTTTCGCAACGAGCGGATAACGGTAGCCCTTGCCGTCGCTGCTGAGAGAGGTATCAACGATCGGTTCGTTTGCGGAAGAATAATAGCCGTCGAAGTTGAGTTCACACTTGCCTGCGATAACGGAGAGAAGCTTATCGTATGTATATTCGCCGAGATCCTCCTTGTCGCCGTCGAGGAATGTTCTCACACCTGCGAACGAGTTCTTGTGGAGGTCGGAAGCGAAGTCTTCGGAGCATACATACTTGCAGTTGAGCTGTGACATAATGCCCGTTACGACTGTATCGGAGATAAGTCCGTCATCTTCGTTGTAATCGTAATTCGAGATCATATAATCCCTGAGTGCAGCCCTGATGATCTCCTCTTCCTTGCCTGTAAGGTTAGAGAATTCAAAGCGTTCGTAAACTATATTGAACATAACATCAACGGGGATATTTCCGCTGATATACTTAAAGCGGTCGTTGTTGAGGAGCATAGCCATTTTCGGCAGTATCTGCTGCTTCTGCGATTCGGAAGTGGTGATCTTGTTGGACATTATGCCGAGGCAGATAAGGAACTCCGCATAGTCCTTCATTATCTTCTGTTCGCTGAGATAATTGAAGAAATAGCCGTAAACATAGCCTGCGAAAAATTCCTTAAGGCTGTTGAAAAGCTCGGGCTTTGCCGAAACATCGCCGACAAACTTCTTGATAAACGCAGGTATCCCGTCAGTAGCGATAGACTTCTTTCCGCCGTTGGCTTCAACAAGAGCCTTTTCCTGCGACTTTACGAAAAGCTTGAGGAACTTCGTATATTCGGATTCGTTCACGGGCTTTTTGCCGTAGTCTTCGTTGAAAGTCCAGATGAGATATGCTCTCTGCATATTTCTGAGTGCGTCCTCCGAGCCGTCCACAAGCGCTCTTACATCGATCTCGCCGAATTTTTTGTTCTTGTTAAAATCGGCAAGTATCTTTTCGATCTCCTCTTTGAATGCAGCTAAAGCAGGAGATTTATCCATAAAAACGATTGAATCGAGGACCTCCGCACCGGCAGCTGTAATGTTCAGCTTTACGCTCATATTATGTTCATTCCTTTCAAGAATATAATTTACTGTACGCCGTAGGTTTTTCTGTATTCGAGCATCTTGTCAAGGTATTCCCTGCCGCCGATAACTCCCTTTTCGATAGCATCGATGATGTCATTGATGGTTACGATGGAATAAACCTTTACGCCGAATTCCTTATATGCTTCCTGAACGGCGGAATTATCGGAGTTAAGAGCCTTTTCCATTCTGTCAACGGTAATTACCATTCCGGTAACGTTTACCTTTGCAGCACCCGTAAGCTTAGGCATAACCTCTTTAAGAGCCTTGCCCGAGGTCATAACGTCTTCGATGATAACGACCTTTTCACCGTCCGTGAGCTGCTTGCCGACAAACATACCGCCCTCGCCGTGATCCTTGGCTTCTTTTCTGTCGAAGCAGTAGCTTACATCTCTGCCATGCTTGTTATAAAGAGCAACGCAGGCGGAAACGCAGAGAGGGATACCCTTGTATGCAGGTCCGAAAAGCGTGTCGGCTTCGATCTTATTATCTTCGATGCAGGCAGCATAGAACTCGCCGAGTTTTGCAAGCTGCGCACCGGTCTTATAGTTGCCCGTATTGATGAAATATGGAGCTTTTCTGCCGCTTTTGAGCGTAAAATCGCCGAATGTCAGCACTCCGCAGTCAACCATAAATTTGATAAATTCTTGTTTGTAATCCATAAAAACCTCCGAGAAATCAACCTTTGCGGAGTTATTCTCTCCGCCTGCGAAAATTCGTCCATGAGTTCG
>UQQA01000159.1 GCA_900543105.1 uncultured Ruminococcus sp. | reverse complement strand
TTCGAGATTGTCGGCTTGATTTTTTCCAAATTTTAAATGGTGTTTAGTATAAGATCCGCCCAATGGTTTACAGTACACCAAATGCACTATAATAATTCTATATTAAACAATTACGAATTACGCATTACGAATTACGCATTAACTTTTGTGGTGTTTCGGTGAGGCACTTACAACGCTGATAGCCTTTGCAACTGCAATGTCTATATCAACGGAATTCTGCATCTTGGAGCTGTCTATCCTGCCGAAAAGCTCTCCTTTTGAGGAGTTGACATATTTCGGCGGAATGATATTCAATGCATAAGCAAGCATATCCTGACGGCATTCATTGCATTTGCAGCAAGCGCAGTCCTTTAACTGGAGATCAAGCTTTTCCGAGATGATTTTTTCCATTATATTTACAACTGCCATAATTGTAAGTCCTCTCTTTTTTAGCATCAGAAATTTCTGTTAATTATTTCAAGGCACATTCTTCCGTTGTGATATGGGCATTTCCATGGGTTGACCATTTCAACGGTCTGCATGGGTTTGCCCTCGTGGTCAACTTCGCCCCACCATTCGGAGTTCTCTCGGCTGTCGGTCTGGTATTTCTTTATCCAGTCCATTGTTTCTTCCGCTGCTTTGAGGTACTTCTTGTCGCCGCTCTGCATATAAGCATTGGTGAAGCCTACAACTGTTTCAGCCTGAACCCACCATACGCGCTTGCCGTCGATCTTGTCGCCGTCACGCTCGTTGTTGAGCGCACCGTCCACAAATGCAATATTGTAGATGTTTTCGGCAATGCGCAGGTCGATGTTTCGCCACTCCGCTTCAAGCTCTCTGTCGCCGATAACTTCACACGCTCTGTCGATGAGCCATGATGCTTCGATATCGTGACCGTAGGAGTGGATATCGCCGAGGACGTTCATCTCTCTGTCGAAGAAAACGAGCAGCTTGTTGTTCTTGCTGTCGAAGATCTTGTTCTTTGTCACGCCGAGGAGGAACATAAGGCGCTTGCGAACCTTTTCGTTTCCGTCAGCTTCGAGGAGAACTGTATAAGCTTCGATAAGGTGAAGAACGTTGTTCATCGTCTTTGAAGCGTCAATGCCGTTTTCGGAAAGAACATCGTTCTTTGCAGGCTTCCAATCTCTCGAAAATGCTTCAACGTAGCCGATATCATCGAGAGTCTTGGTTTCGATAGTGTTGAAAAGCTCATAAGCGAGCGCAAGAGCTTCCTTGTTGCCGCTTGCGATGTAGTAAGCGGAAAGAGCATAGATAGCGAAAGCCTGATTATATGTATGCTTCATATCGTCCGAAGCCTTGCCGTCAAAGGTCATCATATAGTAAACGCCGCCGTATTCCTTATCGTAGCAATGGTCGCGGAGAAATTCATAAGCGTGTTCGGCATTGTCGAGGAGCTGCTGTTCGCCGAGTGCTCTGTAAGCGGAAGAATAGAACCAAAGGATTCTGGAGTTGAGGATAACGCCCTTGTCGGCTTTCTTGTCAACGTTGAGGTCATTGTCCATAAATCCGTAAAATCCGCCGTTTTCATCGTCACGGAGCTTGTTCCAGAACGGGATTATCTTTTTGGTGAGTATGTCTTTGCATTCATTTTTGAGATCCATATAAATACTTCCTCCGAATCAAATTGGGAAAAGCCGATCAAGGTCTGACCGGCATCCCGCTGTGCATCTCAGAAAGCCGTATTTCCGCGGTTTTTTGAGTGAAAATTACTTTAATCCGCTTCCGCAGCAGTTCTTGTATTTTTTGCCGCTTCCGCATGGGCATGGATCGTTTCTGCCGATCTTTTTGCCTGCTTTTTTAGGTGTATTTGCGAGTGAACCGTCACCCGAGGTCTGTGTAGGCTCTGCAACGCGCTCTCTCTGAGGAGCCTGACCGTTGTTTACCTGAATCGTGAAGAGCAGACGGATAGTTTCCTCACGAATGGATTCTACCATTGCATCAAACATCTCGAAGCCCTCGAAACGATACTCGACAACAGGGTTTTTCTGACCGTAGGAACGGAGGACGATACCCTTTCTGAGTTCCTCCATATCATCGATATGAGCCATCCACTTGATGTCAACGACTTTGAGGAGGATAACTCTTTCAAGCTCACGGAGAACTTCCGAGCCGATCTTTTCTTCCTTGGTCTTGTAGAAGTCGAGCGCTCTTGTGGTGAGCTTTTCCTTTATCTGATCCTTTGTGACCTCAGCGAGTTCCTCCGTTGTGTAGCGGAAGTCGTCCGTAACGGTGAAAAGACCCATAAAGCGATCGCGGAGACCTGCGAGGTTCCAGTCATCGTGAACATTGTCATCGATGAGGTACTGGTCAACGGTCTCGCTTATCATATCGCTTATCATCTTAAGAGTATATTCGTGGATATCCTCGCCGCTGAGGACCTTTTCTCTCTGGCTGTAGATGATCTCACGCTGTGCGGACATAACATCGTCATAGTTGAGGACGTTCTTTCTGATAGCGAAGTTTCTGCCCTCGACCTTTTTCTGCGAAGATTCGATGATCTTTGTGAGCATCTTTGCTTCGATAGGCATATCTTCCTCGACTTTGAGAGTGTCCATCATAGCTGTTATTCTGTCGCCGCCGAAAAGACGCATAAGGTCATCTTCGAGGGAGAGGAAGAAACGGCTCTCGCCGACATCGCCCTGACGGCCTGCACGGCCTCGGAGCTGGTTGTCGATACGTCTTGATTCGTGACGTTCCGTACCGAGGATATAAAGACCGCCTGCTTCCTTGACCTTTTCAGCCTTTTCCTTTACCTCTGCATCATATTTTGCATAAAGCTCACGGTAGACCTTTCTTGCTTCGAGAATGGTCTCGTCCTGAGTATCGGCATAGCTTACAGCTTCGCTGATAACTTCTTCTTCCATTCCGCGCTTCTTCATATCAGCCTTTGCGAGGAATTCAGCGTTACCGCCGAGGATAATATCAGTTCCTCGTCCTGCCATGTTCGTAGCAATGGTAACTGCGCCGAACTGACCTGCCTGAGCAACGATCTCAGCTTCCTTTTCATGCTGCTTGGCGTTGAGGACGTTATGCTTGATGCCGGCACGCTTGAGCATTGCGGAGAGCTTTTCGGATTTTTCGATAGAAATTGTGCCAACGAGAACAGGCTGACCCTTTGCGTGACATTCTTCGATCTGACGGATAGCGGCTTTGAACTTGCCGTTCTCTGTTTTGAAGATAACGTCGGGGTGGTCGATTCTCTGAACGGGACGGTTTGTAGGTATCTCAACAACGTCGAGCTTGTAAATTTCCTTGAATTCTTCCTGCTCTGTGATAGCAGTACCTGTCATACCGGAGAGCTTGTTGTAAAGACGGAAGTAGTTCTGGAAAGTGATGCTTGCGAGAGTTTTGGACTCGTGAGCGACCTTAACGCCTTCCTTGGCTTCGATAGCCTGATGAAGACCGTCATTGAAACGACGGCCCATCATAAGTCTGCCCGTAAATTCGTCAACGATGATAACTTCGCCGTCCTTGACAACGTAGTCGATATCGTTCTTCATACAGCCGTTGGCTTTGAGTGCCTGATTGATATGGTGAAGAAGCGTCGAATTGTCAGCGTCAAAAAGGTTCTCAACGCCGAAGTATTTTTCTGCTTTCTTAACGCCCTGACGGGTGATAGTGGCTGTCTTTGCCTTTTCATCGATAATGTAGTCGCTGTTTTCGGAGTTTTCTTCCTGATCGACCTTATCGTCCATTTCGACAACGGTGTAAGCTTTGAGCGTCTTGGCGAACTTGTCAGCCTTGGTGTAAAGCTCGGTGGACTTGTCGCCTCTGCCGCTGATGATAAGAGGGGTTCTTGCTTCATCGATGAGGATCGAGTCAACTTCATCTACGATAGCAAAAGCGTGACCGCGCTGTACCTTTTCCTTCATATAGATGACCATGTTGTCACGGAGGTAGTCGAAGCCGAATTCGTTGTTCGTACCATAAGTGATATCGCAGTTGTAAGCTTCGCGGCGCTGGTCATTGTTGAGCTCGTGGAGGATACAGCCGATAGTAAGTCCGAGGTAGCGGAAGACCTTTCCCATTTCTTCGGACTGATATTTGGCGAGGTAGTCATTTACCGTAACAACGTGAACGCCCTCGCCGGGGAGCGCATTAAGATAAGCTGCGCAGCAGGCAACGAGAGTTTTACCTTCACCTGTTTTCATTTCGGCGATACGTCCCTGAGTAAGAACGATAGCACCGATGATCTGAACGGGGTAAGGCTTCTTTCCGAGGACACGCCAGGCAGCCTCACGGACTGTAGCGAGAGCCTCGGGGAGGATATCGTCAACGGTTTCGCCGTTAGCGATACGCTCTTTGAAAACATTAGTCTGCGCCTTGAGAGTTTCCTCCGACATTGCGGCATAATCATCTTCAAGTGCAAGGACTTTATTCTTAATAGGTTCTATCTTAGCAAGCTCACGCTTACTGTAGCTGCCAAAAAGACCGTCAAACATACCCATTATAGACATTCCACCTTTAAATTCATTTGGACTTCCAAAAAACCTTTCACGGCAGCGTAATTGCGTCAGCTTGATCCTGTCCGTGCATCAATATT
>UQQA01000158.1 GCA_900543105.1 uncultured Ruminococcus sp. | reverse complement strand
TCGGTCTGATTGAGGTAGGTTGTACTTATGATTCAAAGAGAAGAAAGAAAGGTTATTACTACTACCAGTATTATTAATCCCAATTTTGTGCTTTGGCACAAAACTACACATTCTCAATAAAAATAACACAAAATCACAGACTTGCAAACTTTCACCAAAAATGACTGTTGCAGGTCTGTTCTTTTTTGTGAAAATAAAAATGCAAGATTGCAAAAAACATCTTGCATTTCTTGGGCGAATAGAGTAAAATATATTAGAAATTTAAATTGCATTTGCAATAATATTTTAAGGAGTTATTCAAAATGGGTTATCTTGAACTGAGTAAGCAGGAACTTGAAAAAGAGTATGGCAATCTCGCAAAGAGATTTGAGGAGATTAAAGGTATGGGACTTAACCTCAATATGGCAAGAGGTAAGCCGGGCGCAGATCAGCTCGATATCACAATGGATATGCTCGATACACTCAACAGCAAGTCCGATATGAAGTGCGAGGATGGCACGGATGCCCGCAATTACGGCGTTCTCACAGGTATTCCCGAGGCAAAGAGGCTTTTTGCCGAAATGCTCGGAGTTGACCCCGAAATGGTTATTGTCGGCGGCAACGCAAGCCTTTCGCTTATGTATGATTCGGTTGCAAGAGCAATGACACACGGCGTTCTCGGCAGTGAAAAGCCTTGGTGCAAGCTCGACAAGGTAAAGTTCCTTTGTCCTGCCCCGGGTTATGACCGCCATTTCGGCATCTGCGAGAACTTCGGCATCGAAATGATAGCCGTTCCCATGACCCCGACAGGCCCCGATATGGATATGGTAGAGAAGCTCGTTTCCGAAGATGAATCCATCAAGGGTATCTGGTGCGTTCCTATGTACTCCAACCCTGACGGCATCACATATTCCGACGAAACGGTAAAGCGCTTCGCAAACCTCTCTCCAAAGGCTAAGGATTTCCGTATTTTCTGGGATAACGCTTACTGCGTTCACCACCTTACAGATACACCCGATACTCTCCTCAATATCTTTGACGAGTGCAAAAAGACGGGCAAGGAAGATATGGTGTTTGAATTCGCTTCAACATCGAAGATCAGCTTCCCCGGCGCAGGTGTTGCTGTAATGGCAGCTTCAAAGGCTAATATCGCACAGATCGAAAAGATCCTCGGTATGCAGTATATAAGCTACGATAAGATCAACCAGCTCCGCCACGTCCGCTACTTCAAGAACCTTGACGGCATCAAGGCTAAAATGGAACAGCACAAGAAGCTTATCGCTCCTAAGTTTGAACTCGTTCTCAATGCACTTGAAAAGGAACTCGGAGAAATTGGAGTTCTCACATGGCATAAGCCGAACGGCGGCTACTTTATCTCCGTTTATACATTGAACGGCTGTGCAAAGCGCGTTGTTGAGCTTTGTAAGGAAGCAGGGGTTGTACTCACGGGCGCAGGCGCAACCTATCCATATAAGAAAGACCCCGACGATAAGAATATCAGGATCGCACCGACATTCCCACCGCTCGCAGAACTTGAACAGGCTATCGATATCTTCTGCCTCGCAGTAAAGATCGCAAGCGCAGAAAAGCTCCTTGCTGAATAAGAATCAAACCAAAGATAAATAAAAACGGCTGCACCGATTTTGCAGCCGTTTTCTGTAAAACAACAGACATAAGAAAGGGGATAAAAATGACATACTGTAAAAGCTGCCATAAAATGAGTAAGGACGACGACTTCTGTTCGCACTGCGGCTCTGCCGTGTGGGGCGAGGACTTCGTTTCCAACAATGCCGCCATAAACTGCGATTCGCTCGAAAACCATACCCACGATAAAGTCACCTACAGCCGAACCGAGCGGGGCGAGGGCGTACATATCCCCGAGGGCTACCGACCGTACAACCCGACAAACAATACCGCCAACACTTCTTCCGCAGGAAAAGGAAATCTTGTCGGGGTGATAATAACTATCGCTGTTATCATCACGATCATAGGCTCGTTCGTTGGGGCAATATCCGATTTTTTGGACTAATCCTCCGCAAGAAACGCCACACCCTTTGCAAGCCGCAGAGCGCAGTCCTTAAAGTGACCTCCGCTGTTGGATTCGTACTTGCAGCCGGTGTTTGCTTCGCTGAATTTGTTGTATATCTTCAAGGTCATGTCACCAACTGCCGACATGACCTTGTTTTTGGTCTTTGACTCTTTGTCGCCAAGGCTGAAATAGAACTTTCCGCTCGGAACGGGTCTGCTTTCGATGTATTTGTCAAGCTTCGGAAACCAAAGCGAACCCGAACAGCTTGCCGCACCGTCAAAAAGGTCACATTCATAACAGCACCAGAGCGCAAAAAGTCCTGAAAGGGAGTATCCGCCGATAAAACGCCTTTCGGGGCTGCCCGTTTCATTTTCAACGGTCGGAACAATGTCATTTTTCAGCACTTCAAGCGTTTTTGGGGCGTTTCCGCCGAAAGCTTCATCACCGAAAACGGCAGGTGCATACCACGGTGAAAGCTCATCGTTCCAGTTTTCGGTTTCAAACGCAATAAGCGTAAGATCAGCACCCGAAAGCTGCTTGGCGAGAGTGTAGATCTCCTCGGCTTCGCTCCCTTCGCCGCTCATTATGCCTATGTAGATGTGAGTGCTGCCGCTGCCGAAAATGTGAGTTCTCATTCCTTGCCACCGTTTATGATAAAGCTGTAAATATCGCTCTTTTTGAAGCCCGTGAGAGCCGCTGTTTCCTTGCAGGCCTCGGACGGCTTAACGCCCGAATCGATGAGCTTCTGCGCCTGCTCGGCAGCCTGTTCCAGAGTGAGCGCAGCGGTGCTTTCTTCCTCTTTGCAGCCCTCGACAACGAGTACGAACTCGCCCTTCGGCGGCATTGCTTCGTACATCTCTATCGCTTCGGAAAGCGTCGTGCGAACGACTTCCTCGTGTATCTTCGTAAGCTCACGGCAGAGTGAGATCTTTCTGTCGCCGAAATATTCAAGCATATCCTTGAGCGTTGCAAGAAGCTTGTGCGGAGCTTCATAGAAAACGAGCGTGTGAGGGTCGTGTGCGACCGATCGGAGATGTTCATAGCGCTGCTTTTTCGTCACGGACAAAAATCCCTCGAACGCAAATCTTGCCGAGGAGATGTTTGAAAGCGCAACAGCAGATGCCATTGCCGTAGGACCGGGGACTACCTCTGTTTCAATATTATTCTCAACGCAGAGAGCGATAAGGTCTGCTCCCGGGTCGGAGATGCAGGGCATACCCGCATCCGAAACGACAGCGCAGTTTTCACCGTCCAGAATACGCGAAACTATCCCCTCGCATATCTGCCTCGATGAATGTTCGTGAAAGCTGACGAGCTTGTTTTTTATCTCAAAATAATTCAGAAGCTTCAAGGTCACTCTTGTGTCCTCGGCGCAAATAAAATCGACCTTTTCGAGCGTTTCTACCGCACGGTAGGTCATATCGCCGAGGTTTCCTATCGGCGTTCCGACAACATATAATTTTCCTGCCATTTTCTACTCCATAAAATCAATAATTTAAACTGCTTCCGCCGATGAATTCACGGACAAGCGAATCGGATGGCACAAGCTCCTCCGAAAGCGGTTCAAGCTCGGTGAGGACTTTGAGCATAACATCGCCGTCCTCGATAGCGGCAAAGGCTTCACGGTTTTTTTCAACATCATTTCTGAGCATCTTCGCATAAACGGACGCTTCATAGGGGATAAACGAATCTATCTCAATTGTAGCGCGCTTTTTGTACGGCATAATGTATTTTTCCTCGCCTTTGGTGACGCTCTCAAACATATCGAAAATATCTTCAAGGCTGCGGCAGCGGAAAAGGCGGTCACGGTTGAGCCTGCGCATAAGGCGTATTTTTCTTGGGTGGAGCGTATATCCGAACTTCGTGCGTATTCTCGTCCTTACGCTGACGTACATACAGGTCGTGAAATCGTCAGAATCGCCCGTGACTTCGGGGTTGAGTGCGTGTATGCCCTCGATGATGATTATCTCGTTGCTTTTTCGGGCAACGGGGATAAAATCAGAGCGTGACTGTGTATTGAAATCAAAGACAGGCATCTCGACGGGTTCGCCCTTTGAAAGCTTTTCAAGATGCTCGGAAAACATCGGTATATCCAGTCTGTACGGTGATTCAAGGTCGATCCTGCCGTGTTCGTCAACGGGAAATTCGGCTGCGCCCGCAGGGAGAAAATAGTTATCCATCGAAAGCGTGTGTACCTGCAAGCCTTTGTTGCCGAGAAGCGCCGCAAGCCGAAGCGCAGTCGTGGTCTTGCCCGAGCCTGACGGACCCGAAAGCAGAACGAGCGGACGTTCCTCACGGCTCATATAAATTTTTTCTGCGGCGATGCGGAGCTGGTCACGGTAGATATTTTCGGAGCTTCTGATGAAGCCCTCCGCATCGTTTTCCAGTCCCGAGTTGATGTTTGTCGTATTTATATAATTGAGTTCCATTCAAAGCAACCTTTCAGCGTGATTTTGTGCAATACTTTTATTATATATCATTTTTATGCAGTTGTCCATATAAAATATTTTTTGACCCGAATTTTCGTCAAAATGGGCTTTTGCGTCTGTTATTTTTAGACGAAAATAACATATGGTCACCTCTAAAAACCACC
>UQQA01000157.1 GCA_900543105.1 uncultured Ruminococcus sp. | reverse complement strand
TATCCAAGATTGTCGGCTTGATTTTTTCCGAATTTTAAATGGTGTTTAGTATAAAACAGCGGATATTTTTGTTTAGGAGAGTATTATTACCGGTATTTCCATTGGTCGGAGGAAAGCTGCATTTCAGCCATATGCTTATATATTCCGTTGGCTTTTCTGAGTTCTTCCGGTGAGCCCTGCTCGGCAACTTTTCCGTCCTTGAGAACGACTATTTTATCAACGCCGTCAACGGTTCTCATTCTGTGTGCGATGATAAGAACGGTCTTGTTGCGGATAAGCTTTGAAATGGATTCCTGAATAAGCGATTCGTTATCGACATCAAGTGAAGCGGTGGCTTCATCCATAAGAATGATAGGCGCATCTTTGAGGAACGCTCTTGCAATGGAGATACGCTGTCTTTCGCCGCCCGAAAGCTCCGAGCCGTTCTCGCCGATCATACTGTTCCACTTTTCGGGCATCTTCTCAACGTAATCCTCGCAATGTGCAAGCCTTGCGGCAGCCATTACTTCTTCATCGGTCGCGTCCTTTTTGCCTATTCGGATATTTTCCATAACGGTATTGTTAAAGAGCGTTACGTCCTGAAAAACGATAGAATAGAGCGAAAGAAGCTTTTCGGGGTCTATCTTCGATACGTTCATTCCGCCGACCGTGATAGTTCCCTTGTCGTTGTCCCAGAACCTTGCGGCAAGTCTTGAAACGGTGGTCTTGCCTCCTCCCGACGGCCCTATAAGAGCGGTAACTTCGCCCTGCTTTGCGGTGAAGCTTACGTCGGAAAGAACCTGCTCACCGTCCTTATAGGAGAATGCAACATGGTCGAATTTGATATCGCAGCCCTTGTTGTCGAGAGTTTCACTGCCCGTCTGTTCTTCGTGAGAAAGTATCTCGTCCATACGTCTGCAGTTCGCATCGAGGCTGATAATTGCGGCAACGTTCTGGAGTGCGATCTGGAACGGTTCGTACATTCTCGTTACAACGAGGAGGAACATAAAAAGTGTGAGAACGCTTATTTCGCCCTTGATAAGGAGCGAGCTGCCGACAACTGCAACTGTGCCTATACCGAGTTTGAGTATCATCTGTGCGGAGCATACAAAAGCTGCGTTTGCAAATTCAGAGACAATAGCGTGGTTTTCAACGGCTTTTATCTTCCTGTTAAGTCCTTCCATATAGGTATCAGTCATATTGTAGGAACGAAGGTCACGGAGAGTTTCAAGACTCTCCTGTATTCCGTCAAGACATTCAACACGGTACTTCATCGTCTTATCGTGAACCTTTGACATTACGGTTTTTGAGCTTATAACGATGATGAATGCAACGGGCATTACCCATACTGCGGCGAGAGCCATTCTCCAATCGAAGAAGAAAAGGCTTATAACAACAATAGCTGCGGAAACAATCGAACCGACAAGCTCGGGTATCCAGTGCGATGAGCCTGTTTCGATAAGGGAACAGTCGCTCATTATCGTATTCGTAAGGTCGGCGAGGTCTTTTTTACCGAAGAAAGAAAGCGGTATTTTGCGAAGCTTTTCGGCGAGAGTCCTTCTTCTGACGCCGCTTTCGATATAGGTCGAAAGGAACGTCGATCTGTACTGGAATACCGCCGTCAATGCGATAAGTATGAGAACTGCGATTATTGCAATGATAAAGAAGCTGAATTTTTCCCTCGGTAAGTCGCCGTCAAGGAGATAGGACGAGAGCATATAGAGAAGTCCGACAGGAAGCATAAGCACAAGGTCAGCCAATGTAACGGCAACGAAAGCCTTTATCATACCCTTTGCGCCATTATCGGAAAGCGCATATTTATGTTTTAGTTTTTCTGTAAGCTTCATATTTTACACGCCTGCCTTTCCAACCTGCCAGTTGACGGATTTGTTGTATTCGTTCCACATATGGCTGTAGATACCGTTCTTGGCAACAAGTTCGCTGTGCCTGCCGCTCTCCGCGATCTTTCCGTCAGAAAGAACATAGATGCAGTCGGCGTTCGTAACGGTCGATAATCTGTGGGCGATCATTATAACCGTCTTACCCTTTGAGAGCTTTTCAAAAGCCTGCTGAACAAGACGTTCGTTATCGGGGTCTGCGAAAGCTGTTGCTTCGTCAAGGATAAGCACGGGGGCGTTTTTGAGGAATGCTCTTGCAATGGAAAGACGCTGGCACTCGCCGCCCGAAACGTAGATACCCTTTGAACCTATCATAGTATTAACGCCGTCGGGGAATTTTTCGATGATATCCATACACTGAGCGTCACGGAGAGCCTGCATTACCTCTTCATCGGTGGCATCGGGTCTGCCCATACGGACATTATCCATAATGCTCATTTTAAGCAGCTTGCTGTCCTGAAAAACGTAGGAAACGCACTTCATAAGCTCGTCCGAGGGGATATTGCGGACATCTGCGCCGCCGATCCTGACAGCTCCCCTCTTTACGTCCCAGAAACGGACAATAAGCGAAGCGAGGGTGGTCTTGCCGCCGCCCGACGGACCTACAAGGGCAATATGATCGCCTGCTTTTACAGAGAGGTTTACACCGTCAATGGCGTTGACATCGGAATTTTCGTATGCGAAGATAACATTGTCAAGGGTGATAGATGGATCCTGCGGCTTTTCGTTCTTTTTCGATTCGGAAAGCGGTTCTGTTTCGAGAATTTCATACATTCTGTTGAGTGCATCGTCAACTATCATCTGCGATTCGCCTGCGTAAGCGACTTTCATAAGCGTTACTGTAAGTACGGAGGTTATCAGCACATAGAAGAACAGATTGAGGATAAAGTCGTTCGTTACACCGTGCGAAGTGAGCTTGAATGCGGCAATAATAAGTGCCGCGAAGATTCCGTTTGCGGCTGTTGTGAACGCAACCATAGGCATGAGCATATTCTTTGTATAGCCGAGCGTCCATTTTTCGTATTCGTCAATTGCAGCCTTGAAGCGCTTGAAAGTGAATACGGTCTGACCGAATGTTTTTACAATGGGGATGCCGCGGACATATTCAACTGCTTCGGCGGACATTGTTTCAAGGGCGTTCTGATACTGCTTCATATCCTCTGCCATTTTTGGTCCCATCATAAGCGTTCCCATAAGCACGAATGCAATAACGGCAGGGATAAGGCTGATAAGTCCGAGCCTCCAGTCGAACGCCATCATCATTACAAGAAGTCCGATAGGTGTTGCAACTGAAACGGCTTTATCGGGGAGATTGTGCGCAAGGAATGTTTCGGTTGCTGCGCTTGAATCGGTGACTATCTTGCGTATTTTACCCGTGCTCTCGGCTTCCACATAGCCGAGCGGAAGCTTCATTATATGCTTCATCATATCGATACGCATATTTGCCTGAACACGGAATGCGGCTTTATGCGAACACATAAGAGCGGCGATGTAGAACACCATTCCGAGCAGGGCAAAGCCGACAGCCTGCCAACCATAGCGGCTGATATTGACGGCTTCGGAGAAGTTCGGACGAACCTCCAGCACCTCTCTGATGATGCACCAGATATCGTAGAACGGTATCAAGGCGATCCAAGCGCTGATGACGGCAAGCACGACAGCGGCATATAAAAAATACTTATTGCTGCCCGCATAGTGCATCAGCACCGAAAACGAATTTCTCTTTTTTTCTTTCACAAAAAGAACCTCCTTTATTCTCTGTGAGTTAGCATTAGCTAACTATTAGCTATTTTAAAAGCAGTACATAATACTGCTTAAAAATCTGCACCGAGAACTTTTGCCCAGCCCGCGAAGCTGAATTCCCGTATGCTTTTCATAAAGCCTGCCGCTTCTTCGTATGGAAGCTTGTGGGACACGACTTCGTAAATATACTGCCAACCCGTTCGGCAAACGACATGGACGAAAAAGTCGCTCACGTTACTCCCGTCCTTTGCAAACTGATCAACAAACTCTCTGTAGAAATTCTCTTCTATCTCGGCGAGCTTGTCGAAATAATGCTCATACTCCGTGCCTGAGGAATTGCAGAAGATGAGGTAAAACGCATCAAAATTATCATAGATATATTTCAGCACAAGCTCAGTTCCCGTATCGCCAATATTCGTTGCGGCTTTGGCGTTTTTGCACTCCGACGCGCCGCTTATGCTGTCGAGATACATCTGCATAAGTCCGTCTGCGGCAGGCTTTACAACTGCGGCAAAAAGTCCAGATTTATCGCCGAAGCGTGTATATATCGAGTTTGTACTCACGCCGCTGTCTGCGGATATCCTGCGCAGGTTGGCGTTTTGAAAGCCGTATTCGAGGAATTCTTTTTTTGCGCTTTCGATAAGTGCTTCGGTAACGCCTGCGGTTTCCTGCCTCATAATGCACCTCACTTCTTTTAATAACAAGGTTATTATAACACTGTTATTTTATCTTGTCAAGAGGAAAAGGACATTTTTTTTGCACAAAAATTGCCGCAGAAAACACTATGAATTTCTGCGGCCAAAATTTATTCTTCGCTGTCCTTGGGTCTGAAGTTTTTCACGCCGAACGTAAAATAGATAAGAACCTGTCTTCACAAGCATATGCGCACGTCTTTTTGACAAATTTTGCCGCAGACTGCGTTAAAAAATACTTGCCAGACATTAGAGCGTATCTGAAAACAAAAAGTTGCACAAAAGGAACTCTAATGATATAAT
>UQQA01000156.1 GCA_900543105.1 uncultured Ruminococcus sp. | reverse complement strand
ATAAGACGTTTTCTCTCCGCCGTGTCCTTGCGAAGCTCTTCATCTATCGTGATAAGCTCTATATCGCTCCTGTTTTTCAATCTCTCAACGATGCGAAGTCCCGTTGTTCCTTCCTGACCATCGATAAAAACCTTGTATGCCATAACTTTCTCCCTCTCGGGCGCAAATAACGCCGACCTTATTTCGTGTATTTTCTTGCAAATTCTATCTGCTTCTTAACAGCCTCGGGAGCAGGACCTCCGTCAGCCTTTCTCATATTTACGCAGGTCTCAAGCTTTATAGCCTCGTAAACATCATCATCGAATACGGGCGAAAGCTCACGGAATTCTTCTATCGAAAGATTTTCAAGCACCGTCTGATTCTTTATGCAGTAAGCAACGAGCGTTCCCGTGATCTTGTAGGCATCTCTGAACGGAAGTCCTTTTTTAACGAGATAGTCCGCACAGTCGGTCGCATTGATGAAGCCTCTCGCCGCAGCATTTCTCATATTTTCCTTGTAAAGCTCCATTGTCGAAAGCATCGGGATAAACGTCGTAAGGCAAAGCTTTACCGTGTCGACAGCATCGAAAATGGCTTCCTTGTCCTCCTGCATATCCTTGTTGTATGCAAGCGGAGTTCCCTTTAACATAACGAGAAGCGTGTTGAGATCACCGTAAACTCTGCCCGTCTTGCCTCGGATAAGCTCCGTGACATCGGGGTTTTTCTTCTGCGGCATTATCGATGAACCCGTAGCGTAAGCATCATCAAGCTCAATGAACTTGAATTCCCACGAGCTCCAGAGGATTATCTCCTCGGAAAAACGTGAAAGATGCATCATCAGTATCGAAATCGCCGAACACATCTCAACGCAGAAATCTCTGTCCGAAACGCCGTCCAAAGAGTTCATCGTTATATCTTCAAATCCGAGCAGTTCGCAGACCTGCTTTCTGTTTATCGGATAAGTCGTCGTCGCAAGCGCACCGCTTCCGAGCGGCATTCTGTCCATACGCTTGTATGTATCCTTGAATCTGCCGATATCACGGATAAGCATCTGCGCATAAGCCATAATATGATGTGCAAATGTGATAGGCTGCGCACGCTGCAAATGCGTGTAGCCCGGCATAATAGTGTCAAGATTTTTCTCCGCAATATCGCAGAGAACACCGATAAGCTCTCTTATCATCGGGATAATCTCGTTGACTTCATCTTTGAGATACATTCTTATGTCAAGTGCGACCTGATCGTTTCTGCTTCGGGCAGTGTGCAGACGCTTGCCCGTGTCGCCGAGACGCTTTGTAAGCTCGGATTCAACAAACATATGAATGTCTTCCGCATTCGGGTCAAAAAGCAGCTTGCCGTCATCAATATCCGCAAGTATGCCTTTAAGTCCTGCGATTATCTTTTCGCTCTCGGACTTTTCAATAATGCCGCAGTCGCCGAGCATTTCAGCGTGTGCCATTGAACCCTTTATGTCCTGTCTGTACATTCTCGAATCGAATTTTATCGATGAATTGAAATCATTAACGCGTGAATCGACCTCTTTTGAGGAACGACCTGCCCACATTTTGCTGTTCATAATATGAAGCTCCTTATTTCTTAGTTATTCTTCCGAAGCAGCCGAAGTTTCCGCTGCCGCTTCTGTTTCAGCCGAAGCATTTTCAGACGAACCGCTTTCAGCCGCAGTTGTTTCTATGCCGAGTAATTCTGCCTCGCCGTCAATAAACTCGCCTGCAGGGATATGATAGTCAAAGACCTCATCATCGGTCATTCTGACGAATTCCTGTCCGCCCGAATCGATGTTCCATAAAAGATGATCCTTGCCATCGATCTCCTTTATCTCAATTATAGCATAAACCTTTTTTCCGTTTTCCACAACGGTAAATTTGCCGTCCTCGATCGTATATTTGTCAATAACGCCCGACATTATCTGTGTTTCCGTAACATCATGACGCTTTACATCCCACTCGGTGAACTCATACGCAGAAAAAGAAGTCAGATCACCGTTCTCATCATACTGTGCCGAATCAGTGTAAAGCCATACGCCCAAAAGCTTCTGCCGGAGCGCAGCATCCTCTTCGCTCATCTGCGTATCTCCGCTTGCGCAGGCGGTAAACGCCAACACAGCCGCCAAAACTATCCCAACCAGTATTTTTCTTATCTTCATTATAAAATCTCCTTAATAAGCCGCGGCAAATTTTGCCGTATATCCGAGGCAATACCGCACAAAACCCGAAAAGCAAGTGCCGTGCGGTGTTGTCCCTGACTTTTTCAACAGTATTTTTCGCACTAAAATGCGAAAATATACGTTTTCTCAGAAACAACACAAGGGCGGATAGCTGTCCGCCCTTATATTTTCTTTAACAAAATTACTTGTTTTCTCTCTTCTTGTCGAGCATAGCCTTTACCTTGATAGGAAGGCCGAAGAGGTTGATGAAGCCTGCGGAATCAGCCTGATTGTAAACATGGTCTTCATCGAATGTTGCAACTTCTTCATCATAAAGAGTGTAAGGAGATGTAACGCCCGCATTGATGATGTTGCCCTTGTAAAGCTTGAGCTTAACATCACCCGTAACGGTTTCCTGTGTCTTTGTAACGAAAGCGGAAAGAGCTTCACGAACAGGTGTGAACCACTGACCATTATAAACGAGGTCTGCAAAGTCGATAGCAAGCTTCTGCTTCATACGCTGTGTAGCCTTGTCAAGTGTGATAGTTTCGAGAACATCGTGAGCGTGGTAAAGAATAGCTCCGCCCGGTGTTTCATATACGCCTCTGGACTTCATGCCGACAAGACGGTTCTCAACGAGGTCAACAAGACCGATGCCGTTCTCGCCGCCAAGCTTGTTAAGAGCAGTTACAAGCTCCGTGCCGTTCATTGTCTTGCCGTCAACAGCAGTCGGAATACCCTTTTCAAAGTGGATAGTAACATAAGTCGGCTTGTCGGGTGCCTGAAGAGGAGAAACACCCATTTCAAGGAAGCCCGGCTTTTCGTACTGCGGTTCATTTGCAGGATCTTCAAGGTCAAGACCTTCGTGGGAAAGATGCCAGATGTTCTTGTCCTTGGAGTAGTTTGTTTCTCTGTTTATTTTAAGAGGAATGTTGTGAGCCTCTGCATAGTCGATCTCTTCGTCACGGCTCTTGATGTCCCAGATCCTCCAAGGAGCGATGATCTGCATTTCGGGAGCGAATGCCTTGATAGCAAGCTCGAAACGAACCTGATCGTTGCCCTTGCCTGTGCAGCCGTGGCAGATAGCGTCAGCGCCTTCCTTGATAGCGATCTCAGCGATCCTCTTTGCAATGATAGGACGTGCAAAGGAAGTACCGAGCATGTACTTGCCCTCGTAGATAGCGCCTGCCTGAACGGTAGGATATACATAATCAGTGATGAATTCTTCTGTAAGGTCTTCGATGTAAAGCTTGGAAGCGCCTGTCTTGATAGCCTTTTCTTCAAGTCCGTCAAGCTCGGTTCCCTGACCAACGTTGCCCGAAACAGCGATAACTTCGCAGTTATTGTAGTTTTCCTTTAACCACGGAATGATGATAGAAGTATCAAGTCCGCCCGAGTAAGCCAGAACAACCTTTTTAATTTCCTTAGCCATTTTATTTTCCTCCATAAATATGTATTTGCATACATAGATTTTTAACGATCTCTGTCGTACAAGTTTTATTATACACCTATTCCTGCTTTTGTCAAGAGTTTTTGCATATTTTTCTTGATTTTTTATTTTTATGCATTATTTTTTGTATAATATTTGATTTTATGCAATTACAAATGTATAAAATACGCATATTGGTTATATTTTTGCATAAACCTGTTCATAATTGACCGCAAAAGCCGAATTTCCCTAATAAAAAAGCCCGACAGGACACCTGAATGACCTGTCGGGCAGCAATTATTTCTTCTCCCCGTCCCTAAGCTCCGAAATGATGTCAATAAAACTGTCAACATCATCGAAATCCTTGTAAACGGACGCAAAGCGAACGTATGCGACTTCATCTATCTCACGAAGAGCCGCAAGAACTCTGTCGCCTATCTCCGAGCTTGTGACCTGCGTGACCATTTTGTTCGCATAGTAGCTTTCGATCTCATCAACGATGCGGCTGATATCCTCCGCGGAAACGGGACGCTTCTTTACAGCAGTGGAAATTCCTGCGATAAGCTTGTTGCGGTTGAAAAGCTCCGCCGTGTTGTCCTTTTTCGTGACAAGCAGAACGGGAACTTCGACCGATTCATAGGTCGTGAACCGTCTTCCACAGCTCGTACATTCCCTGCGGCGGCGCTTCTGACCGTCGGCAGGACGGGAATCAATGACCTTTGTATCTTCAAAACCGCAGAACGGACAACGCATATCTTACCCTCCACAAAGCATAAACTTATATTATAAAACCTTGCTGTTATTATACAATATTTTTGCCTTTTTGTCAATACAGAGAGTATATTTTCACATAAATATTCTGAAATATGCCTTTGCGTAAAATTTTCTTATCTTTATGTGTAATTAATCTGAAAGTTTATTTGTCAAATGCTACAAAACAAGCGCATTTTCTTGACTTTTTGACCCGTTTGCTGTATAATTATACTACTAATAAATATAAGTATAAATAAAAACACAGATTAGGAACTGATATACAAATGGCATTATCCCGTGAGGCTCAGAAAGCCTATAAAAAAGCACAGAAACAAAAGCGTAAGGAACGGCGGGGTCACTGGCT
>UQQA01000155.1 GCA_900543105.1 uncultured Ruminococcus sp. | reverse complement strand
TGGATTATTCTATCTGTCGTCTTTGTCTATAGAACGGTTTGGAATTAGTATAAAGGGAAACTCTAAAAGGAGAACTTGAATGTTCAAAAAAAGAACGCTCCGCTCAATTTTTGTGAGCTTGATGCTGACGGCTCTGTGCTGTCTGACGCTCGCTGGCTGCTCTTCCAAAAGCAGTGATGAGCTGCCGAAGCTTGTTATCGGCTGCGATAACTGCCGTCCATACAACTACACCGACGAGGACGGCAAACCTGCAGGAATGGACGTTGACCTTGCAAAAGAGGCTTGCCGACGCATGGGTTACGAACCCGTTTTTGAACAGATAGAATGGAACAGACGCGATGTTCTCCTTGCAAGCGGAAAGATCGACTGCCTTTGGAGCTGCTTTTCAATGGACGGTCAGGAAGATCGTTACGCATGGGTAGGGCCGTATATGTACAGCCGTCAGATAGTTGCTGTTCTGTATGACAGTCCGATCAGGCATCTGAGTGACCTTGAGGGAAAAAGCGTTGCTGTCAGAGTTGGTTCAAAGGCGGAAACTACCTTTCTCGAACACAGCGAAGAGGGTGTTCCGCAGGTTCAGAACGTATATTGCCTGAGCGACCTGAGTGAGGTGATCACGGCTTTGCGCAATGACTATGTTGATGCGTGTGCAGGTTACGCTGCTGCTGTAAGAGAACAGCTTCGCAACGCAGGTGTTGAGTATCGCTTTCTCAATGAAGACTTTGCCCGTGCAAAGCTCGGCATTGCTTTTTCAAAGGGCAGCGATGAGGAACTTCGCAATAAGCTTTCGGACGCTCTGGACGAAATGCTTGCCGACGGCACGACCGCGCGTATCCTGCAAGCCTACGGCGTTAATACCGACAAAGTTCTCGGGGGTGAAGAAAATGAGTGAGCTTCACCCCAAAAAATTCTTCCGTTTCACGATCTATAAAGCTGTCATTTTCGGCTTGGTGCTCCTCTTGCTCACGGCTTCGGTCACGGGACACAAAACCGTTATGGAAACGACCGCTATTGCAGCGAACACGATGGACACACTTAAACAGCAGTGTTCAAGCTTCAATAAGCTTGTTGACGCTGACCGAACGAAGAGTCTTTTCCGTCTGACCGACCTGCTCCGCGATTTCAGCAACCGCTTGGTCGATGAACCCTCGCTCGCCGACGACACCATGCTCGAACAGTATGTTGACAGCCTGCGGATAAGCGGCGTTACCCTGCTCGACAGCGAACTGCACATTCAGGCTTCGGGTCACACAAGGCGCTTCAGCGACCCCGACTGGCAAAAAAACGATATCGGCAGCCGCTTTGCCGACATTATCACATATCCCGCAAAAATTTTTGCCGAAAGAACGGAAGTGAACGGCGAATATTACGATGTCTGCGCAGTTGCGCGAAAGGACGCGCCGGGCATCATCATCGGCTATTACAAGCAGCCGTCGGGACTTATCTCCGACACGGAAAATGACCTTGAAAGCCTGCTTACGGGTCTTAACCTTGAACAGAACGGTCACTATGCTATCATCAAGGGAAGCATTGTAAGGGCAACGAGCGCGCAGTCGATGAAAGACAAAAAGGTTTCGGACGATGCTGTTTTGCAGCAGCTTTCCCATATTGAACAGAACGGCAGGCTTCACCTTATAAAAGCAGACGGAAAGCACTACTGGGGCTATCGTTCCGCATACGAGGGCTACATAATCTGCATCTATTATCCGTTCATAACGGTATTCTCGGATTCGCTTTCCACTTCGGCGCTTTTGGCGGCGGTATATTTCTTCTTCTGCGTTCTTTATTTCGCTCTGAGAAACCGCACACTTTATGAAAATCAGGAAAAGCTCAAAGAGAGCAACAGCCGACTGACGGAAACCGTCCGTATGCTAAGATCACTGGAAACTATCTATTTTGGCCTTTTCTATGTTGACCTTTCGGCTGATGTTTATAACACTATATATGTTGCTCCGTGGCTTGAAAATGCAACTCCGCAGCACGATGCTTTTACATCGCTGAAAAATAATTATATCGACAATACAGTCGTGCCTGCCTGCCGTGAAGAGCTTGAACACAGACTTTCCGCCGGCTTTATCCGCGAAAATCTCTGCAAAGGAAATATGACCGATGCCCGAAAGAGCTTTTATACCGACTTTCAGTCCGTGCGAAACGGCGAAATAAAATGGTGCCGCGTTACAATAACCGTCGTTGACTTTGACGATGCGGGAACGCCCGTACATATCCTCGTACTTCTTCAGGACGTTGACAGCGAAAAGACCAAAGAGGCCGATTATCAGGCGCAGATAATCAAAGAAGCGCACGAAGCCAAGGTCGCAAACCTCGCAAAGGCGGAATTTCTCCGCCGCATCAGCCATGATATACGAACACCTGTCAACGGCATCAAGGGCTATATCGATATGGCGGCGAGCCACCCCGACGACCCCGAAGTTCAGGCTCACTGCCGCAAAAGCGCAAGCGCCGCGCTTCACACCCTGCTCGAACTCGTGAACAGCGTCCTCGATATGAGCAAGCTTGAAAACAGTGAGGTAATAATCGAAGAAACGCCGTTCGACCTTACAGCGCTCCTCGATGAGATAAACACTGTTCTTGAACCGCAGGCGGCTTCAAAGAACATCGAATATAATGTCATACTGCAGGCTGGACTTCCCAGCCACCTTATCGGCAGTCCGCGCCACCTCAGCCAGATACTCCTCAACCTCGAGAGCAACGCGATAAAATACGGCAGATCGGGAGGATATCTTCGCCTTAACACCCGTCTTATATCAAACAACGGGCAGGAAGCCGTCTATGAGTTCACCTGCGAGGACAACGGCATCGGTATGAGCGAGGAGTTCCGGAAGCACATGTTTGAACCTTTCTCGCAGGAGGCTGTAAACGCCCGAACCAAGTACGAGGGCGTGGGACTTGGACTTTCTATCGTCAAAAAGCTTGTCGATGCACTCGGAGGCACTATCACCTGCCACTCCGAAAAAGATGTCGGCACGACCTTCTGTGTTCAGCTGACTTTCCGCATAGATAAAGACTGTAAAGTGCCCGAAAACACCTATGAAAAAAGCGAACACTCGGCATTGGAGGGCAAAAACGTGCTTCTCGCCGAGGATAACGAGCTGAATATGGAGATCGCGGAGTTTCTCCTCACCGACTGCGGCGCAAAGGTCACAAAAGCATGGAACGGTGAAGAAGCCGTGAACGCTTTTGCCGATTCCGAGACAGGATTTTTCGATATCATCTTTATGGATATTATGATGCCGGTAAAGGACGGACTTACAGCGACCCGTGAGATACGCTCGCTCGACCGCGTGGACGCAAAAACCGTCCCTATCACGGCAATGTCAGCCAATGCATTCTCCGATGATATCCGGCGAAGCCTTGATGCAGGAATGAACGCGCATATCTCCAAGCCTATAAATGAAGCCAAGCTGACCGCAACGGCGGAGCTTCTGCTCAATGAGCGAAGCAAGACTGTTTTATCGTAAGTGCGATACCAAATTAAAAACTATACAAAAAATCAAGCAAAAGCTCTGATATATGGATTTTGTGCAGATTTTTTGTCTATAGTTTTATTGGTGTTTAGTATTACACATAAATTTCTTGACATACGACAGTATGCCTACGAAATGTCAGGACAGATGAAAACTCTCCTCGACAGAATGAATTCGCTCTATCCGAAGAATTACCGATTCAGAGATGTTTATATGCTCTCGGTCGCAGCCGAGGACGGGGACTACACTCTGAAGCGCGACGAAAGCGGCTTGCAGGGGTTGGATAGACTGCTTTGAAAAGGCGGAACTCAAAAGAACGCTTTTCGTCGATAGAATAAATGACCCGAACGATATAAACGAAAACGAAAAATTAAACAAAGCTTATGAAATGGGTGAAAGAGTATGAAAAAAATAACACAAACAGCAGGCAAAGATCAGCTCGGAGATTTTGCTCCCGACTTTGCACACTACAATGACGATGTTCTTTTCGGCGAAAACTGGAACAACACGGACATCGACCTCAAAACAAGATGCATCGTGACGATGGTTGCGCTTATGTCCTCGGGAATCACCGACAACTCGCTCGTTTACCACCTCAAAAACGCAAAGGCAAACGGCGTTACAAAGGCAGAAGCAGCTGCTGTCATCACTCACACGGCTTTCTACGTTGGCTGGCCAAAGGGCTGGGCAGTATTCAAGCTTGCAATGGACGTATGGAACGATGAAGCCGCTGATGACAGCGCAAAAGCCGCTCACGAAGCTTCAATGATGTTCCCTGTCGGCGAACCGAATACAGGCTTCGCAAAGTATTTCATCGGTCAGAGCTACCTCGCTCCGATATCGACTTCGCAGGTCAGCATCTTCAACGTAACATTTGAACCGAAGTGCCGCAACAACTGGCATATCCATCATGGTGCAGGACAGATCTTATTATGTACTGCAGGAAGAGGGTATTATCAGGAATGGGGAAAACCTGCTCAGGAACTCAATGTAGGTGATACAGTCTATATTGCGCCAGAAATCAAACATTGGCATGGTGCAGCACCAGAAAGCTATTTTGTACATATTGCAGAAAGTGTCCCAAATAAAAATGCTTCAAACGAGTGGCTTGAAGCAGTGGATGAAGAAGAATATCTAAAATTGAAATAAAACAAAACGATCAGGAAGGGAAGCCTGATCGTTGTTTATTTCAAGAGTTATTTTGAAGGGAGTTTAGGAAATTTTAGGAATC
>UQQA01000154.1 GCA_900543105.1 uncultured Ruminococcus sp. | reverse complement strand
CGACAAAATTCTTCCTGAGGTAAATGATTGGCAGAACCGTCCTCTCGACAAAATTCACCCCGTAGTTTTCTTTGACGGGATTGTTTTCAATTCAAGAAAAGACAACAAGATCATCAGCAAATGCGTGTACTCCGTGCTTGGCATAAACATGGAGGGACAGAAAGAAATCCTCGGCACATGGATATCCGAAAATGAGTCCGCAAGTTTCTACGCAAGTATATGCTCAGACCTGAAAAACCGCGGTGTTACGGACATTTTCATTGCGCCTCCGCAGAGGATTGTCATAGATAATCTGACAGGACTTTGCGATGCAATAAATGCGATATTTCCAAGGACAAAAAATCAGCTCTGTATCGTTCATCAGATAAGAAACAGCTGCAAATTTGTACCCTACAAGGACAGAAAAGCAGTATGTGCAGACCTCAAGAAGATCTATGGTGCAGTAAATCTTGATGATGCAGAATATGCAAAGGAAGAGTTTCGTGAAAAATGGGATAAGAAATATCCCAATATCTTAAAATCATGGGACAAAAATTGGTCTGAACTGACTACTTTCTTTGAATACCCGCAAGAGATACGGAAGATAATATATACAACGAATGCAGTTGAGAGCTACCACAGAATGGTCAGAAAATTTACCAAATCCAAGGCTATTTTTCCGACTGATGATTCCATTTGCAAGGTCATTTATATGAGTGTGAAGGAGATCTCAAAGAAGTGGACTATGCCCGTTCGTAACTGGGGACTTGCGTATTCTCAGCTTGCGATTTTCTTTGAAGACAGGTTTGCAGCCTGACGGCTGATGAGGGTTCCACCCTCAAACTCCCGAGGTTTATCCGCTTTGGGAATATCCGGTGAAGATGAAGAAAAGCAGCAACATTTCTGTCACTGCTTTTCACCGTTTTATTCCGCAGCCTGCGTCGGGTCGCTCCTCAGAACTCAGCTTGCTGAGTTTTTGCCCATGTTTGGCTGCATCTTTAGTATGGTCAGAATTTTGGCGATTATTGCGTTTACACGGTTTGATTTTCAGAACCCAGGTTCAGTCTTGCAAAGCGAAAATTCGGTCTTGGTTTGCTGTACACAAAGCTGAAAAATACAACAGAAGCTTCGATCCTTCTGTCTGTGATTGCTATGAACATTGACCGTCTGAAGTCAATGTTTGTGCGCCTGATTTGGATTTTGACGTTCCGGTATCCGGGCTTAAATTTATGGGGTTGTTGAGGTGAGACTACTTATGCATACGAACACGGCAGAATATCCCCATTTTACGCATTAATCTCTGTACTGTTTTATGATTGATAACAAACTTTTTCTTCAATTCTTTTGTTATTCTCCGATATCCGTAACGCCCTTTATTTTCATCGTAAATACGACGAATTTCGGATTTTATTTCAGCATATTTATCAGGCTTGGGAGAATCAAATTGTTTGCTGTAATAGTAATATGTGCTGCGGGGGATCTTGGCAATATCAATGAGCAGCCATATTTTGAATTCGTGCCTCAGTTCCCATATCACTTGTGATTTTTCTCTTGCCGTACCCTCTCGGTAACCAAGGCATTCAATTTTTTTAAGTATGCATTTTCTGCACGAAGACGCTGTACTTCTGCTATTAGGTCTTCCTCCACTTTTTTCTCCAGCTTGGGAGGTCTACCAGTGGATTTGTGTCCTCTACGTTCTATGTAGAAGCCCTCTTTACCTTCTTCAAGATAGATGCGTTCCCAATTTGAAGCTCTATTTGCAGGTAATTCAAATCTTCGCTCCGTTTCTCTATAACTTAACCCCTCCTTGTGCATTGTTTCCACCACCATAATTTTAAACTCTGGTGTATACCTTTTATTCGGCTGTCCTTTTGGCATAAAAATGCCCCCTTTCGTTAGTTTCAATATTGGTATATTTTTATTATACCACATTGTCTAACAAAAGGGGAGCATTTCACTTTAATGAAACGCAGCTCTTATGCTTATATTTTTATTATAAAGACGAAATGCACTGTGAATATGCCCCAATATTTAGTCAACAACACATTCCACAACAGCACAAGGCGGAATATTCAGCTTTAACACATTGTCCTTGATGACTGCCGTATGCTCGGAAATGCTCACTCTGTCGGGACAGTCGAAGTCGTTATAGCTGTGCGCCTCGTTTGTAAGTACCCTGCACGAAACCGATGATGCTTTAAATCCGAAAATGCTGCATTCAACAGCAGCCTCTTCCGTAAGCGAACAGTTTGCGGCGGTAACGGTCATACTCTTTTCGTTCACCGATGCGGAAACCGAGATCATCGGAGCATTTTTACCTTCCGACATATTTTCGTTCTGCGTATAGCAGTAAACTGCCTCGTTGTTTTGATGTGTTTTAAAAAGGTCGAAAACGTGATATGTAGGCGTTTTTATCATCTTACCGCCCTCTGTAAGAATGACCGATTGGAGAACATTCACCGCCTGCGCAAGGTTTGCCATTACAACACGGTCGCTGTGTCTGTTAAAAACATTCAGCTCTATTGCAGCAACGATAGCATCACGCATTGTATTCTGCTGATATAAAAATCCCGGGTTCGTACCCTCTTCTACCTTATGCCAACAGCCCCACTCGCCTATTACAAGTCCTATTTTCTTTTCGGGATCATAGCGGTTCATTATCTCCGAATGTCTTGTGATAAGCTCATCGGAAAAGTTCGCTGCAGCGATAGTTTTATAATAAAGCTCATCGTCAAAATCGGTGGCTGATTCCATTTCGGGCCATACGGGCATCGTATAATAATGCAAGTCGATAGCATCAACATTATTGCTGTCAAGATTTTTCATCATGACTTCTGTCCAGTTATAGTCGGCAGAGCTTGGACCGCAGGCTATTCTGTAAAGTCTGTTTCCCGAATAATTGCGGCAGAACGTCTGATACCTTTTATAAACGTCGGCGTAATATTCGGGACTCATATTTCCTCCGCAGCCCCAGTTTTCATTGCCGACACCGAGGTATTCGAGTTTCCACGGCTCGGCTCTGCCGTTCTTCTTTCTCTGATCTGTGAGAGGCGATTCCGCATCTGAGGTCATATATTCTATCCATTCGGACATTTCACGAACACTGCCGCTGCCAACATTGCCGTTTATATAAGGCTTGCAGCCAACAAGCTCACAGAAGCGCATAAATTCGTGTGTACCGAAAGAATTATCCTCCGTAACTCCGCCCCAGTTCGTGTTCACGATCTTTCGGCGCAAGGCTTTTTCACCGATACCGTCCTGCCAGTGATATTCTTCCGCAAAGCAGCCGCCGGGCCAGCGGAAAACGGGAGCTTTTATATTTCTGAACGCCTCGATGATATCATTCCTTATTCCGTCTGTATTCGGAATAGGTGAATTTTCACCCACATATATACCGTTGTAGATACATCTTCCGAGATGCTCGGAAAAATGTCCGTATATCTCGGGAGAGATATGTCCGAGCCTGTCGTTTGCATTTATTAGTATTGATATTTTTTTCATATTATACCTCCGCCGCATACTGAATTATTATATTATCAGTATAAGTCATTGACTTTGGTATTGCAATGACTTATAATATTATTATACTAACCGTTCGTACTTTGAGGTGATGATATGATAAGTATAAACACAGTCTGTCAGAACGTAAGACACAAAGGGAATTTTGAAATATACAGACCGGATGGTTCGGGAGATGATCTTCTTGTTATCTTCAAGACCTCCGCTGTACTGATACAAAACGGTGAAGAACTGTTAGTTTCTCCCGACAGTCTTATTTTATACAGCAAGGGAACAATGCAGCATTACAAAACTCTGTGCGGAAGTTATGTTAATCATTTTGTTCATTTTGATACGGACGATACCGAGCTTATGAATGGGATAAAAACTGACACGCTTATCACCTCGGCGGATATTCCTGCAATTGAAGAGCTGCTTACGATATTATGCCGTGAAAATGTAGCCGGTTCGACCAACAGGAAACAGTACGAAAATATGCTTATGAAGATGATACTTATGAAAATATCCGAAAGCAGCATAAATCCTGACAGCGATAAAAGCCGCATTTCCGCTCTTGAAATGCTCCGCACCGATATTTACAGCAATGCAGGGAGCTATAGCAATATATATCAGCTTGCTGAAAAAATGAATCTGAGTCCGTCATATCTTCAGGCAATATACAAACAGAAATTCGGGATAAGCTGCTATGAAGATATTTTATCCGCAAAGATCAAGACAGGACAATATTATCTTTCGACCACCGATATGACCGTTAAGGAAATATCCGACCTCTGCGGATACGGAAATGAGATATGCTTTATGAAGATATTCAAAAAAAGAACAGGGATCACACCGAGTGAGTACAGGAAAATTTCCAAGAATGATAATTTAAAAAACAACTTTATATGGTAAGGAATAAACTTTTATGATGAATTTTTTTGAACATTGCGCAGATATTGCTTCGGTTGGCATAATCGTTGATTTTACGGAAGATACGGAAACATATATTGTAGGCTCTCCTGCAGATATTAAGGCTTGGGCATACAACGGCTGTCCACGAAAAGTTCCGAAAGGACTTATGCGGCACAGCAACAAACTTGCAATCTCGTCAAGGATATAAACCGCCTTATGAAAGTAAAGCGTGAACTGAACGAAATTATGGAACTGAGCAACAGGCTGTGCAATGCCGACGCTTTATATGACGGAAGCTGTAAGTGTGTCCTTGAGGAGCTGTCGGAGTATTACGATATTTCCGAATACGCCAATATTGTTAAAAACTACATAATCTGTTTTTATTCGTTAAATTCAGGCTCT
>UQQA01000153.1 GCA_900543105.1 uncultured Ruminococcus sp. | reverse complement strand
GATGTTCGTCCATCTCAGCTTCAAGCATCTGCTCTATCGTTCCTGCAAACAACTTTTTCAGCTTTGCCTGAATATCTCCTGTGCTTTCGCAGTCTGCCATCAGAAGCTGAACAAGTTCCATTTCCTTTTCGCTTAATCCGTGATTTCTGTTTTTCATACCAATTTACCTCCAAATTTCTTTGTGGAGATTATTGGCATTTACACAGTTTATTATTCAGACTCTATAATCTCCCCCCCGGGAAGATATACGGCGTATTAAATTATCGCTTTTTTCCTTGACTAATATAACTTCTGAAATTTCAACTGTATATTATATATCAGCAAACCTTTTCCTATACTCCATAGGCGAACAGCCTTTGAATTTCCCGAATTGTCTTGCAAAGAACTTTTCATCTTTGTAACCGCAGTTTACAGCGACAGCATATATACTCATAGCTGTTGTGATTAAGAGATAACATGCTTTCATAACTCTTGTGTTTATACAATCCTGATTATAGCTTACACCGAAACACTCTCTGTAAATTAATCGGAAATGACCTTCGCTCACGCACAGCTTGCGGCTTGCATCGGATAAAGTCAGTGCCTTGTGCGGTGCGGTTACTAATCCTTTTCGTAGTACGAGTAAGGAATTGTAATGCTGCAGAGTCATTCGTTCTCTGACGGATGAAGAATTCTGTTCACTTTTGACGATAACTGTTTCGTAAACCTCATCTATAGTACCTTTGTCAAGCTTTGCACAACTTACAACTACTTGCCGTTCATCAAAGCTACAAAGTGCATTGAAAAGCATAATATCAAGCTTTTCAGGAAGTGCAGCTTCACCGCCTTTGCTGAGTATGAGAAAGGTATCATCATAGGCACGACAGCATATTTCGTGCTTTGTGCAGGCTTTCTTTATTGCTCCTGCCGCCGCAGAAATAATATCACTGCGGTAGTTCTCACCATATATGAATTCGACATCTGAAGCAAAACCAAGCTTTATTGCGTGAATTGAGAAATCCTGCATTTCCTCTGTTAGCTGTCTGAATTCACGAAGGTTATAAAAGCCTGTCAGCGCATCATACAGCGACGAGGCACGCTGACATTGGGTGAGATAATGGATATCGTTTTTCATTCGTAAGAATTCCAGCGTATCGGCAACGGTCTTGCTCCAGTCACGGAAGCTGAAATCATAGCCCGTGGGATAGGAATACCTTAATACCGTATAGCCGAAAAGTCTTGTCTGAAAGCATAGTGGACTGAAAAAGTACACGCCGCATTTCTCCGAAAACACAGGCGGCAGATTATTTGCGGAAAATCTTTCAGGAATATCGCATACTTCATCTGCGCTTATCTTATAGCAAAGGTATTCATCACCCGAAAATTTTGCACTGCCCCATTCGTTGTCAAGGCAGAGATACAGATATTCTGCGCTGTGAAGAAGATAAAAGAATTCCGAAAGCACGGCAGTATATTCTGCAAGGGTTTTGCAGGCGGTAAGTCGGCTTGAAAACTGTGCAGCACTGCTCATTATCGTGTGATACTGACTTATTCTTTCAGCGTATAGTTCATCTGAAAGCTGAGATTGCACCACACCGCATGGGCAGGAATCGCCGCTGATAAATCTGTCCTTATCTTCTGCGGAATATTTGCATTTGAGCAGTCTGTTTACTGCATAATGTCCAAGCTTTCGTCTGTTCCGGCGCATAGTAGTCAAAAGCGGAAGATGATATGTCCTGCCGCCTGTATAATCGTAGCCTGTAACGCTGAGCCGTTCGGGTATGGATATTCCTGCCGATAAAAGAGCGTCACACAAGCCGAATGCCATATAATCGTTTGTGCAAATGATTGCCTGAGGGAAAGGTAATTCTCCGTTAATATAACGTTGTGCAAGCGCTTCACCTGAGGTGTTCCAGAAATCTCCGTAGTGCAGTTTGCTTTTATCAAACTGAATACCGTGTTTGTTCAAGGCGTTTTTACACGCAGCAGCACGTCTTTCAGCGGTCTTATCCCCCCTGACTCCCGTGAGAATGTCAATATCGGTGAAGCCGTGCTTTATAAGGTGTTCCGTTATAGATTCCATATCTGATTCATCATCGGAATAAACGCTTTCAAAGTTCTCAAGTTCCCCGCCTATTACAACGGCAGGCAGCTTTGATTTTTTAAGCTTTTCAACAACCCCATTAAGTATTGAAATATCCCTGAATGCTTCGGCGGTAATTATTGCGCCGTCAAAGTGTCGTGGTTCAAATAAGGAGTAGATAATATTCTCATAATTAAGAATTGTATCCTCTACCCAGTGATTGTAAATATTGGAGTATACAACGGTATCTGCGTCTGCGGCAAATGCGGCTTCGGCAATACCGCAGAGTATCTCTTTCTGCTCGTTGTCATCAGCTCTTGCCGTGATGACTGCTATTCTTTTTTTGCACATATGCTCACCCTCTTTGTTTTTAGTATATCGTAATCTTATGTAAAAGTCAACGCAAAAAGTTCATATTATGATTAAATAGTGGACTATCTGAATAAGCCCTGTTGCATTTGCTGTTAAGATGTGTATAATAAAATTATAAACCAAAACACATCTGTGTTTCTGCTTATCAGGCAGAATGAAAGGAGTAGCTATGAAAAAGAAGATGATTGCTATATTATATATAACGGCAATGCTGCTGACAGGTTGTTCGGGCAATGATACCGCCAGCGCACAGACAACGGATACCGAAAGCACGACCGCAAACACCGAAGAATTGATACAGGAAAGCCTTAACAACGGCATCGTCATTGACGAGGCAAGCGGCAATGTCTACAAAACAGAGCGTAACGCAAACCCTATTTCAGGAAGTGTTTTCTGTGCAGACCCTACCGCTGTTGAATATGAGGGCAGACTCTATGTTTACGGCACAAACGACCATCAGCAGTCCGAGCTTGACACAACAAACGACTATGACCAGATAAATTCACTTGTAGTTTTCTCAACCGATGATATGGTAAACTGGGTTTACCACGGCAGAATTTCCGTAAAAGAAATTGCACCATGGGTAGGCACTTCATGGGCGCCGTCAATTGTTTCGAGAGTTGAAGATGACGGACTTACACATTTCTATCTGTATTTTTCTTACAACGGTGCAGGTGTTGGTGTTCTCACATCAACCGACCCTGTAACAGGCTGGACGGACCCACTGGGCAAAGCGCTTGTTGACCAGCAGACCGAGGGACTTGAAAACTGTCCCGCACCGTTTGACCCGGGTGTCTGCATTGACGAAAACGGAACAGGCTGGCTCTCATTCGGAGGCGGCGCGCCTGCTGAAAGCAAAAATCCACACAGCTTTATTCCCAAAATCGTAAAGCTTGGCGAAGACCTTATTTCCTTTGACAGCGAGTTCGTTTCAATTGACGCTCCATATTTCTTTGAAGCA
Source organism: uncultured Ruminococcus sp. (assembly GCA_900543105.1). GTDB lineage: Bacteria > Bacillota > Clostridia > Oscillospirales > Ruminococcaceae > UMGS363. The sequence continues at coordinate 1,610 of UQQA01000153.1, read as the reverse complement.
AGCGAGCTTAACTACATCGACGGTACATATTACTACACCTACAATAACAACTGGCAGACTCGAGGTTCAGAATGGGATTATGAGGGTTTTGACGCTCCTCCTGCATGCAGTATGGCATACCTTACAACCAAGACTCCTCTTGACGCTGAAAGCTGGGAATACAGAGGTGCATATTTCTACAATTCGGGACAGAATGCTGACGGCAACTCTGGTATGCGCTGGGGTAACAACCATACACATTTTATGGAATATCAGGGTACAAACTATATTATTCATCATACCATGCTTCTTGAAGAGCTTATGGGCGGTTCGGCAGGCTTCCGCAGTATGATGGTTGACTATCTCCCAATGGATAGAGCAACAGGTGAAATTCCTATTACAGCCGCAACACGAAATGGCGTTGCACAGATAAAACTTCTTGACCCGTATGCTGAAAACAGCGGTGCGACTGCATTCACATCTGCTGATATTTGGTACACAGACGGACTAAACCCGGCGGCAAAGAGCACTGCCGACGGTGCATGGATTTATGTAAGAGGTGTAGATTTCGCTTACGGTGCAAGCAAATTTACCGCTGAAGTAAAGGGCAAGGGCAGAATTGAGATCCGTCTTGACGATATTGAGAGCGAAGCTGTTTCCTTTATTGAATTTGACTGCGATGACTATACAAAGGTACGCTCAATTGACTTTGCTGAGTTTGACGGCAGAAACCACAACATTTACATTGTATTTTCAAATGCGGACATTGAGCTTAAATCCTGGCAGTTTGCAAAGGGTGAGGAAACACTTCGTCCCGAAGAGGATATTTCCGAAACAGTACAGCAATACGAAACAATCGTTATTTCAGCACTGGCTGAAAATCCCGGATCAAGCCCATCAGCTGTTGCCGAAATTACCAAGGACGGCGATTACTCCATACAGTCAACCGTATTTGACGCAAAGAGTGAAATGCTCAATCTTGGCTACTTTGACGACAAGGATGCAACCTACAAGGTGTATGTAAAATCCTTAGGCTTTGAAACAGCGGACGGAATTGTTGAGATTCCCGTGGGCGTTGAGCTTGACCCTACAAGCAGTACGGAAAACGGTCTTGAAAACGGCTGGAAGGGTGCAGAAATCGGCACGCTTATTTACGGTACAGAGGGCTGCGGCATTTTTGCTGCTGAAACTACAATTGACTGGATAGGCTATCGCCTTGCACTTATGGTAAACGGCGAGGAAGTTCCATTTACTTCGGTAACCTACAACATGACAATAAGCGGACTTACTTTTGAATAAGGAGCTATTGCTATGGCTAACCCATTTCTTCCCTTGTGGGAGTATATCCCTGACGGTGAGCCGAGAGTATTCGGTGACAGAGTTTAGAACCCGTCTTCACAAGCATATGCGCACGTCTTTTCGGCAAATTTTGCTGTTATCATCGTGTACCCTGTAAAGAGAACTGTCCAAAACCTCAGTACTGCTCCGTATAGCGGTTCGTATATCGAAAATATCCGCTGCCCTTGCCGAAATAAACGGACGGAAGATTTTCTCACTGTCCGCTTTGAACAAGTCAATATATTTTTCCGCACGATCGTGGTTGCCCTTTACGGACAACCCGATTTTTTTAT
>UQQA01000152.1 GCA_900543105.1 uncultured Ruminococcus sp. | reverse complement strand
TATAAAATTTTTTGATAATAATAAAATTGTCATAATTAACAAAAATAGACTTGGAATTGGTGAGTTTTGCCGAACCGGTTCTCCGCTCAAAGCAGAAACTTGTGTATAATTTGAAATGTCAAATGCTATTATTAATATTTTACAGCAAAAATATGACAAAATCATTGTTACAATGCGACTTATTAAGAAATTATAGGTAGACAATTTATTTTCAATGATACCCTCTACCTGAAAGATCACACAAAGCCCACCGAAAGAAAGCAGTGCGGTAACGATCGGCAGAAAGGAAATATCGGACGGTAGGGCGGAAATGTTGCTTATTTCAAGCATTGAACGGAGCAATATTCTGCATATTTCAGGGGAAATGTTTGTTATGGAGGAAATTGACTCCGAAAAGAAATCAATTAATCCAGAAGCATCAAGCACGGCGAGCAGTGAAGCAAAAAACACGATCGCAGCACATATTTTAGCGATTCCGATACCGCCGGAATTTATCGATGAAAGAAAGTCATTGAGCGTGAAAATAAGCCGCCGTCCGTGTATATTTTTGTGTGGTATTGGCGAACGCAGACCGCACAAAAACATTGCAGTCATATTTGCAATGAATACACTTGCAAATATGATCATTCCTACAGAGGTGCTGTTATATATTTTCATTCCTGCCGCTCCTATGAAAAAAGCAGGACCGCCCATATAGCAGAATCCAAGCATTTTTTCAGCTGTTTTTTTATCGATATTTCCGCTTTCGTATAAGTTCATAAGCAGTTTTGCACCAACGGGATAACCTCCGACCGAGCTTATGAGAAATATTGAAAAGAGATCTGCCCTAAGATGAAAAACATATCTTGAAACAGGTGAAAACGGCAAGCTTAATTTATAGTAAAGTCCCGAGGAAATGATTATCCCCGAGGCTGTCATAAACGGAAAAAGTGACGGAATGATAACATTCACGCACACTCTTATTGACGATATAACGCCCTCAGTAACCGCTTTATTGAAATACAGCAGAGCCGCCGAGTATGCTATTACGGCAGCGGCGATAGCTATTCCCGATAATTTTTTCATCTTCACAAGTCCTTTCGCTGTTTTTGGAAAACGTTCCGTTAAAAAAGTATATGTGCGTTTTTACGTTAATATAATTTAGAAAGACAAGTGATTCGGAGGAATGTGCAGTGCTTGTAAAAGCGAAAAAAATGTACAGCTCGCTTACGGCAAAGTTTATAAAAAAGCGGCTTTATCTTAATACATATATGAATCTCACCGATAATACACACCTTGAAATCGAGAACTGCAAGCGAATAATCGAACTTAATGATGTTTACGTTCGTCTGAAAACATCGACTGTCACGCTTCAGGTATGGGGCGAAGAACTGCGGATATCCGATTTTAACACGGCAGGAGTAGTTATTGACGGAAAAATTTCTTCGATAGAATTTGAATAAGAGGGGAGGACTGCGCTTTTTTAGGCGCATATTCTTATGAGAAATAAATTGCTTGGAAGTGTATATTTCAGATTATTTGCGGCAGACTGCGGTGATATCGTAAACAAGCTTCGCGCAACGGGTTTTGCTGTAAAGGATATAAGAATAGAGAACGGAAAATTTATCACGGGAATTGTCGACTGGTATGACCTTGACGAGCTAAAAGCTTTTGCCGAGGATAATAAAGCACAGTTCGAGCAGCTTGATAAAAAGGGGATTGCATTTACAGTTCAAAGATATAAAAAAAGGCTTGGTTTAGCGGCAGGATTGCTGACGGCTCTGATGCTTGTTTTTTACTTATCAAATACGGTATTAAGAATAGAAGTCTACGGTAATGAAAGTATTTCGGACGAGCGTGTGAAGAGTATTCTTGCCGATTATGGGATAAAAATAGGTGCATTTATCCCGTCGCTTGATCTTCGCGATTCGGAGCAGAGGATAATCACCGCTTTTGATTCATTCAGCTGGATAGGGATACGCTCATCGGGGTGCAGGATACTTGTGGATATAAGCGAACTTACGGAAAAACCTGAGATGATACCGATATCAACGCCCTGCAATGTTGTTGCCGCCTGCGATGCGCAGATAGTTGACATACGGAACGTTCATCTCGGTATGCTCGTTCCGATGCTTTATGACGGCGTTCGGAAGGGCGATATCCTTATCAGCGGAACGATAGACGGAAAGCTTGACCACGACTATTTTGTTCACGCAATGGGCGAGATAATCGGCAGGTATGACCGTGAGGTGACGTTTGAACAGCCGTATGTCGATAGTGTTATCAACTACGGTACGGAGAAAATGAAAAAGTCACTCTATCTTTTCGGGCTGAAAATACCTTTGTATTTGAACAAGGAAGAAAAGTTTGAATATGAGTACAGCGAAGAAATAAAGTATGCCCGGCTTTTCGGTCTGGAGCTTCCTGTCGGAATTGTAGAAGCGGATTTGAAGCCATATACTATTGATGAAATAGAATATTCGCCCGAACAGGCAAAGATCATACTTGAAAGCAAGATATCGGTTTATGAGAAAAATTTTCTCATAAATAAAGATATAACCGTTGTAGGCAAGGAGAGCGAATTTTCCGAAAATGAAGATAAATTAGTCGTAACGGTAAAATATTGTCTTGAAAGCGATATTGGGGTCACGCAGGAGATACTTGCCAAAAAAAATTAAGGAATAATTTTAGTGATTTATGTAAATTTGGTTAATTTGCAAGAAATATATTGACATTTTGTTTTGAGTGCTGTATAATCATTATAACTTGAAAACGATTTCTCAATACGAAAGGATCGATAAAATGAAAAATCACAGCACGATAAAAAAGATAGGAGCGGCAGCTGTCTGCTTGTGCATGATGCTCGGCGTTCTGACGGGTTGTTCAGACAATAAAACTTCAGATAACGCCGAAACGACATCTGCTGCTGCAAATGCAACGGATACTGATTCCGCGCAGGCTGTCATCAATACCGACTGGAGCTACGGTCAGGTGGAAATTGGCGGCGGCGGATTCGTTACCGGTGTTTTCAGCACTTGTGAGGAGAATGTTTACTATGCCCGTACAGATGTCGGTGGCGCTTACCGTTGGGACGAGGCTGCACAGCAGTGGAAGTCGCTCAGCTATTGGGTAACGGACGAGGACAAGGGTTTGCTCGGAATAGACGGACTTGCGGTTGACCCTAACGATGCTTCAAAGCTTTATCTTCTCGCAGGAACAGAGTATTTCAGCGGTGGAAAGACGGCTATCCTTATTTCCGATAATTACGGCGAAACATTCACAGTTGTTGATGTCACCGACAAAATAAAGGCTCACGGCAACGGCATGGGCAGAGGCAACGGTGAAAGAATAGCTGTTGACCCCAACAACGGCAGCATCATCTTTGTGGGCGGAAGAACGGGCGGTATGCTCAAAAGCACAGACGGCGGCAGCACTTGGGAACAGGTAGCAAGCTTCCCCGTAACTTCGACAACCAACAGCAACGGCATAAACGGTATCGTTTTTGACCCTTCATCGGACAAAGACGGTGCTTCACAGAAGATATATGCATCCGTTTCGAGAAACGGTGACGATAATATCTTCGTTTCCGAGGACGGCGGCGCAAGCTGGGAACCAATCAAGGACGGCAACACAAAGCTTATGCCTCAGAGAATGAAGCTTGACTCAAAGGGCAATCTTTATGTTGGTTATGCCACAAAAGAAGGACCTTGGAACGCAGGCGCAGGCGCACTCTGGAGATATAATACTGACGGTTCTGTTGAAGATATCTCGCCTATGAGTGTTTCTATCGGTGATATCGTTATCGACCCGACAGATGATAACAAGCTCGTAACTGTTTCAACCAACAACTGGAATGAGCAGCCAAACGGTGCTTTCGGTGACTCGTTCTTTGTATCAACTGACGGTGGCAAGAACTGGAAGAATGTCATCGAGGATATGACAATGAGCGACGGTGGGATCCCTTGGATCGCTGATTATGCAATTCATTGGTGCTGTTCACTTGAAATAAATCCATTCAACACAAATGAAATTATGGTAACTTCGGGCAACGGTATTTTTGCCTGCGATAATATCTGGGACGAGCACCCTGCATTCTATTTCAATGCAAAGGGCATCGAGGAAGTCGTTCCCGAGGATATCGTTACTATGGAGGGTTATCCGCTCGTTTCCGCTATCGGCGACTATGACGGTTTTGTACACAACGACATAAAAGAACCTGCCGAGCGTCACAAGGGACAGATCGGTTCATGCACAAGCATTGCTATCGCATACCGGAACAGAGATTACTGGGCAAAGGTCGGCGGAAGTGAATCCGAAATGGCACTTATCTACAGCACTGACGGCGGCGAAACATGGAACAGTATTACAAATTCTCCCGAAGAAGGCAAGATACTTTACCGTGGAAAGCTGGGCTTCACGGCTGATGGCTCACGCCTTTTCTGGAGTGCATCAAACAGTTTCGGTGCATATTATACCGAGGATTTCGGACAGACATGGACAAAGTGCGAGGGTATCACGGGCAAAAATGTTTACTTTCTCGGTGACCCGAACAACAGCAATTATGTCTATGCATGCGGAAACGGTGCAGTTTTCTTAAGCTCCGACGGCGGAAAGACATTCTCGAGAATGCCTGTTGTAAGCCCAAGCTTCTCCAGATTATGTGCTGATCCGTCCGAAGAGGGAACTTTCTATATTCCCGGCGGTGCAGGACTTTATAAGGCAACAAACCACGGCGAGAATGTAGCACTCGTTGACGGCATCAAATATTGCGAAGCAGTCGGACTTGGCAAGGCAAAGAATGACGGCGACCCGTATGTTATCTACATCTACGGTACGCCAAAGGATACCGATGTAAAGGGTGTATATATGTCCGAGGACAATGGCGCAACGTGGGTGCGTATCAATGATGACCTCCACAACTTCGGCGGAACGGGCAACGGCGTATTTGTAAGCGGCGATATGAATGTTTACGGCAGATGCTATATGAGTACAGTCGGACTTGGAATCGCTTATTTCGATAAAAACGAAAAGTAAATCCATTGAACAGCAGGGCATCTGCTGTTCTTTTTTATGAAAAAACAGTGAAATGTCTTTTACTTTGCAGAAAAATATGCTATAAT
>UQQA01000151.1 GCA_900543105.1 uncultured Ruminococcus sp. | reverse complement strand
ATATAGGATTTCGGCGCAGATTTTTTCCTGTATTTTATTGGTGTTTAGTATTACACATTCATTGGAGATTAGTATTATAAATATCATACAAGCTCGGTTGAGTTTTGCAGATATCACCTTTATTTTCAATATATTTATTATATCACAATCTCTAAAAAAATGGAAGTCAAAAGGAGAATTTTTTATAAATTGAACAAAATTTACACCTAATTATCACATAAGGAAATAAAAAAGCTGCATTATTCGGTCAAAATAATGCAGCTTTGTGATGTTTATGCTATTCTTCGTCCTCAAAAGTCGTAAGACCGTATGAAAGGGTCATTATACTGTCACCGAGGTGGACATTTTGTACAACGATGTTCTTGTGCGAAACCGCCAGGTCATAGTGGCTGAAGTTCCAGAACGCTTTTATTCCGAGCGAAACCAATTTATCCGCATATTCCTGAGCGGCAGCCTTGGGGATACAGAGTATCGCTATCTCGGGCTTATTTTCGGTGATAAAGCTTTCCATACGGCTTATATGCATTACGGAAAGGTCGGCAACTTTTTCGTTTTCCTTACGCAGGTCGCTGTCAAAGATACCGATAAGCTTCCAGCCGTATTCGCCGAAGTTCATATGGCTCGCAATAGCTTTTCCGAGGTTTCCCGCACCGAAAAGCACCGCCTTGTATCCACGGTCGATGCCGAGGATCTTCCCGATCTCTGTGCGAAGCTCAACTAAATTATAACCGTAGCCCTGCTGTCCGAAGCCTCCGAAGCAGTTAAGATCCTGACGTATCTGTGACGCTGTGAGCGACATTTTTTCCGCCAGCTCGCCCGATGAACTGCGAACTATCCCTTGTTTAATAAGCTCGCCGATGAATCTGTAGTATCTCGGCAGGCGTTTGATTACCGATGATGATATCTCGGATCTCTTTGGTTTCTGCATTTACAATTTCTCTCCTGTTTTTATACTGATCTTTGATCGTTCTGCAGACAAAGCCGACAGATAGAATAAATCCAGTCAAGGAAGACGACTGCGGCAAGGCTTGGTGCCTTGCAAAGGAGTCTGACGCCGAATGGATTTATTATAGCCGAGGATTTGTCTGCAGGTTGATCAGAGAGCAGTATTACATAAGCTTTGCAAGGCGCTCATTTACAGCAACGAGGAAAGCTTCTGTGTCTACCTTTTTCTTGTTCGGGATAGAGGAAAGCGCTTCGAGGTCGCCTGTCATTACACCGTCTTCAATAGTGCTGATAGTAGCCTTTTCGAGGTTGTCAGCATAGCACATAAGTTCGCTGTTACCATCCATTTCGCCTCTCTTGCGGAGTGCCCCCGACCAAGCAAATATCGTAGCTACGCTGTTTGTGGAGGTCGTTTCGCCCTTGAGGTGCTTGTAGTAGTGACGCTGAACCGTTCCGTGTGCAGCTTCGTATTCGTAAACGCCGCTCGGGGAAACGAGAACGGAGGTCATCATTGCAAGGCTGCCGTAAGCGGTAGCAACCATATCAGACATTACGTCGCCGTCATAGTTCTTGCAAGCCCAGATATAGCCGCCGTTTGAACGGATAACTCTTGCAACCGCGTCGTCGATGAGCGTGTAGAAATATTCGATGCCAAGTTCTTCAAACTTAGCCTTGTATTCATTTTCGTAAATTTCAGCGAAAATATCCTTGAAGCGGTGGTCATACTTCTTGGAAATAGTATCCTTTGTTGCGAACCAGAGATCCTGCTTTGTGTCAACGGCAAAGTTGAAGCAAGCTCTTGCGAAGCTTGAAATGGACTTGTCTGTATTGTGAAGTCCCTGAATGATACCGTCTGTGCCCTTGAATTCGTGGATAAGCGAACGTTCCTCGCTGCCGTCCTTGTTCGTTACAACGAGTTCAGCCTTTGCCCCCTCTGCAACGCGAAGCTCTGTATTCTTGTAAACATCGCCGTAAGCGTGACGTGCGATAGTGATAGGCTTTGTCCATGTCGGGATATAAGGCGTGATGCCCTTAACGATGATAGGTGTACGGAAAACCGTGCCGTCGAGGATAGCTCTGATAGTTCCGTTAGGTGACTTCCACATTTCTTTAAGGTTGTATTCGGTCATACGGGCAGCATTCGGAGTAATGGTTGCGCACTTTACAGCAACGCCGTACTTCTTTGTAGCCTCTGCGGAATCAACAGTTACCTTATCATCGGTAGCGTTTCTGTTTTCAAGTCCGAGGTCATAGTATTCGGTGTTGAGGTCAACATAAGGAAGAATAAGGATATCTTTTATCATCTTCCAGATAATTCGGGTCATCTCGTCGCCGTCCATTTCAACGAGCGGAGTAGTCATTTTGATTTTTTCAGCCATTTTTTAGCCTCCTATATTAATTAAAAACATACCATCTGAGTATTCCGAGTATAAATAAATGCGCAGGATAGAAAACATAGAAAAACCACTTGCCGAACCTGCCGCCCCTGCCCTTTTCACCGTTGTAGAAATGAAGCGGGATAAGCGCAAGCAGAACGCCGTACTGAAACCAGTTGTTTCCGAAACCGTCCGTGAGGAACATTATCATCAGCGTTATAAGAATGACCGACGATACCGCAAATGCAGCAGCCTGCTTTTTGAAGCTTCCTCTGTACTTATCGAGCAGCAGCGCCCATATTATCGGGAAAAAGAACCAGTCGCCTATCGTTGAGAGCAGGCACAAGCCTATCACAAGCACGACCTTTACAGGCTTTGGCAGATCCTCCGAATGTACTGTTTTCAGCGCAAGCAATGTGAGGAAAAAAGTATAGATAACGCCCTGAGCAGGGTTGAAATACAGATTTCCGTCAACGAATGTGAACGGCAGCAGAGTACCATATTCCATAAAAAGAAACGGTATCCACGAAACCGCTGCGAATATCGCAAGCCTTACCAGATACTTGTTCACGTTCCTTGTGTAATGGAAACCCTCAACAATAAAATATGTCATTATCGGAGCGGTCATTCTTCCGATAAGATGCATTATGCTGCCGAGGACGGAATTTGTATCAACAAAGCACCACGCGATATGGTCAATAAGCATCGCAAAGACAGCTATATATTTTATCGCATTTGCCGATAAAAAAGTTCCTTTGCGTGTTTGAAACTGTGCTGCTTCAGACGGTTTTTCAAGCGCTGTTATATCACTCATTTTATGTAACTCCCGTCAGTATTTTTTGTAGAAATTCAAAAGCAAAGCAATGCCGACTCCGATAACAACGCCGCCGACAACAAAAGCCGCAGTCATATCCTGCCAAGCGCCGAAGATAGCTCCGAAAACCGCTCCGAGTGAAACTCCGAGCAGGATATTTTTCAGCTTTTTCTCGGAAAGCTCCCTGCTTTCGTCTGCCCATTTCTTGGCGTTGAGAAGCCGCTCGCCGTCATCGCCGAGTTCTTCGTCAAAGGATATCTCACGCAGCATTTCGCAGGGAAAATCGGGGCAAAGTCCGCAATGTTCAAGCTTTTTCGCTTCACAACATTCCTTTATCTCACACTTTTCGCCCCAATATCCGCTCTGCATATTATTGCAGCCAAGACAGCCGAACTCTTCTTTTCGGCTGCACTTGCCGCAATCCATGCCGCATTTTGAACAGCACATTTTTTACTTTAAGCTTTCTCTTGTGTAGTCAAGAAGTCCGCCTGCGAGGATAATATCCTTTGTTCTGCCTGTAAGCTCGCAGAGTACGGGGATATCTTCGCCCGTGGTCTTGTTCTTAACTGTAAGTTCGGACTTGCCGCTCTCGACAGCCGCACGAACGTCTGCGATTTCGAGAACATCGTCCTGAGAAATTTTATCATAATCAGCCTCGTTTACAAATGTAAGAGGAAGAATACCTGCATTGATGAGGTTTGAACGGTGGATACGGGCAAAGCTCTTTACAAGGACAGCCTTTACGCCGAGGTGAAGAGGAGCAAGTGCAGCGTGTTCACGGGACGAACCCTGACCGTAGTTAGCACCGCCGACGATGATGCTCTTGCCGTAGCTTTCTGCTCTTTCGGGGAACTTTTCATCGCAAACGGTGAAGCAGAACTTGGAAATTGCAGGAATATTTGAACGCAGAGGAAGAATCTTTGCGCCTGCAGGCATAATGTGGTCGGTAGTGATGTTGTCGCCGACTTTGAGTGAGCATTTAGCCTCGATGCTGTCAGCGAGAGGAGCAGTCTTGGGGAATGGCTTGATGTTTGGTCCTCGGAGAATTTCAACCTTGTCCATATCAGCTTCGGAAGCAGGAGGAACGATCATATTGTCGTTGATAACGAACTCTTCGGGAAGCTTGAATTCGGGCATTTCACCAAGCTCTCTCGGGTCGGAAAGAACGCCCTTGATAGCGGAATAAGCAGCCATTTCCGGAGATACGAGGTAGATCTGACCGTCCTTTGTTCCGCTTCTGCCCTCAAAGTTTCTGTTGAATGTACGGAGCGAGATACCCTTTGAGTTAGGTGACTGACCCATACCGATACAAGGACCGCAAGCGCTTTCGAGAACTCTTGCACCTGCGTCGATGATATCAGCGAGTGCGCCGTTTTCAGCGAGCATATTGAGGACCTGCTTTGAGCCCGGAGCGATAGCAAGGGAAACATCCGGGTGAACGGTCTTGCCCTTGAGTATGTATGCGACCTTCATCATATCCATAAGGGAGCTGTTTGTGCATGAACCGATGCAGACCTGATCTATCTTCATACCCTTGAGGTCGTCAGCGGATTTGATATTATCCGGAGAATGAGGGCAAGCTGCGAGAGGAGCAAGCTTTGAAAGGTCGATCTCGATAGTTTCGTCATAAACCGCATCGGGATCAGCAGCAAGCTCTGTCCATACTTCTTCACGCTTCTGAGCCTTAAGGAACTGCTTTGTGATCTCATCGGACGGGAATATAGAAGTTGTTGCTCCAAGCTCTGCGCCCATATTTGTGATAGTTGCACGTTCGGGAACGGAAAGCGTCTTAACACCCTCGCCCGTGTATTCGATGATCTTGCCAACGCCGCCCTTAACGGACATAATGCGGAGGACTTCAAGGATAACGTCCTTTGCGGCTACCCAAGGGGAAAGCTTGCCCGTGAGCTTGACATTGACGATCTTAGGATATGTAATATAGTATGCTCCGCCGCCCATTGCGACCGCAACGTCAAGTCCGCCTGCGCCGATAGCGATCATGCCAAGTCCGCCGCCCGTCGGAGTATGGCTGTCCGAACCGATAAGTGTCTTGCCCGGGATACCGAAACGTTCAAGGTGTACCTGGTGGCAGATACCGTTGCCGGGACGGGAGAAATAGATGCCGTGCTTCTTTGCAACAGAGCCGATAAAGCGGTGGTCGTCGGCATTTTCAAAGCCTGACTGG
>UQQA01000150.1 GCA_900543105.1 uncultured Ruminococcus sp. | reverse complement strand
GATGCTTATATCCGTGCCGACTACGGCGGGCATTTTCATTGCACGGGCGAGGATAGCCGTATGCGAACTTGCAGAGCCGCCGACCGTTGCGAATGCGACCGTATTTCCGCCCGAGAAGCGCATTATTTCGCTCGGCGAAAGCTCTTCGGCAAGTATCACTGTCGGTTCATCGGCTTTGATGTCCTCCTCCTTGTTTCCGCTGAGGATATCGAGAAGTCGGTTCGTTATGTCGTTTATATCCTCGGAACGAGCCTGCATATAAGGATCGTCCATGCTTCTGAACATATCGTAGAAGCTTTTTCCCGTTACGGAAACCGCATATTCGGCATTGAAGCCGCTGTCCGTGATAAGATGCTCGATGGAGCTTTGATAGCTGAAATCCTCCATCATCATCGTATGTATCATAAAGATCGCCGCGTCCTCGCCGCCGACCTGCGCAAGAGCGATGTTGTACAGTTCTTCGAGCTGCTTTGAAGCTATTTCCCGCGCATCGCAAAAGCGTTTCATCTCGGCTTCGGTATCATCGACAAGGCGGCACTCGACAGGAACGCCCGATCGGACGTAGACCTTTATCTTTCCCACTGTTATTCCTTTAAATACGCATTTGCCTTTATACTCTGTCATGATACCACCTCCCTGATGTTCGGGTACAGTCAAATTTTTCGCTTTACTGTTTTAAACAATTATAACACTTTACCATAATATTTTCAAGAATCTAAATTCATAAAATATTTATAATTTTATGTGCAATATGTACAATTTACGAATACGTTTTCGTTGACATATTAGCTTATTTCACAAATTTCTGTACTAATTACAACTTTCTGTAAAAAGCAGGACATTTTATCATACCCAATAAGCCCAAAACATCTTTGGATCTCCACCCAACAAGTTTATGAACCTGATTTTTTGAATATTACTCCTGTACTTTCAGAGGTCACCTATAATATTAACATTTATTGCTTGATTTTTTTATGATAATAAAGTAAAATGTACATGATATTCTCAAACTAAGGAGGTTTGTGTATGGGTATCTTATCCTGCGCACCTGTGTTTTCCGATTCAATGGTTCTTCAAAGAAATAAAAATATAACCGTGTGGGGTATGGCTTATGACGGAATGAAGGTTACCGTTTCACTGAACGGCAAGACTGCCGAGGCTGTGACAAAAAATCACCGCTGGACGGCTGTTCTCCCTGCAATGGAGGCAGGCGGACCTTACGAGATGACGGTTTCCTCGGGTGATGAAAAAATCGTCTTTACCGATGTTATGCTCGGTGAAGTCTGGCTCGCAGGCGGTCAGTCGAATATGGAGCTTGAGCTTCAGAACTCGCTCGACGGAAAAAAAGTCCTCGAACAGACGGACGGCGTGAACGTTCGCTTCTACTATACCAAAAAGAATTCCTATATTGATGAATTTTTCTATGCTGACGAGCGCAACGGCGGCTGGGCAAGGGCATCAAAGGACAACTCCGCCGCATGGTCCGCAGTCGGCTACTATTTCGCCAAAAAGCTTTCCGAGGACCTCGGCGTGACAGTCGGCGTTATAGGCTGCAACTGGGGCGGAACTTCCGCTTCGGCTTGGATGTCAAAGGAACTGCTCTGCTCTGATGTCGATACAAAGTCTTACGTTGACGAATACGATGCCGCTATGGACGGAAAAACTTTTGAGGAATACTGCACAGAGCTTGACGATTACAACGCTTACGTTGAGCAGTGGCAGCCGAAAATAAACGAATTTTACGCCAAGAACCCCGAGGGCGAATGGGACGATGCACTCAAATTCGCGGGTCCCTGCCGCTACCCCGAGCCGCTCGGTCCGAAGTCCCCGTTCCGTGCAGGCGGCGTTTACGAAACTATGTTAAAGCGGGTATGCCCATACACTCTCGCAGGCTTTATCTATTATCAGGGCGAAAGCGACGACCACAAGCCGAATATGTACTGCAAGCTGCTGAAAATGCTCATCGAGCAGTGGAGAAGCGACTGGAACGATGATACTCTGCCGTTCATTTTCGTTCAGCTCCCGATGCATATCAACCGCGGCGAAGAGGACAGAAAGCACTGGTGTCTTATCCGTGAGGCGCAGATGCGTGTTCATCGAACAACGGCGAACACGGGCATTGCGGTTGCTCTCGACTGCGGCGAATACGGCAACATTCACCCCCTCGACAAGAAGCCCGTCGGCGAACGCCTTGAACTTCAGGCACTTTGCCATGTTTACAATAAGCTCTCTCCCGAAAAGGCTTACGGCGCAATTTTCCGCTCGGCTCTTTTCGCTGACGGAAAAGCTGTTTTGAGCTTTGACCATGCCGAGAGCGGTTTTGATGTAAAGGGCGAGGTCAAAGGCTTTGAGATCGCAGGCATGGACAAGGTTTATCACTCCGCAAATGCCGAATTTGACGGCGAAAAGATCATTCTTTCAAGCTGCGAAGTCAGCGAGCCGAAATATGCCCGTTACTGCTGGGTGAACTACGGGGAAGTCACCGTTTTCTCGAAGAACGGACTTCCGCTTGCACCGTTCAGAACGAGCCGTGATGACGGATTTTATATAAAGTAATGAAAGGACAAAACTGCCAATGAAGATACCCGAACTGTTCGGAAAGGGAAAGACCGTATTCTCATTCGAGGTATTTCCCCCGAAAAACACTACTCCTATCGAATCCATTTACCATACACTGGACGAGCTTAAAAAGCTCTCTCCCGACTTTATCAGCGTTACATACGGCGCAAGAGGAACGAGCGCGGACACAATGACCTGTGATATCGCTTCATACATTCAGAATGAACTCGGCATAACCTCGGCGGCTCACCTCACCTGCGTTTACAGCGACAGGGAGCTTATCCTCGAACGCCTTAAACAGCTCAAAGAACGCAGCGTTGAAAATATCCTTGCTCTCCGCGGTGACATCAACCCCGATATCCCCCGTCTGCACGACTTTGAGTATGCGAGCGACCTCACACGCTTTATAAAGGAAAACGGTGATTTTCACGTTTCGGGAGCTTGCTACCCCGAATGTCATATTGAAGCGGAAAATCTTGACAAGGATATCGAAAATCTTAAAATAAAGATAGAAGCGGGCGCAGAGCATCTTATGTCGCAGCTTTTCTTCGACAACTCCGTATTTTTCAACTTCCTTGAAAAAGCAAGAGCCGCAGGAGTGAACGTTCCTATCGAAGCAGGAATTATGCCCGTTACAAATGCAAAGCAGATACAGCGAATGGTTTCGATGTGCGGCGCAAGCCTTCCAGCAAAGTTCTCCAAGACTATGCAGAGATACGAAAACAACCCCGAAGCTCTCCGCGATGCAGGAATTGCCTATGCTATCGACCAGATAGTTGACCTTATTTCAAGCGGCGTTGACGGTATTCACCTTTACACGATGAACAATCCTTACGTTGCGGGAAAAATCAGCGAAAGCATCAAAAATATGCTTTAATTTATTGCCAAAGTGTTGACGAAATCCTCCGAATATTGTATAATGATAATATATGATATTTCGGAGGATTTTTTATGTCTATAGAAAAAGTCGCAAAATTTTATAAGGTTTCGTTTGAACAATTCCTCGGTGACTGGCAGGCTGTCTATCCCGAAGATGACGAGGCAGTCGTTCGTGAGATATACGACCATATCAGGCTGCCGAAAAGAGCTACCGCAGGCTCGGCAGGCTATGATTTCTTTCTCCCCGTTGCAATAACCCTTAACCCCGATGAAACTCTCCTTATCCCGACGGGAATAAGAGCCGAGATAACGCAGGGCTGGGTGCTTGCGATATTTCCACGAAGCAGTCTTGGCTTCAAGCATCGGATTCAGCTTGACAACACTGTCGGCATCATCGACAGCGACTACTTCGGCGCCGACAACGAGGGGCACATCAAAATAAAGATAACCAACGATTCAAAGGACTTCAGCATTGCCGATGTTGACGAGGGAAAAGGCTTCGCTCAGGGAATATTCCTCCCGTTCGGCATAACCGACGATGACTCTTCGGACGGCACACGCACCGGTGGTTTCGGAAGTACGGACAAATAAAGCTTATCTGAATGAAATGGGGTAATACTCTTGAAGTTTAAAAGATTAATAAATATTGCGCTTGCTGTCGTTATGTCACTCAGCTGTATGCAGCTTTCGGCGGTGAACGTTTTCGCACTCTCCAACTCAAAAGAAATAGCCGATTCGGAATACACCGTAAAGGGCGGTTTCGTTCTTGCTCAGGACAGAAGCGGTGACATTTTTGTAAAAAAATACAAAGGCTCGGGCGGTGCGGTAACGATCCCTGCCGATGCTGTCTACATTGCCGATGATGCTTTCCGTGACAATCAGAAAATAACCTCTGTTACGATACCCAAGACCTGCTTCGGCGGCATCGGCGACAGAGCTTTCACGGGCTGCTCAAACCTTAAAACGCTCGATGTAAAGGGCAACCTTGACTATATCGGCGAGAGCGCATTTTTCGGCTGCATAAGCCTTAAAAAGGTAATTTTCCGCGGAGATATCTGCACGAATGAAACCTACGGAAGATACCCTTACGGCGGAATTATGGACTATGCTTTCTTCTGCTGCCGTTCGCTGCAAAGCATTACCTTCACGAAAAGCGGATCGGAAGTCGGTCAGATAGGCGGCGGTGCATTCGGCAACTGCCTTTCGCTCAAAACTGTGAGATTCCCGAACAGCATCGGCTTCATTGCAGACGCTTTCTACAACTGCCCGAGGCTTGAAGCTGTTTCGATACCTGCCGATGCGACCGTTGACAGATATGCTTTCGGTTTCTGCGCAGACCTTTCCAAAGATGAGCCGCAGTTTTACCTTTCGACCGGCAAAAAGGCTGTGAAAGCACCCTACTACACCTACAGCAGCGGCGAATTCGTGAAATCATTCAAGACGATAACTCCCTGCAGGATCACCCTTGTAGTAGAACAGGGCAGCGATGCCGAACGCTACGCAAAGAAAAACAAGGTAAAGTATAAATACCGCCTTTCCGCCCCGACAGCGGTTATCGCTTCGCGCGGCAGGAACAAAATGGATTTAACGTGGAACTGGGTCAACGGAACGGACTACTACAAGGTATATCTCTACAATCCGCTCCTCAAAAAATATGAGGAATACGCTAAGGTCACAACGGAAAACTGCACGATAACGGGACTTCACCCCGAACGCAAATACTGGATAAAAATTTCCGCCGTTGATACTATCGGCAAGACCGACATTGAGGGTTTCCTCTCTGAATCCTATGAATTCCATACCAGATAAAATTCAGCCGCTCCAATTTGGGGCGGCTGATTTGTCAAAAAAACGTATTATTGAAAGAAATTGCACAAATTAACGTAAACTTTATACTAAACACCATTTAAAATTTGGAAAAAATCAAGCCGACAATCTTGAATA
>UQQA01000149.1 GCA_900543105.1 uncultured Ruminococcus sp. | reverse complement strand
TGAACTTATTATAGCCGAGAGTTTGTCTATAGGTTGATCGAGAATTAGTATTATATATTTAAGAATGAAAGCTGGTCGGCATCTGCTATATCCTTTGCAAGCGAACCTGCGGCAGGGATAGTTTTAACGTAATATTTTGAATAGTCAGCTTTCTTTTCTTCGGGAACGGTCTGCGCTCCGACTACTTCAGCCTTTGCTTTGAGCGTTACAACCTGAACGCCTATTGTGTCACGGGTGTTTTTCGGGAGGATCATTCCCGTGTTGAACACAACTGCTCTGCCGTTAGAAGTCGTGAGAAGAATATCTTCGTTATCGGCAACGCAGAACATTGCAACGAGCGGTGATTTATCGCTGTAAGCATTGGCAAGCTTTTTGCGGTTTGTTTTGGTTTCGTATGCATTGAGCGGAACTTTTGCAACTTTACCGTTGGCGAAGATCATAATGAGATAGCCGCTGTAATCGTTGGTAACTATCATCGAACGGAAGCTTTCACCGTCGTCAAAGCCAAGCTGTGCAGGAACATAAACGCCAAGCTCGGACGCTTTTGTATTTTTGAAGAGCGAAGTTTTGCTCTTATATACCTGCGCTTTATCGGAGAAGAACAGCAGCTCGCTTCGGTTAGTTGTTTCTACCGAATTGATAATGAAGTCGCCCTCTTTGAGCTTCTGGTCGCCCGACATACGGAGCGACTGCGGAGTTATCTTCTTGAAATATCCGCTCTGCGAAATGAAGAGCGTTACAGGGAAATCAGGTGTATCGTCCTCTTCGGCTTCTTCCTCCTCGCCTGCGGTATAGATGAAGAGTGTTTTTCTCGGCTGGCGGTACTTGCGGCTGACTTCGTTAAGCTCGTCAATGATAAGATTCTTGACCTTTTTATCGTCTTTGAGGATATCTTCCATTTCTGCAATGGACTTTTCAAGATCTTCTATCTCGGAGATACGGTTGAGAATGTACTCCTTATTGAGATGACGGAGCTTTATTTCGGCAACATAATCAGCCTGCGTTTCGTCTATGCCGAAGCCTATCATAAGGTTTGGAACGACTTCCGTTTCTTCCTCGGTTTCACGGACGATCTTTACAGCCTTGTCGATATCAAGCAGTATCTTTTTCAAGCCTTTGAGCAGGTGGAGCTTGCTCTTTTTCTTTGAAAGCTCGAAGTAAATTCTTCGCTTTACACATTCTTTTCGGAAGGCTACCCATTCTTCGAGGATTTCACGAACGCCCATTACCCTTGGCATACCGCCGATAAGGATATTGAAGTTGCAGGCATAGGAATCCTGAAGCGGCGTCATTCGGAACAGCTTTTTCATCAGCTTGTCGGGGTCAACGCCCTTTTTGATATCGATAGCTATTTTCAGACCGTTGATGTCGGTCTCATCACGGATATAGGAAATTTCGCTGATTTTTCCGCCCTTTACAAGCTCGATTATCTTATCCATAATGGCTTCGATAGTCGTTGTCGGCGGTATTTCCGTTACCTCGATGCAGTTTGAAGCTTCGTCAAAGTTATATTTTGAGCGAATTTTTATCGAACCTCTGCCCGTTCCATAGACATTTTTCAGTTCGTGCTCGTCATAGATTATAAAGCCGCCGCCCGGAAAATCGGGACCTTTGAGCGTTGACATAATATCATGTTCGGGATTGCGTATCAATCCGACAGTTGTTTCGCAGACTTCTGCAAGATTGAACGGGCATACTGCGCTCGCCATTGATACGGCGATACCGACATTCGCATTGACGAGGACTGACGGAAATGTTGCAGGGAGAAGTGTCGGTTCGGTGGTTTCGTTATCGTAGTTCGGAACGAAATCTACCGTGTCCTTATCGATATCACTGAAAAGCTCTGCACATATCGGTGCGAGCTTTGCTTCTGTATATCGTGAAGCGGCATAAGCCATATTTTTTGAATATGCTTTACCGAAGTTTCCCTTGCTGTCTACATAAGGGTGAAGAAGTGCTTCGTTGCCCTTGGAAAGACGAACCATCGTTTCATAGATAGCCGCATCACCATGAGGGTTGAGCTTCATAGTCTGTCCGACGATATTCGCGGACTTGGTTTTTGCGCCCGTGAGAAGTCCCATTTTATACATTGTATAGAGGAGCTTTCTGTGCGAGGGCTTGAATCCGTCTATCTCGGGGAGCGCACGGGAGATGATAACGCTCATCGCATACGGCATATAGTTTTTTTCGAGGGTATCGGTAATAGTTTCTTCCGCAACTATACCGCTGCCTGCGATATACGCATCGGGCATACCGACTGTTTTTTTCTTAGGCGCTGATTTGCCTGAATTTTTTCTTGCCATTTATCCCGCCCCCTTTTATGAAATATCCGCAAGTTCAAGATACTTGCAGCCGTATTCGGAGATATAGTCTTTTCTGCCCTGCAGGTTGTCGCCGAGCAGAAGATCAAACATATTCGCTGTTGCTTCCATATCGACAGGAGTTACCTTTATAAGACGGCGTGTTTCGGGGTTCATTGTTGTAAGCGACATCATTTCGGGGTCGTTCTCACCAAGACCTTTCGAGCGGTCGATCTTATATTTCTGGTCGCCTATCATTCCGAGTATCTCGCCCTTTTCCTTTTCGTTATAAGCGAAGTAGGTCTTGTCCTTTGTCGTGATCTCAAACAGCGGAGATTCTGCGATATAAACATATCCCTGCTCGATAAGCGTCGGAGTAAGACGGTAGAGCATCGTAAGGATAAGCGTTCTTATCTGGAAGCCGTCAACGTCGGCATCGGTACAGATTATGATCTTGTTCCAACGGAGGTTATCGATATTAAAGGTCGAAAGCTCCTTGTTTGCCTTTGTTGTGACCTCAACGCCGCAGCCGAGGACTTTTATAAGGTCGGTGATGATATCATTCTTGAAGATCTTCGCATAATCGGCTTTAAGGCAGTTTAGGATTTTTCCTCGAACCGGGATTATAGCCTGAAATTCGGCATCACGGGCGGTTTTGCACGAGCCGAGAGCCGAGTCACCCTCAACGATGAAAATTTCACGCCTTGAAAGGTCTTTTGTACGGCAGTCTACGAATTTTTCGACCATATTTGCAAGGTCGATCTGCTTTGTGAGATTGTTTTTCGTATTCTGACGGATACGTTCGGCAGATTCACGGCTTCGCTTGTTTATGAGTATCTGGTCGGCGATCTTGTTCGCATCATCGGGGTTCTCGATGAAGTAAACCTCAAGCGAATGTTTGAGAAAATCGACCATATTGTCATAGATAGACTTATTGTTGATAGCTTTTTTTGTCTGGTTTGCGTAGGAAGTATAGGTCGAGAATGTGGACGAAACGAGAACAAGGCTGTCGAGAACGTCATCGTCCTTTATCGACTTTTCGCCTGCTTTATACTTTCCGCTCGTTTTTATATAGTTGTCGATGAACGAACGGAACGCCTGACGGACTGCTTTCTGCGGCGAACCCTCGTGTTCAAGGTAGCTGGAGTTATGATAATACTCCTGAAAGCTTACTTTGTTTGAGAAAGCAAATGCGCAGGAGAGCTTCATTTTATACTCGGGACGGTCGTCGCTGTCACGGCCTTTACGTTCGCAGGAAACGAACTGTCTGGCAGTAAGTCCGTCATTGCCGATTATCTCGTCAATATAGTCGGTGATGCCGTTTTCATAGTAATAAACAGCCTCGTCAAAGCCGCCCGTTGCAAGCTCATAGCGGAAAACGAATGTGACCTTCGGGTTTACGACAGCCTGTTTTTTCATCATATTCTCGAAGTATTCACGCTCGATATTTATATCGGTGAAAACCGCTGTATCGGGACGCCAGCGTGTTCTTGTACCCGTCTGCTTGCCCTTGTAAGGCTCTTTTGAAAGTCCGCCGATATTCTCGCCGTGTTCAAAGTGGAGGTTATACTTGAAACCGTCACGGAGAACTTCAACGTCCATAAATTCCGATGCATACTGCGTTGCGCAAGCGCCCAAGCCGTTAAGACCAAGGGAGAATTCATAGTCGGTATTGTCATATTTGCCGCCTGCGTAAAGCTCGCAGTAGACAAGCTCCCAGTTATATCTTTCCTCAGCGTTATTATAGTCAACGGGGCAGCCTCGTCCGCAATCGACAACTTCAATAGACTTGTCCTGATAGTAGGTGACGGTTATCTTGTCGCCGTGGCCGCCTCTGGCTTCGTCTATGGAGTTGGAGATTATCTCAAAAACGGAGTGCTTACAGCCCTCAAGATCGTCCGAACCGAAGATAACGGCAGGGCGAAGTCTAACTCGGTCTGCGCCTTTGAGCATCGAGATACTTTCGTTGTCATAATTCTTCTTTTTTGCCATTTACATTCTGCCCTTTCAGTTGTTCTTTTCAAATTCCGCAGCAGCCCAGCCGCCGTTTTCGCAAAGTTCGATCTGCCTGAAGCCGTTCTTTTCCATTGCTTCCATAACCTCTTCGCAGCGTTCGATGATAATGCCCGAAATGATTATCTTTGCATCGGGTTTCATAAAGCTGCCAAAGATTGGGCTCATTGCGATGAGAACATCGGCAACGATATTTGCAACAACAACATCATATCCGCCGCCGAGCTTTGCACGAAGCTCTTCATCACCGATGATATTTCCGACATAAGCATCAAAAACGCTTTCGGGGATATTGTTCTTGGCAAAGTTTTCCTTTGCAATTTTGACCGAGTTCTGGTCGATATCGACAGCGGCAGCTTTTTCTGCACCGAGGAGAATTCCGGCAATAGAAAGTATTCCGCTTCCGCAGCCGAGATCAAGGAGTTTATCACCCTTTTTAACGGTCTTTTCTATAAGTTCAAGGCAAAGTCTTGTTGTGTTGTGCTGACCCGTGCCGAAGCTTGATGCAGGGTCTATTTCAAGAACGGTCCTTCCGTTCGGGTTATCGTATTCTTCCCAGGAGGGTTTTACGGCAAGGCGTGTGCCGACTTCAAACGGCTTGAAATACTGCTTCCAGTTGTTTGCCCAGTCCTCTTCCTTTATGCCCGAAAGCTCAACGGCAAGTCTGCCGAATTTATTATCCGCATCACGTTCCTTGAGTGCTGTCATTTCACGCTTCAAAGCGGCGAGCATTTCTCTGCCCTGCTCATTATCTGCGATATAAACGGTCACGCAGGTCTCGCAGGTACGCATTTCCATAAGGTCATCGTCTATATAATCCCAGTTTCCGTCCTTGCGTTCGAGAAATTCCTCAAAATCCTGAGAGTCCTTTATTTCAAAGCCCGTTATGCCCACTCCGAGCAGACAGCCGCAGACGGGGTCAATTCCCTCGGTAGTTGTATAAACCTTAGCTTCGATCCAGTTTGTGTTATCCATAATGCGTTTATCCTTTCTGTTCTGATTTTAGCCATACTATATTATTTTACACCTTTTTTCAGATAATTTCAAGTGCGAATTTTCATTTTGCGGCAAATTTGTGTTATGTTACAATAGATAGGTGACACAAAGTATAGAAAAACAACTTCCAAAATG
>UQQA01000148.1 GCA_900543105.1 uncultured Ruminococcus sp. | reverse complement strand
CTGAACTTATTCTATCTGTCGATTTTGTCTATAGAACGATCGAGAATTAGTATGAAAAAACGGAGGTTTTTTAATGGCAAGATTAAGACGGTCGGGGGAAGATTACCTCGAAACCATACTTGTTTTAAGCAAGAGAAACGACGTTCGTTCGGTCGATATCGCCCGTGAAATGGAGCTTTCAAAGCCGAGCGTTTCAAGAGCGGTCGGTCTGCTGAAAAACGGCGGCTTCATCACTGTTGACAAGAACGGTTATATATCCCTCACCGAGGACGGCAAAAAGCAGGCGGAACGCATCTACGAGCGCCATACTGTCCTTACCGAGTGGCTCGTCAGCATCGGCGTTGACGAGGGATCGGCAGCCGAAAATGCCTGCCGCCTTGAACATGATTTCAGCGACGAGGTCTTCGCCAAGCTCAAGGCCGACATCGAAAAAAGAAAAGCATAACGCTGTTATTTTATGGGAAAATATCTGCTTTGCAGCAGACGTAAAAGCTGTTTGGAATTATGCGGAAGAAAACGTTCCCATTTACAAAATAATTCATATAATTCCAAAAAAAATTAATGTATCGGTATTGACAAAACTTTAACAATGTGATATTATATTAATGGGTCGGGGAAGAAGTATCCTCTGACCCCGAAGAAAATGCCCAGAATTATTAATTTAATATAGGGAAAAACGCAGAAATGCGCTTAAACCTAAAAATCAAATCGGGAGGAAATTTGAAAATGGCAGACAAGAAAACTACCGCAGCTGCTGAAGCACCAAAGGTTGAAACCGCTGAAATGATCAACGGCCTTGTTGCTAACGCAAAGAAAGCTCTTGAAGAATTCATGAAGCTTGATCAGGCTCAGGTCGACAAGATCACAAAGGCTATGGCTCTTGCAGGTCTTTCCGCTCAGAGCGAACTCGCAAAGATGGCTATCGAAGAAACAGGCAGAGGTATCTACGAGGATAAGGTTACAAAGAACATCTTCTCCACAGAATACATCTGGCACTCCATCAAGCACGAAAAGACAGTCGGCATCATCGAAGACAACATTGATGAAAGCTACGTTGAGGTTGCTGAACCTCTCGGAATCGTCTGCGGTGTTACACCTACAACAAACCCGACTTCCACAACAATGTTCAAGTCTATCATCTGTATGAAGACCAGAAACCCGATCATCTTCGGTTTCCACCCATCCGCACAGCAGTGCTCCAAGAGAGCTGCTGAGATCGTTCGTGACGCTGCTATCAAGGCTGGCGCTCCCGAAAACTGCATTCAGTGGATCGAATATCCTTCCATCGAAGCAACAGGTCTTCTCATGAACCACCCCGACGTTGCAACTATCCTCGCAACAGGCGGTCCGGGAATGGTTAAGGCTGCTTATTCCGCAGGTAAGCCTGCACTCGGCGTTGGCCCAGGTAACACACCTTGCTATATCGAAAAGTCTGCAAACGTTAAGCAGGCTGTTAACGACCTCATTCTTTCCAAGTCCTTCGATAACGGTATGATCTGCGCATCTGAGCAGGCTGCTATCATCGACCAGGAGATCTATGATGAGGCTGTTGGCTTCATGAAGTATCACGGCTGCTATTTTGCAAAGCCTGAAGAAGTTCAGAAGATCCAGGATACAATTATCGACACAGAAAAGATGGCTGTACGTCCTTGGGTAGTTGGTCAGTATCCTTGGCAGATCGCTGAAAAGGCAGGTATCACAATTCCTAAGGAAACAAAGGTACTCTGCGTTGAGATCGGCGGCACAGACGCTAACAAGTATCCTCTCGCACTCGAAAAGCTTTCTCCTGTACTCGCAATTGTTAAGTCCGATACACACGAGCACGCTTTCGAGCTCTGTAAGGAAATGCTCAAGCACGGTGCAGGTCATACAGCTGTTATCCACACATCTGATGATGAACTCGCTGACCTCTACGGCGAATCCATGAATGCAAGCCGTATCGTTGTTAACTCTCCTGCATCCTTCGGTGCTATCGGTGACGTTTACAACTCCATGGCTCCTTCCCTTACACTCGGCTGCGGTTCTTACGGTAAGAACTCCGTTTCCGAGAACGTTACAGCTAAGAACCTCATCAACGTTAAGAAGATCGCTAAGAGAAGACTTAACATGCAGTGGTTTAAGGTTCCTGAAAAGATCTACTTTGAACCGGGCGCTGTTCAGTACCTCGCTAAGATGCCTGAGATCCACAGAGTTATGATCGTAGCTGACCCCGGAATGGTTCAGTTCGGCTATGTTGACAGACTCACATATCAGCTCAATAAGAACGAAAATCACCCCGTTATCGAGATCTTCAGCGAAGTTGAGCCTGATCCTGACCTTACAACAGTTCGTAAGGGTACAGGCGTTATGAACTCCTTCCAGCCTGACTGCATCGTTGCTATCGGCGGCGGTTCCGCAATGGACGCTGCAAAGGCAATGTGGCTCTTCTATGAGAACCCGGATGCTGACTTCATCGGCATGGCTCAGAAGTTCATGGATATCCGTAAGAGAGTTTACAAGTTCCCGAAGATGGGTAAGAAGGCTAAGCTTGTCTGCGTACCTACAACTTCCGGTACAGGTTCTGAAGTTACTTCCTTCGCAGTAATTTCCGATAAGTCCAAGAACATGAAGTATCCTCTCGCTGACTACGAGCTCACTCCTGATATCGCTATCGTTGACCCTGAGTTCGTTTACACAGTTCCTAAGGCTTCCACAGCATTCACAGGACTTGACGTTCTCACACACGCTATCGAAGCTTATGTTTCCATTCTTGCAACAGACTATACAGACGCTCTCGCACTCCACGCTATCAAGCTCGTATTTGAGTATCTCCCTGATTCCTACAAGACAGCTGATAAGCTTGCAAGAGAGAAGATGCACAACGCTTCCTGTATCGCAGGTATGGCATTCACAAACGCATTCCTCGGTGTAAACCACTCCCTCGCTCATAAGCTCGGCGGTGAGTTCCACATTCCTCACGGACTTGCAAACGCATACCTCCTCCCACACGTTATCGAATACAACGGTCAGCAGACACCTACAAAGTTCGCTGCATGGCCTAAGTACGATCACTATATCGCTCCTGAGCGTTATGCTGAGATCGCTAAGCTCATGGGCTTCGTTCCTCAGAACGCAACAGTTGAGCAGGGCGTAAAGGCACTTGCTGAAGCAGTAAGAAAGCTCATGAAGGAAGTTAACATTCCTCTCTCCATTTCCGAAGCAGGCAAGACAGACAGCAGATCCTACATCGATCCTAAGGTATACGACAATGCAATTGAAATGCTCGCATACAAGGCATTCGATGACCAGTGCACAACTGCTAACCCAAGACTCCCAAGAATTGACGAGCTCAAGGAACTCCTCAGACTTGCATACTATGGTAAATAATTTACCGGCAAGTAATTTACCGGCAAGTAATCCGTTAGCAGCATAAAAGCTAATAATGACCGCCTCCGTTGTGAAAACGGAGGCGGTTTTTGTATAATTTAAAAATTTTTTCTCATAATAATCCCGAATAAATTCTTTTCGGAGGTCATTATGGCTAAAAAAATTTCTCGGAATACTTTTATTATGGAATCCTCGCCGTCCATTCACAGCTATGCTTCGATCGTCGGCAAAATGGAGTCGGAGGGTCCGCTCGGTTCTTACTTCGATGAGTGCGTGGAGGACGGATATCTCGGGCAGTCAACGTGGGAAAAGGGCGAAAGTGAGCTTGTCAGGCGTGCGCTTGCCCTTGCGATAAAAAAGGGCGGTTTGTCCACTCACGATATCGATTATATGTTTGCGGGAGACCTGCTTAACCAGTGCATAGGTTCAACTTACGGTCTGCGTGATTTTGAGATACCGCTTCTCGGCATCTACGGTGCATGCTCCACGATGTCGGAGGGACTTGTTCTGTCCTCGCTTATGACCGACAGCGGCATCGGCGGAAAGGTCGCAGCGGTAACTTCGTCACACTTCTGCTCGGCAGAGCGACAGTTTCGTTTTCCGCTTTCCTACGGCGGAGTGCGAACTCCGACTGCTCAGTGGACCTGTACGGCTTCGGGCGCAGTCATTGTTTCGGAAAAAGCTTCAGCACCGTTTATCCGCGCTGTCACTATCGGAAAGATCGTTGACCTCGGCGTGACCGATGCGAACAATATGGGCGCGGCAATGGCTCCTGCGGCGGCGTATGTCATCAAGCAGTTCCTTGACGATACGGCAATGCAGCCCGGCGACTTTGATGCTGTCATTACGGGCGACCTCGGACTTGTCGGCAGTGAGCTTCTTATCGAGCTTCTTCAAAAGGAAAACATTGATATCAGCAAACAGCATAAAGACTGCGGATCGATGATGTTTGACCGTGAAAATCAGGACGTTCACGCAGGCGGCTCGGGCTGCGGCTGCTCGGCATCGGTGCTTTGCGGATACTTTCTTGACAAGGTAAAAAACGGCACACTGAAAAACATTCTCTTCTGCGCAACGGGCGCACTAATGTCAACGACCGCCTCGCAGCAGGGCGAAAGCATACCCTCGATATCCCACGCCGTCTTTATTTCGCACGAATCACGGTTCAAAGAAAACACTTGAAAAAAACGTCCTCCTATGTTATAATATTATAGGCAAAGCCACACGGAAATTCTTGGTTTCGCATGGTTTTGCCTATATTTTTCATCTAAAAAGGTGATATTATGACAAAGACGGAAGTTATCGCATATGCACTCACGCTTTCGGGTGCGGCGGCGGATTCGCCGTTTGAAAATGACGGTGAAACGGTCGTGCTTCGCCACTCGGACAGCGGAAAATGGTTCGGGCTCATAATGCAGCTCAACGGAAAGTATATCGTCAACCTTAAATGCGAACCGATGAATGCGGATTTTCTGCGCTCTGTGTATGAGGGCGTAACTCCTGCTTATCACATGAATAAAACACACTGGAACTCGGTCATTTTAGGCTCGGACGTACCCGATGACGAAATAAAGCGAATGATCGATGACAGCTTTTATCTTACAAAAAAGTCGGTAAGGAGGAAGAAAAGTGACGGAGAATAACTATTCAATAAAAATCCCAGAGTATGAGTATTTTCAGATGGGCGGTCATTACAGCGGCTCAAAACGAGGGATGAATTTCGACGATTTCAATTTTCATATCGTGCCGAAAGACGAAATTAAAGTCGATGTCTGGTATGGCGTGAAATGCTATGACCTCTCGGAAATGGTTGACGGAAAAGTTTTCGGGCAGAGCAATGACGGCTATCACCAAATGCTCGACTGGATAGAAGAGCAGTATCAGATCTGGCTCAAAGACCACAAACTCCGCCCGTCGAAGCTCGGTTATTATTCAAAGGAAAAGGAACTCCCGAAATGGCTTACGGACGAGTGGGAAAAGCAGGGGATCAAGAGAAATTAGAAATCCGGAATTAATTTAATGCGTAATTCGTAATGCGCAATGCGTAATTATTTTTGTTCCGTTTGTTTTTTGTAAAAGCCAAAATTCGTAGGGGCGGATTCTATATCCGCCCGTTGCAAGCCTTGTATTTTTAGGAAAAAT
>UQQA01000147.1 GCA_900543105.1 uncultured Ruminococcus sp. | reverse complement strand
CACTTTTAACAAAAAATACATTTATGAAAACCATAAATGTATTATAATTATAGTAATTATTTAATTTTGTGAAAGGAATCGCTACATGAACATAAACAGAACAGCAAACTTCGACAACGGCTGGGAATTCGCTCTCCTCGAAAACGGCGCAGGCTATGAAAATGCCGTAAAAAGCAGCTTCAAACCCGTTGAGATTCCCCACGACTGGCTTATCTATGACACGAATGACCTCTACAGGAGCGGCGAAGGCTGGTATCGCAAGACCTTTTCCGTAAACAAAGCCGACAAGGCTTTCAGCATCGATTTTGACGGCGTTTATACAGACAGCACAGTTTATATAAACGGCAAAAAGGCAGGCGACTGGCACTATGGCTACTCGTCATTCTCATTCGATATCACCGACCTGCTCGTTGACGGCGAAAACACCGTAATGGTTCAAGTCCGCTATGTTTCGCCGAATTCGAGATGGTATTCGGGCGCAGGAATTTACCGCAGTGTTTACCTCACCGAAACGAATAAAACGCATATCCTTTGGAACGGAGTTTATGTTACAGCCAATGCCGAAAACGGTTCTGTTCACGTTGATACCGAAGCTGTCGGCAAATATGACAGCGTTGCATATACTGTTTATGATGCGAACGGAAACATTGCCGCCGAATCGGAAAGCGCTGATTTTACCGTTCCGGATTTCAAGCTTTGGCAGCTCGATTCGCCCGTTGTTTACACGCTCCGTGCAAGCCTTGTCAGGAACGGTGAGATACTTGATTCGTATGAAACAGACTTCGGGTTCCGCAGCATAAAATTTGACCCCGACGAGGGTTTCTTCCTTAACGGAAAATATATGAAGCTCAAAGGCGTTTGTCTTCATCACGATCTCGGTGCGCTCGGTGCGGCTGTGAACCGCCGTGCAGTTGAACGTCAGCTTTTGATAATGAAAGAAATGGGTGCGAACGCTGTCCGAACCTCACATAATATGCCTGCAAGGGAGCTGCTTGAGATCTGCGACAGGATAGGTCTGCTCGTGAACTGCGAAAGCTTCGATATGTGGGAGCTGCCCAAGACCGAGTTTGACAATGCACGTTTCTTCAAGGAGACCGCTCACGCCGATGTTGAAAGCTGGGTAAAGCGTGACCGCAACCACCCCTGCGTTATAATGTGGAGCATCGGCAACGAGATATACGACACTCACGCTTCGGAACACGGTCTTGAGATCGCAAAAATGCTCGCAGGCTATGTCCGTGAATTTGACCCGAACAAACACGCCGAAGTCACTATCGGCTCGAACTATATCGAATGGGAAAACGCACAGAAAGTCGGCGAATTTCTTGTAAATTCGGGCTATAACTACACCGAGCGCTGCTATGACGAGCATCATAAAAAGTACCCGAATGTCGTTATCTATGGCAGTGAGACCTCGTCCGAAGTGCGCAGCCGAGGAATATATCATTTTCCCGCATCAAAGCCGCTGCTCACGCACGATGACAACCAGTGTTCTTCGCTCGGCAACAGCTGCGTTGTCTGGGGAAAGCCTGCCGAAAAGGCTTGGATAGAGGATCGTGACAGAAAATTCTGCGCAGGTCAGTTCGTCTGGACGGGCATCGACTACATAGGCGAA
Source organism: uncultured Ruminococcus sp. (assembly GCA_900543105.1). Taxonomy (GTDB): domain Bacteria; phylum Bacillota; class Clostridia; order Oscillospirales; family Ruminococcaceae; genus UMGS363. Next base: position 3,940 of record UQQA01000147.1, on the reverse strand, counting down.
CCCACACCCTACAGCAGCAAAAACAGCTTCTTCGGAATGACCGACACTGCCTGCTTCCCCAAGGACGCATACTATTTCTATCAGTCGGTCTGGACGGACAAGCCGATGATACACCTCCTCCCCTACTGGGATTTCAACGACGGTCAGATCATCGATGTTATCGCATATTCGACCGCCGACAATGCGGAGCTTTTCCTCAACGGAAAGTCGCTCGGCAAGCAGACTATCGACCACAGGCACGGCGACACTCTCCACTTCGCTTGGAGCGTTCCTTACGAAAAGGGCGAGCTCAAAGCCGTTGCTTATGACGAAAACGGAAATATTATCGCAGAGGATATTCAGCGAAGCTTCGGAAACGCCGCAGCTATAAAGCTTTCCGCCGACAGAACGGAGATACTCTCGGGCGGACGTGACCTTGCTTTCATCGAGATATCCGCTGTTGACGAGAACGGAACTTTCGCCGCAAATGCACGGAACTATGTCAAGGTCGGGGTGAGCGGCAGCGGCAGACTTATGGGTCTTGACAACGGCGATTCGACCGACTATGAGCAGTACAAGACCGACACTCGCCGACTTTTCAGCGGCAAGCTGCTTGCGATAGTTTCCTCCGACAACACCGAGGGCGAAATTACTGTAAAAGTCACCTCGAACGGACTTGAAAGCGCAGAGGTGAAGATAGCCGTAAGGGGCAGCTCCGATATCCGCTGCGAGAAGCTTGTTCCGCAGGTTTCGCACGATGAAAATGTGAACAGCGAGCTTATCCCTATGAGAAAAATTTCAGCCGAATATGCTGACGGAAATAAGCTTGATGAAAATAAGAAAACTGCACTTGTCAAATATAAAGTTTACCCCGAGAACGCAAGCTTCTCCGACATCAGCTGTAAGGCTGTCAGCGAGAGCAGCGTTCCCGTGAACTACGCCGAAGCAGAGGTTTTGGACGGCGATACTATTAAGGTAACGGCAAAGGGTGACGGCAATTTCACGCTCCGGATTTACGGCAATAACGGCTCGCAGTATCCTCAGGTCATCTCCGACCTGCCGTTTGAGATAACGGGACTTGGACAGGCTTCCATTGACCCATACAAGGACGTTCCTGCCTGCATCTACAAGTATTCGAGCAAGCCTGTCACAATTATGGAACACGGCGCAGTCGGCGGCTTCGGCGGCAGAACGGCTGTCGGCTTCGCTTCGGTCGAGTTCGGCAAAAACGGCTCGGATTCTCTCACACTTTACATCGGAAACTGCAACAACCGTGATATCCCCGTTGAGCTTTACTCGGGAGATCCCGACAACGGCGGCAAGCATATCGAAACGCTCATGTTCCCCCACAACAACGGCTGGGACAAGCCTTCGCCATATAAATTCACGCTTTCAAAGCCTGTATGCGGCACGACCGACCTTTACTTCGTGTTCAGCGACAACAATATTTTCGGCGGCTTTGCATTTTCGGGCGCAAACGACCCGTTCGGCGGCATTTCCGCAGGCTCGTATGAAAATATCTACGGTGACGAATTCGAGGTCAGCGGCAGCAGGGTCATAAACATCGGAAACAACGTTGTTATCGACTTTGGCGAGATTGATTTTGCGGACGGCGCATCAAAGGTCGAGATAGTCGGCAGCACTCCGAACGAAATAAACGCTGTCCAGCTTCGCTACAATGCTGACGGAACGCAGAAAACGACTCTCGTCAACTTCAAGCAATCCGCCGAGTACACCGCTCAGACCTTTGATATCGATAAAATAAGCGGAAAAACTCAGCTCAGCTTTGTATTTATGCCGGGAACGGACTTTAACTTCGACAGCTTCAAGTTTTTCAAATAAAAGAGGAATTCACTTTGGATAAAATGATAATAAGGCTTGCCATTGCGGCTGTCTGCATTGTGCTTGCCGCAGCTATAGCTTCGGTCGTGATAATCATTGTACGGAATGGAAAAAAGATTGACGAAACTCCGCAGCCCGTTCAGGCAATGACGGAGGTCTGCGACACAACAGCTCCGACCGAAGCCGTCACCGAGGACACCGCGTATGTTTTCGATATCGAGGACGTTACGGACGCGCCCGAGGTCACGACCGTTCCCATTGAAACGGACGCTGACGGCGAAACGGAAACGAGCAGGACCGTCATAACGAGCCGCAAGCGCAAGGATTACGACCAAAATTCGGTCTATATCGATATGGAATCGGTTCTGCAGAATCCCGAGCTTCCCGTCGGCTGTGAGATAACCGCACTGACGATATATCTTCGCTATCTCGGCTTTGATGCCGATAAAGTCGACCTTGCGAAAAACTATCTACCAAAGGGCGGAAATGCGCAGTACAAGGACGATCTGCTCTACAAGGACAGCTTTTTCGATTACTTCATCGGTGACCCTTTCACACGGGGATACGGCTGCTTTTCCAATGCAATAGTCAAGGCTGCGAACAAGTATCTTGACGACCACGGCGGCGGATATGACGTTATAAATCTCTCGGGTTCCGATCCCGATGTTCTGTATGATTATCTTGCGCAGGGCATACCCGTTATCTGCTGGGCAACGGACGGAATGATCGAACCCGAATACTATGAAAGCTGGTACGATAATGCCACGGGCGAAAAGCTCGACTGGTATCTCAACGAGCATTGCTTCGTGCTTGCAGGCTTCAATATGAGCGCCGATATCGTCACGCTCAACGACCCGATGAAAGGCATAATCGACTACAACATCAACAAGTTTGAAACACGTTATGCGCAGATGTACAGTCAGGCTATCGTTATCCTCCCCAACGGTAACAAGACCGCTGAGGAAACAGAAACCGCTGCCGAAAATAGCGACATTTCCGACAGCGATAATGAAGAATTTCCGCCCGAGGACGAAGCATTTGACGAAGAAGAATGATCGAAAGGAACAAATCAGGAATGATAAACCAATTTTCAAGAACCGAGCTTATCTTCGGCGAAGAAGCTTTGGGGAAGCTTGCAAATGCAAGAGTAGCCGTTTTCGGAGTAGGCGGAGTTGGCGGCTATGCCGTTGAAGCGCTTGCGCGTTCGGGCGTAGGTGCGCTCGACATAATCGACAACGACACGGTTGCGCTGTCGAATATAAACCGACAGATAATCGCGCTCCATTCGACCATTGGCGAATATAAGGTTGACGCTGCGGCAAAGCGTATCCTTGACATCAATCCTAATATAAAACTCAAAGCGTACAAAACCTTTTTCACGCCCGAAACCGCAGATACCTTTGACTTTTCCGAGTACGATTATGTTATCGATGCGATAGATACGGTCACGGGAAAAATAGAGCTTGTGATGAAAGCGCAGGCGGCAGGTACGCCGATAATATGCTCAATGGGCGCAGGAAACAAAATAGACCCGACAAAATTTCAGGTTGCTGACATATACAAGACCTCGGTCTGCCCCCTTGCAAGAGTGATGCGCTACGAGCTGAAAAAGCGCCGTGTTAAGCACCTAAAATGCGTTTTTTCCACGGAAGAGCCGATAACTCCCCGTCAGAGCGAAGAGGCTTCCGGCAAGCGTCAGACTCCGGGCAGCTGCGCATTTGTACCGTCCGTTGCAGGACTTATTATCGCAGGTGAGGTCATAAAGGACATTGCGCTTAAATAATTCGGAATGCGGAATTAGGAATTCGGAATTATTTATACTCAGTTAGTTTATAATAAAAACCTTATAGAACGGATTCTGTATCCAACTTTTCTATAACAAAAAAACGGCAAACGAAACATAGAAAATGAATTTCGTTTGCCGTTTTTATTTGGTTTTATACTAACCACCATTTAAAATTCGGAAAAAATCAAGCCGACAATCTTGGATATATGTGATTTTGGCGCAGATTTTTTCCTGTATTTTATTGGTGTTTAGTATTAGTATTGGAGATGTTTGATACAGAATCTGATACTAATTTTAAACCTCCTTATAGACAAATAGAGCAAAATATGATAT
>UQQA01000146.1 GCA_900543105.1 uncultured Ruminococcus sp. | reverse complement strand
CTGTTCCTACAGGTTCTACAACAATCCTTACAGCTGTTGTTAAGGGTGCAGACGTTACTAAGGAAGGCATCAATGCTGCTATGAAGGCTGCTGCTTCCGAGTCCTTCGGCTACAACGAGGATCAGATCGTTTCTTCCGACGTTATCGGTATGAGATACGGTTCTCTCTTCGATGCTACACAGACAATGGTAGCTAAGATCGCTGATGACCTCTTTGAAGTACAGGTAGTTTCTTGGTACGATAACGAGAACTCCTACACATCTCAGATGGTTAGAACAATCAAGTACTTCGCTGAACTCAAGTAAGTTTAGTTCTTAATGTTCAAAAAGAGCCTGCCGCATAAGCAGGCTCTTTTAATTTTTATACGGAATTATATTAATGCGTAATTATTTAAATTTGGAATTTCGTATATGCGGATTTCATATCCGCCCGATGCAGCTCACGAAATTAAAACAAAAACGACCCTATTTTTCAACGGATTTATCCGATGAAAAATAGGGTCGTTCGTTTTTTATGTAACGCCTTGCGGTGCGGGACGAGGAACCCGTCCCCTACAGAGAATTTGACCTAAATATAAGGTTTGCAACGGGCGGATATAGGATCCGCCCCTATGAAAATCAGGTTTTCACAACAAATATGCGGAGCAAAAATAATTACGCATTACGCATTAAATAAATCCCTAATTCCGAATTAGAAAGCGTTTACGCTTTCTTAGCTCCTTCCCAGTCCTTAAGGAATCTCTCGATACCGTTGTCTGTAAGCGGGTGCTTTACCATCTGACGGATAACGTTTGCGGGAACTGTTGCGATATCGCAGCCAAGTCTTGCGCAGGTCGTAACGTGAATAGGATTTCTGATAGATGCTGCGATGATCTCGGTCTTGATGCCCTGAGCACGGAAGATGTCAACGATCTCTTCGATGAGGTTCATGCCCTCCATGCCGATATCGTCAAGTCTGCCGAGGAACGGGGAAACGTATGTAGCACCTGCGTTTGCTGCGAGCATAGCCTGAGCTGCGGAGAAAACGAGTGTTACGTTTGTCTTGATACCCTTGGAGGTAAGGATCTTACAAGCCTTGAGTCCCTCTTCACACATCGGGAGCTTGATTACGATGTTCTTGTGGATAGCTGCGAGAGGAAGAGCCTCTTCTACCATCTTGTCAGCCTCGAGGGAGATGACTTCTGCGGAGATAGGGCCGTCAACGATAGTTGTGATCTCCTTTACAACTTCCTCAAAAACTCTGCCTTCCTTTGCGATAAGGGAGGGGTTTGTTGTAACGCCGCAGATAACTCCGAGGTCGTTTGCCCATCTGATGTCGTTTACATTAGCGGTATCGATAAAAAGTTTCATGGTATATTTTCCTTTCTTTTAAGGAGATACCGTCAGCTTTCGTTCCTGCCTGCGATCACAAAGCTTTCAAAGAGCGAATTGTACCGAAGATTTCCCTCGGGAATACGAACATATCCCACTCTCATCGAAACCTCGAACTCGCTGCCGTCCGAGCTGACTGTACCACCGTTTAAGCTTAAAATTTTCTCTGCGGCTTTCTGCGCGTCTTTGATATCGGAAAAGTCCGTTATCAGCACAAATTCATCGCCGCCGATCCTTATCGGAAGCATATCCTCCCCCGAATTTTCGTCAATCCTGCGCAGGCACTCCGCAATGGCGATATCCCCTGCGGCTCTGCCGTAAACATCGTTTATGTACATAAGATGCACCATATCGAAGCAAATGGCATATTTTCCGCTGCGCTGTTTTATAAAATCGTAAAGGTGCGAAACATCGAACTTTCTCTTGCTGGTCATAACAATATTCCCCTTTTCATCATATATCTGCACATACTCGTCAAGCTTGGGGAAAATTTCGTAAAAACGCCGTTTTCTGCGGAATTCGGACGGCGCTATGCCCCAGAGCCGCATAAACGCACGGGTAAAGACCTCGTGTGAATTATAGCCGTATTTAAGGGCAATTTCAAGTATCGGGCTTTCGCAGACGAGCAGTTCTTTCGCCGCCGCGGTCAGCTTTCGCCTTGAAATATAATCGCTCACGCCAATATGAAATGTATGGCGGAACATTTTCTGAACGCTCGACAGCGAATAGCCGCACCGCTTGGCGCAAAGCTCCGCCGTGATGTCCTCCGTTAAATTTTCCTCGATAAATTCAAGTGTGGCAGACAGTTTTTCAAAATTGTTCATAGGTTTTCCTCGATAACGTTATCTGTAAAAGCTTTCACTATTAATATAATAACATCGCTCGGAGAAAATTTCTTGATGATTTGGGGAAATCTGCAATTATAGTTCTGCGAGTTCTGCAAGCTCGTTCTTTACTGCGGGATAAATTTTATCATAAAGAGCGAAATACTTGTCATAAACCTCGGAGTTCTCCTTGATAGGCTGCTGAACCTTGTCTACGCCGACGATAGCCTTGCAAGCCTCGGGAACTGTCTTGTATATGCCTGCACCGACCATTGCGAGAATTGCAACGCCGAGAGCAGGACCTTCGGACGATGATGCCGTCTTAACGGGACACTTGTAAAGATCTGCGAGCATCTGACGCCAGATCGGTGATTTACCGCCGCCGCCGCAAGCCATCATATCGGAAACGTTGATTCCCATTTCCTTGCAAATTTCAACGCAGTCACGGAGCGAGTAGGAAACGCCCTCCATTACAGCACGCATCATATCTCGCTTTGTGTGCATCGCGGAAAGTCCGAAGAACATTCCTCTTGCGTTCGGGTCAAGGTGAGGAGTTCTTTCGCCCATAAGATATGGGAGATAGATAAGGCGGTTCGAGCCGACGGGAACATTTTCAACTTCCTTGTTCATAAGAACATATTCGTCAACGCCCATTCCCTTTGCCGTGTCCTTTTCAGCCTGGCAGAAGTTATCTCTGAACCATTTGAGAGAAAGACCTGCGCCCTGAGTAACGCCCATGATGTGCCAGCAGTTCGGAACAGCTGCGCAGCAGGTATGTACTCTGCCCTTCGGGTCAATGGAAATGCTTGAAGTGTGAGCGAAAACAACGCCGCTCGTGCCGATAGTCGTGAAAGCCTTTCCGTCCTCAACAACGCCCGTGCCTACTGCGGCAGCAGCATTATCGCCTGCGCCGCCGACAACTACAGTACCCTCTTTAAGTCCCGTGAGAGCAGCAGCCTTAGCAGTAATTTTGCCCGTAACCTCGCAGGATTCGTAAACCTTTGCGAGCATAGACATATCAATATCGAGCTTTTCGCAAATTTCCTTACTCCAGCAGCGGTTAGGAACATCGAGAAGCTGCATACCCGAAGCATCGGAAACTTCGGTTGCGAATTCGCCCGTGAGCTTGTATCTGATATAATCCTTAGGAAGAAGAATGTGACGGCACTTTTTGTAATTCTCGGGTTCGTTGTTTCTTACCCAAAGAATTTTTGCAGCCGTCCAGCCCGTGAGTGCAGGGTTGGCGGTGATCTCGATAAGCTTTTCTCTGCCTATCTTTTCGTTCATCTCGTCAACTTCCTTGGCTGTACGCTGGTCGCACCATATAATGGAACGGCGGATAACGTTTCCGTTTTCATCGAGCATAACAAGACCGTGCATCTGTCCCGAAAGACCAACGCCGACAATGTCCTCGCTCTTTACTCCGCTCGTTTCAACAACAGCTTTAGCCGTGCCGATCGCAGCGTTGTACCAGTCCTCGGGGTCCTGCTCTGCATAGCCGTTCTTCGGCTGATACATAGGATATTCGATCGTTTTGGAAGCAACGACTGTGCCCTTTTCATCGAAAAGAACGGTCTTAGTGCCGCTCGTTCCAAGGTCGATACCGATTACATATTTCATTGGATATATCCTTTCTTATTACTATACGAAATAAGCCCCTGCGTCCTTGCAAGGGCTTATTTTGACGCGAATTAAAGATCAAAAAGCACGTTGTTAACGATAGCTTCGAGCATTTCCTGTCTGCCGCTGGAGAGGGAGTCGGTAACTTCGCCCTTTTCAAGAGCATACTTTTCAAGATCAGCCATGCCTACCTTGCCTGCGATGATGTCAGCGCCGATGCCTGTGTTCCATGATGCATAACGGTCATCAACAAACTTGTCAATTCTGCCGTCAGCGATAAGAGCTCTTGCAGCCTTGAAACCGAGTGCGAATGTATCCATACCTGCAATGTAGCTGTGGAAGATATCTTCGGGAGTGTAAGAACCTCTGCGAGCCTTTGCATCGAAGTTAAGACCGCCGTTTGTGAAGCCGCCTGCCTTGATAACTTCGTACATGCAGAATGTAGCGTCATAAATGTTTGTCGGGAACTGGTCTGTATCCCAGCCGAGGAGCGGATCGCCCTGGTTAGCATCGATAGAACCGAATACGCCGTTATCTCTTGCAACACGGAGTTCGTGCTGGAATGTGTGCTGTGCAAGTGTAGCGTGGTTAGCTTCGATGTTCATCTTGAAATCCTTGTCAAGTCCGTACTTGCGGAGGAAGCCGAGAACTGTTGCTGTATCGAAGTCATACTGGTGCTTTGTTGGCTCCTTTGGCTTAGGTTCGATGTAGAAATCGCCCTTGTAGCCGATAGAACGTGCATATTCAACAGCCATCTTCATAAGACGGGCCATATTGTCGAGTTCAAGACCCATATTTGTGTTAAGTAATGTTTCGTAACCTTCACGGCCGCCCCAGAAAACGTAGCCGTTGCCGCCGAGCTTAACGGTAGCGTCGATAGCCTTCTTGATCTGAGCAGCCGCATAAGCGAAAACGTCAGCGGAAGGAGATGTGCCTGCGCCGTGCATATATCTTGGGTGATCAAAGCACTTAGCTGTGCCCCAGAGGAGCTTCTTGCCGGGGTTCAGCTTCATCATTTCAGCAGTGTAATCAACGATCTCGTCAAACTTTGCGTTTGTTTCAGCGAGAGAACCGTATTCGGGGGAGAGGTCACGGTCGTGCCAGCAGAAATAATCAATGGAAAGCTTATCCATAATTTCAAAAGCAGCGTTAACCTTTGCCTTTGCTCTTGCAACGCTGTCAGCCTCGCCCCAAGTCTTGTCAGCAGTGCCGCAGCCGAACATATCAGTGCCGTCGCCGCCCATAGTGTGCCACCAGGAGAGTGCAAACTTGAGGTGTTCTCTCATAGGCTTGCCATCGATGACCTCATCGGGGTTGTAATACTTGAATGCAAGGGCGTTCTTGCTGTCCTTGCCCTCAAAAGGGATCTTGCCGATTTCTTTGAAAAATTCGCTCATTTTTATTTCCTCCCAAAATCTGATTATAAAATTTGATTTTGCAAATAGTTGATCTATTACAATATATTTTACATTGTAAACGATTTACTGTCAAGGGGGTTTTGTAAAAATTATATAAAATTTTCGGAATTTTTTAAATGCGTAATGCGTAATTCGTAATGCGTAATTATTTGCATAGCTGATATTTATCGGTGATGCAAAGCCAACTAAAGTTTATTCTGCCGTTTTCACAATACTTGACAAAATAAACTAAGATGATATAATTAAAGTACAATAAAGGAAGGTCATTTGAGGTGGAAAATTTCGTACGATCCACACGCCGCCGGTACTGACAGGGGAAACCCGAGAGATGCAGGAGCGGCTACGCCTGCCATATAATTATCCGGTTTGGCAAT
>UQQA01000145.1 GCA_900543105.1 uncultured Ruminococcus sp. | reverse complement strand
GCCGAGGATAGTTGTTCCGAACATAAAGAATAAGCGCAATTCACATTTTATAGGTATACAGACAAATTTATCACGTTCTGTTTTACTTTTTTTGCTGTGAATTGCGCCTTTGATTTGATAGTGATTTTGCTGTTGCGGCAAGTTTTGTGCTGTTAGTTTAAGGAGTTTCGCTCTTCTGCTAAAGGTCAATTTGACCTGCGACAAGGGCGGCTTCTCGCCCCCTTGCCCCCTCGCAAGCTGTGCTCAGCGTGCTAAATTTAGCATGACCGGCTATTTTACTTCGCATCGTCCAAACAAAGTTGAGTTATGCAAATAATTCCGAATTCCGAACTTGTTCACCCTTCCTTAAAAAATTTCCAAAAACCCTTGACAAACCGGTTTAACGGTGATATAGTATTATTGTACTAATCAGATAATACACTTGACAGGAGGAAACATTATGGCAAAGGTTCTGGAAGTCCGTGAGCTTTCCAAGAAATATCCCAAAAGGGACGTTTTTTCGGCTGACAAGGTTTCGTTCGATGTTGAAGAGGGCGAGATTTTCGCTCTTATCGGTCCGAACGGCGCAGGAAAGACCACTACTATACGAATGATATCGACACTTATCGAGGCGACTTCGGGCGATGCGCTCGTTGCAGGTCACAGCATCATCAAAGAGCCTGACAAAGTTCGTGAAAGCATCACATATCTTCCCGACGAGGCGGGCGCTTACAAGACTATGACGGGTCGGAAGTATCTTTATTTTATGGCAGGACTTTTCACCGCCGATAAAATGACTATCGAGCGCTATGTTCGCACTGCCGAGCAGATCTGCGGTTTGGGCGAACGCCTTGACGATAAGATCGGCGGCTATTCAAGAGGAATGATAAGAAAGCTCCTGCTTTCGAGAGCCGTTATGACTGAGCCTAAGCTTGCGATAATGGACGAAGCTACTTCGGGACTTGACGTTATCAATGCGCTCGAGATACGCAACACTATTAAAAAGCTTGCAAAGGAAAAGAATATGGCTTTCCTGCTTTCCTCGCATAATATGCTTGAGATCGAGTACCTCTCCGATCGTGTGGGAATTATGACGAACGGCAGGCTTATGATAACGGGCACAGTTCCCGTGCTTAAGGAGCGTTATAATGCAGTAAACCTTGAAGAAGTTTTTGAAAGGGTGGTGCTTGAACATGAAGTTCGGTAATCTTCTTAAAAAAGAGCTTAGTGAACTTATCACGAAGCAGGCTATCATTAGTATGGTCTTTGTGCTTGTGCTTTTCGTTTTTATGGGTCAGATAATGGGTCATTCCATGAAAGAGGGTTTCGACACTTCAACGCTCAACATCTGCATCAAGGACGACTCCGATTTCACGAAAAATGTTATCGACCGCATCAAGGCTGACGAAACAACTGAGCTTAACATTGTTGATATCCGGAGTGACAATTATTATGACGAGCTTGAAAGACTTGACCTTAAATATGTTGTAATTATCCCCGATGGTTACGGCGATACTATTGTAAATGAAAAGAAACCGGGTCAGCTTATCTTTGCGAGCAAGGTTTCGCTTGGATTCAGTGCGGCAATGTCCTCTATTTCATCGAGCGATGCGGTAAGCACTATCGTTGACCACTCCGCTGACGAGGCAATGGAGAGCATCTATGGTCTTACTGCGGAAGATGTTTCGCTCATCACCTCACCTGCCAACACTGTCGAATTCTCGGCGGCGAACGGCAAGAGTGTTGAAGTTTCCGCGGCGGCTGTTTCCTCTATAGTTATGATGGAATCGATGATAGCTCCGTTCGCAATTTTCTTCCTGCTTCTCCTCGCATCGCAGATGATAATGACAGCTATCTCGACGGAAAAGATCGACAAAACGCTTGAAACTCTCCTTTCGACACCTGTTTCAAGAATGACGGTTTTAACGGCAAAAATGGTTGCGGCAATAATCTCCGCACTTCTCAACGCAGTATTTATGATAGTCGGTTTCGGCATCTATATGGTAAGCATCATGGGCGGAGCAATGAGCGGAGCAACAAACGGCTCGGCAAATATATCGGACATTGCAGGAATGACGAATGTTCCCGATACAGGCGCTTTGACCGAAGTGCTTTCAACGGCTGACGCTATCTCACAGCTTGGCTTCTCGCTCAGCGGCATGGATATCCTCCTCTTCGGCTTGCAGCTGTTCCTTACGCTTGCAATAGGTCTTTCGATATCGCTTATCCTCGGCGCAGCGGCAACGGACGTAAAGTCGGTGCAGACGCTTGTAATGCCGATAATGATAGCGGTAATGATACCGTTCTTCGTGACGATGTTTATGGACTTCGGCGAAATGCCCGTTGCCGCAAAGGTAATAATGTTCCTTATCCCGTTCACGCACAGCTATATAGCCTTGACAAATCTTCTGTCGGGTGATATGATAATGTATTGGGGAGGACTGGCGTACCAGATCGTGTTCTTTGCCGTTTGTATGTTCCTTGCGGTAAGAATGTTCACGAGCGACAAGCTTTTCACAATGTCGTTCTCTTCCGAAAACAAGACCAACAAAAAGCTTTTGAAGAAATAAAGGACGATGCGCATTGAAACTCAGGCAGGAACGGTATAAACCGAAGAAAAGACGAAATCCGATGCTCACAGCGTTAATGGCACTGATGACAGTGATGCTGGCAGTGATGTGGCTGAATAAGTCAAGGTTCGGACTTGATACGGGCGATATGCTTATAGCAACGGGCGCGGTGCTGATAGTATTCAGCATAGCGAATATGAACCGCCGAACGGAGAAAAACATTGCCGTTTCGGATAAACAGCTTGAAGAGATGCGCGACAAAATAGGCAAAGACGAATACAGTACATCGGCGATATATTTTGACGAAAAAGGCAACGGGGATTCAATGCGTAATTCGTAATGCGTAATGCGTAATTATTTGCATATCCGACATTTGTCGGGTGCTGCGAAGCCAAATAAAGTTTAGGTCAAGCCTTTTCAAAGGCTTGCAGGGGTTGAGGGGACAGCGTCTCTCATCGCAGGTCAATTTGACCTGCGACCAAGGGCTTTGCCCCCTTGACCCCTGCCACCCTTTAAACAAAGCGAAATTCTTTCAAAATTAACGTAAACTCTGCTTTGAAATTTTTGATTATCTTTTTTTCTATAGCATACTTTTACAACAAGCTGAAAGTGCGGTCACGAAATATCATATCGTGACTGCACTTTCAGCCTGTCGAAAAAGTATGTTGCATTTATGCAGATTGACGAAAAAGTATTTCATGACTTAATCTCTAAAAGAAGAACTGCCATTCATATCCCGTCGGTGCTAAACGCTCGTCGCTTTGCTCCTCACGTTTATTTGCCGAGGATAGTTGTTCCGAACATAAAGAATAAGCGCAATTCACATTTTATAGGTATACAGACCGATTTATCACGTTCTGTTTAACTTTTTGAATGTGAATTGCGCTTTTTAACTTATAGATATTTTGCTATTGCGGCAATGCTCGGTGCTGTTAGCTTAGGGTATTTCGCTTCTGCGGAAGCGACCAAGGGCTTTGCCCTCTGGACATCCACCACCCTTTGAACAAAGCGAAATTCTTTCAGAATTAACGTAAACTTTAATTTTGTGCAACTTTTTTCAATAACATACTTTTTCAACAGACTGAAAGTGCGGTCACGAAATATCATATCGTGACCGCACTTTATTATATTTTTACAGAATTGCTAAACTCAAAATTATTCGGTAACAAAAGCACCGTAGAGAGCCTTTACTGCTGCTTCAAAGTCCTCTTCGTTTACGCCGACGATGATGTTGAGCTCGGAAGAACCCTGATCTATCATCTTTACGTTTACTCTTGCATCTGCGAGTGCGGAGAAGATCTTGCCTGCCGTACCTCTTGCCTTCTTCATTCCGCGGCCAACGACTGCGATAAGTGCGAGGTTGCTTTCAATTTCGATGATATCGGGGTGTACACGGTAGTTGATCTCATCGATGATGTTCTTTTCCTTGCCGAGAATGCTGTCGGTATTAACGAGAACGGACATTGTGTCGATTCCGCATGGCATATTTTCAAAGCTGATGCCGTTCTTTTCGAGCGCACGGAGAACGTTTCTGCCGAAGCCGAGTTCGCTGTTCATCATATCCTTTTCGATGTTGATAGCGGTGAAGCCCTTTTTGCCTGCGATACCGGTGATAACATACTTGCTGATCTCAGCGGATTCGGAAACAATCATTGTTCCTCTGTCCTCGGGAGCGTTGGTGTTGCGGATATTGATAGGGATACCTGCTGCTCTTACGGGGAAGATAGCGTCCTCGTGGAGAACTGTTGCGCCCATATATGCAAGCTCACGGAGTTCCTTGTATGTGATGGTTCTGATAGTCTTGGGATCGTCAACTATCCTTGGGTCGCAGATAAGGAAGCCCGAAACGTCAGTCCAGTTCTCGTAAAGATCAGCGTTCACTGCCCTTGCAACGATAGAACCAGTGATATCCGAACCGCCTCTGGAGAAGGTCTTGATAGTATCGTTAGGCATAGAGCCGTAGAAGCCGGGAACAACGGCATTGTCAAGCTCTGCAAGCTTTGCGGAAAGAAGCTCCTGAGTTGTATCGAGGTCGAATGCGCCGTCCTCGCTGAACTTTATGTAGCCTGCAGGGTCAACGAAGTTGTAGCCGATGTAAGCTGCAAGAACCTTGCTGTTGAGGTATTCGCCGCGGCTTGCTGCGAAGTCACGTCCTGCTCTGTGAGCGAAAGCGTCCTTGATCTCGTTGTATTCGCCCGAAAGGTCGATGTTTACGCCGAGGTCCTTGATGATAGAGTTGTATCTCTGTTCGATAGCGTCGAATTCCTTGTCGAACTTTTCGCCCTTTGCAGCCTTTTCATAGCAGGAATAGAGCATATCCGTGATCTTGATGTCTTCCTTGAAGCGCTTTCCCGGTGCGGAAGCGACAACGAACTTTCTGTCCGCATCTCCCCTGATGATAGCGGCAACCTTTCTGAACTGTGCGGAATCGGCAAGTGAGCTTCCGCCGAACTTTACGACTTTGATGTTGTTCATAACAGCAAATCTCCTTAAATATATAAAGTATAGTTTCATTTACAAAACGCAATAATATTATTATATCTAATCTAAATCAAGATTTCAATTGATATTTGAACCAAAAATCGGGTAATAAATTTTGTCCTTTTGTGAAATACGACTGTTCTTCACAAAAGGACATTTGTTTAATGCGTAATTCGTAATTAGTTTGAAAACCACCGCGAAGCGCCTAAAGTTTAGGTCAAGCCTTTTCAAAGGCTTGCAGGGGTCAAGGGGACGGAGTCCCTTGTCGCTCTCGCAAGAGCGAAATGCCCTAAACTAACAGAACCAAGCTTGCCACAATAGCATAATCATTAACAAATCAAAAGGCGCAATTCACATCAAATATGGAGAACGAAATATTAGAAATCATTTTCGTGAACCTAAAAAGTGAATTGCGCCTATTCTGTTTTTCTCGAACAAACTATCCTTGAAGCTTAAATATACGAACGAAGTGAGTGTGTTTAAGCTTCAACGCTGTACGAACAGCTATGAGTATAATTGAAGTATTAACTTTAGGGATACTTATACTAAACACCATTTAAAATTTAGAAAAAATCAAGCCGACAATCTCGAATATATTGGATTTCGGCGCAGATTTTTTC
>UQQA01000144.1 GCA_900543105.1 uncultured Ruminococcus sp. | reverse complement strand
AACAATTTATCAGATGATATTAACTTTATATACGATAGGAAGTGATGAATTGAAATATAATAATATCAAAAATAATAACATGCTAAAGAAAATATGTAGGGAAGATTTTGAGATTAGTTATAATACGAATGAAAGTGTTGAGGAAATTATTATCCGGGGTATTGAGGAAAGCAGGATGTCTGCTTATGAATTTGAGAAGCGGTCCGGAGTATCCGGCACATCAATAACTCGTTACAGAAATAAAGTTTCAAATCCTTGCTTAGAGGTGATTGTTGCTTATTGTATAACAATGAAAATAAATGTTTTTGAATCCTTGTACCTTATATCAAAAGCCGGATATAATGTTTTTTGTTCAGATGATAAGAGAGTGTATTTGCTTTTGATAATTTTAAGCCGTTATTACGGTATAAATGTCAAGACTGCTAATGATATATTGATTGATCTTGATATGAAGCCATTGAATAATTTGCATACTATTTCGGATGGGGGAGAGAAAAATGGCAAGTAAAAGAAAGCAGATTGAAAAAATCATCGTGATAAATCGCAAGTATGAAAAAGGAAAGACAGAAGCAATAGATTTATTCGCAAAACTGACCGCCAACAATATAATAAACAGCGGACAGAAACAACTTATTCAGAATAATGATTACTGTGAAAACGGACGAGTACCAAAGGAGAGTTGTTGATTACATATACAACCGCTTGACATTAACGATTTAGTGTGGTAAAATGTGATTGACAAACATTACTCTCTGGTCCATAATGAAAGGAAAACTATTATGGAACAGAAAATGTACAAAGCTGCTTGTTATTGCCGACTTTCCGATGATGATGTCAATGACGGAATGAGCATATCAATCGAAACGCAGATAACAATTCACAAGCAGTATTGCAAAGCCAATCAGATTCAAATTGTAGATTTTTATTGCGATGACGGATACACAGGCACGAACTTTGTTGAGGTAAGATAACGTAACCTTTTTTGCAGAGGGCGTTATCTTACCTCTTTTTGATGTATGTTAGATAGCATAACTCTTTACGTCGGCTCCTATCTGTCTGAAATAGGAGATACTTTCGGTAGGCTTGTCGCCCGTATCAACTCTGCCGACAAAGCTATAAAAGATTTCGATTTTGCGGGTGTTCGTTTCCTTATCCAGTTCGTGAATAAGAATACGGTCAATAAATTCATGGACGTTTTCGTAGGTCAGTTCGGTAATGGCGGTGTATCTGCGTACCAGTGCGACAAACCTTTTCACGTCCGCGCTGCGCTCGGTGGCGTTGTCGATTTCCTGTGACAGCTCCGCAATCCTCCGGGTCAGCGTCTTTTTTTCTTCATCATAGCCGGAAGTCAGAAAAGCAAATTGTTCATCTGAAAGTTTCCCTAAAGCGTTGTCCTCGTAGAGCTTGCGGAATAAGATGTTCAGCTCGCTAATGCGGCTCTGCGCCTTGTCAAGCTCTTTCCGCTGCTGTGTCAGCGTCTTTTGTACTGCCTTTGCGCTGCACTCGTTGGCGGTTTCGATAAACTCCTGTTCATGCTCTTTCACATAGGACAGCACCCTCTGTAAATCAGCAAGGACAAGTTCTTTAAGGACGCTCTTTCGGATATAATGGGTAGTGCAAAGCTCGCCAGTCCTTATCCTGTTTCGGTACTTTCCGCAAGTGTAGGCGTGTTTGCGTTCCAGTGTCCCGGCTCCCTGTTGCAGATACATTTTATAGCCGCAATCCCCACAAAAGAGAAGTCCCGAAAAAATGTCAATTTCATCAACCTTTGTAGGGCGGTGTTTGGTAGCAATCCGTTTCTGTGCAAGGTCAAAGGTTTCTTCGTCAATCAAAGGTTCGTGCGTGTTGGGGAAAAAGTATTGCTTTTCCTCCGGGTTCTTTTTCGTCTTTTTCGATTTGTAAGATACCTTATAGCTCTTGCCCGTAATGGTATGCCCCAAATATTCTTTGCGTCCAAGAATATCATACAGTGTCTTATCCGGCCAGTTATAAATACAGGTCGGGTGCGGGCGCGGGTGGCGGCAACTGCCGGAACGACGGTAGCGCAGTTCTGAAACAGTAAGTACCTCATGTTCCCGTAGCCAGTTCTGGATTTCGCAGATACGGTCGCCGCGCACATACATAGCGAAAATCTGTTTTACAATGTGCGCCGTTTCCGGGTCGGGCAATAGATGATTGCGGTCGTTTGGGTCGGCTATGTAACCATACGGCACTTCGCCGTTGACACGCTCGCCTTTCTGTGCCTTTGCCTGTTTAACAGCCCGGATTTTCTTTGAGGTGTCGCGGGCGTAAAACTCGTTGAACCAGTTCCGCAGAGGGGTAAACTCGTTATCTTCCCTCGCTGTGTCTACACCGTCGTTAATGGCAATGTAGCGCACTTCATATTCGGGGAAAACAATCTCTATCAGTTCGCCGGTTTTCAGATAATTGCGTCCCAGACGGGAAAGGTCTTTTGTTATGACGGTCGCCACGTTCCCGGCTTCAACCTCATGCAGCATGGCTTGAAGCCCCTCACGCTCGAAACTCACGCCGGAAAATCCGTCGTCTACAAAAAAGCGCGTATTGAAAAAGTGGTGTTCGTCAGCGTACTTTTGTAAAATCAGCTTTTGGTTCTGTATGCTCTCGCTTTCCCCGGCCTGCATATCTTCCTGGCTCAATCTGCAATATAAAGCGGTAATCTTGTCTGTCTGTAACATTTTGTCCTCCTTTCCGACGACAGACAAGCATGGTATTTGTACTGTCTATATTATACCACATACCGCTGCCTGTGTCATGTATAAAATGTGAAGAAACGCCCTATTTTCGGGCGTTTGCGGGGTTCAGCTCCATGTCTTTGCGAATGAGCTTTTTTATCTTTTTATCCAGTGTGTCCGTTGCGCGTTCACTTGCGGACGAACATACAAGGTAAGTAACTTTTCCGATTTTATGCTCCGTTGTGGTAACGGGCGTTTGGTTTTGCGTCAAAGAAAATCCCCCTTTCTTTCGCAAACATATAATACAGTCTATGAATAGCAGCAAGTCCACTATTCAATAAAACAAAGGCTTTAATCGGACGGTTATTAGCATAACCTCATGGGAATTTCACCCCGGCATGGTTCTCATGCAGCCCTACCCATTGCCTGCGACGCTCTTAACGCTCGGACTGTGGCTGTAAGGAAGTATCATTGTATATTCTGCGTGTCGTTGCCCGCAAACCGCTACACTTGCTTTCCGGCGCGGTGTTGGTCGCTCGGCTGTCCGGGCGGTGATAACCTCGCCCGGATAGCGTCATGGCGCACCCGCCGTATGGCTCGGCGCAAAAGGAACGTATCCGATTTGCCCTATGCTGCGCCGCCGTTATCTTGCGCCGCTTTCTTTTTCAAGGTTCAAAATGGCTGTGCTACCCGCGTCAACAGCGGAACGGAAAAGGGGGTGAGAGAAAGCGTCCCGCCGCCGTTGCGGTTATTCCTCTGTCCTAAAGGTGAGGACAGCCATCATCAGTTTTGCTTGCAGCCGTTCCCGAATGTCGTGGTCTACGCCGAAATAGACGTTCCCGCGCTCGTCGTACAGCTTCCGCATGGAGAGGCGGGCTATGTAGCCGCTAAAATGCTGCAAGACAATCTTCATGGCGTCCGGGTCACCCTTTGTCGCTGCCACAATGACAGGATAGGGAACAAGGGCATTTTCCGGGTAGCCGGGTTCGTTACCATTCGTCCCATTCATCAGCATTTTCCTCCAGATATTTTCTTAATTTCTCAAAAGAGCTTGTCCGCCTGTACTGTATCGTGCTTCTCGATGTATTGAACAACTTCGCAATCTCGGTGTCGTTCATTCCCTCGAAATAGTACAGGAGTACGGCTTTGCGCTTTTCTTCCGGCAAAGTACGGATTGCTTCAAGAAGCAGCTTCGGCGTGATTTTCTTCCCGGCTTTCTCAAAGACGGTTTCGGCGGTTTCCCGTTTGAAATATTCATCAAAGGTATGAAGCTGCCGCGCTTCGTCTAAGGGCAAATCGGAAAAGGTGACTTCCCTTGCCTTATGCCTGTGCAGCTCCCTGTGAGCGTCACACGCTTCATTGTGCAGCACCGTATTACAAAACTTCTGAAAAGCACATTGTTTGTAAAACTCCCTGCTATTAGGTTCCACATTCTCACCTCCTTTCTCGTTGGAAAGTTGGTGGTGCTTCCCCCTTTTCGCGGGGCAATACTGCCTTTTGAAAAAAACGCCGAAGATTTTCGGATTTTTTTCAAAAAATTTTTTGAGCAGCAAAATACGCCTGTCCGAAAAGCCCGGACAGACGTATAGGTATTGTAAGCGGTATTCAGATGATTAGACAGTTCATATTGATAGACGTAGTTTTCCCCGGCGGTGGTCGGGCTTTTTTTGATGTGTCAATGACCGTCGGATTTTGTCGATATGGTATGTGCTTCATGGCGGCTACCTCCTTTAGCCGCCGCTTTTAACAGTGATACCGCGTCATTTCATTAGAAGATAAAAAGAAACGGCGGCTTTGATTTTTCAAAGCTGCTGCGGAAATCAAAGAACGACAAGCAACAGTTCTGATTTTGCTCCAATATGGTTATTGGGGGCACAAATTAAATCAAAAAAGAGCCGATAACAGCAGTATTTCAAACTGCATATTATCGGCTCTGCGTCTGTGCGTCTGGCTCTTTTAATTAAATTATTTCTGTTGTTTTTTGGCTTTATTATATGTATTAGCTAACTGTCCACAAGCTGCTTTAATCTCTCTACCATGAGAAACTCTCATGGTAACTTCAAGTCCTGTTTGCTCTAATTGATGTTTGAACGCAACCATTTCTTGTTTTTGTGGTGCTCTAATTTTTGAATTACTCGTCGGGTTGTATTGCAGCACGTTAATCATAACATTTTTGCCCTTAAACCATTTTGCAAGTTGCCTTATATCTGAGGAACGGTCATTTATACCTGGTAAAAGCAAATACGCAAATACCACTTTTCGATTATGCCTTTGAGAATAGGACAATGCTTGCTTAACAACATCTTCAATAGCGTACATGTGCATATGAGGAATGATACAGTTTCTCGCAGCCTGTGTTGCTGCATGTAAAGATATTGTCAACTGAATTTTTAGATGTTCTTCGCGCAATTTTTTTAATTGATTAACTGGACCAACTGTTGATACGGTAATGCCGTCGGTTGGAAAGTTAAGTCCATTTCTATCTCGAAGAATATGGATTGCTGCAATCAAGTTGTCGTAATTGAATAAAGGTTCTCCCATTCCCATAAAAACGATACGATTTACTTTTTGACGTATCAATACAACCTGCTGCACAATTTCAGACGGTGTTAGATTACGAACAAAACCATTGCGTCCGGACTCACAAAAAATACAGCCAACAGAACAACCAACTTGCGTACTTACGCAAACAGTCCCACCATCTCGCCGTTTAATAAAAACCGTTTCAATATACCTGTTATCTTTCAATTCATAAACATACTTTTCAGTATCGCTACTTTTATAGACTTTTTTTGTTGATATTGATAGATTTTCTTTGTGAAATGGCTGTTTATACAATTCCGTATATAAGGCTCTTGCTTTATCCTCTCCAATTACTTCCGACATTTCTTTGTAAGTAAATCCGTATGGGTCATTCAATATTTCCGTAAGTGTACTTTTAGGTAAGTGTTTCATTTAATATCCTTCCTTTTGTTTTTCAGAGTTTTTGATTATGATTTCTAATTTTTCAACATCAATGATATGTGTTAATTTACATTTAGGGCAGAAAAGAGGAAAATTTCTTAATACCGTATTATAAA
>UQQA01000143.1 GCA_900543105.1 uncultured Ruminococcus sp. | reverse complement strand
TATTAGTATATCATATTTTGCTCTATTTGTCTATAAGGAGGTTTGAAATTAGTATTAAATAGCGTTTCATCTGCAAAACGAGGTCATCAAACGAATAGAAGTTCAGATAATTATAAAAACGCTCCTGATCGTTTCGGTGACTGCGCTCGACCTTGCCGTTATGCCACGGAGTCCTCGGACGTATCAGCTTATGCTCAATTCCGTATTGATGGCAGAAACGGTCAAAAATATGCACTCTGTCTGTCTTTTTGAAATTCGTAAATTCACCGCCGTTGTCCGTTTGAATAACCTTCGGTGCGTACCCGAAAAAAGTGACCGCACGCTTTATAAAGTCGACTGTTGAATACTCACTTTGCTCTTTGTAGGGATAGATAAATCTTTTGCGTGAAGCCTCCTCAATCACGGTGTATTGAAAGAATTTTTCGCCGTCCTTTCCCGAATAACAAGCGGTCGGAACGTATTTGACGTCGAGCTGCCACTTTTCGCCGATTTTTGTGGGTGTGTCATATTTGCCGAGGTGACGGCTTTTCTTTTTTGTTGATTCAACTTTTTTACGAAATCCAAGCTTGATGAACACACGGTAGAGAGAACCGGGGTGACGTGAATAAGCTTTTTCCTCCCGCAGCTTGCCTACAGCTCACATATTGAAATGTTTGGATTTCTGCGGTGATAGTCCTTTATCCACTTTATTTCTTGCTCTGTATGTGCTTTTGGATGTGCCTTGTGCGGTCTGTGTGATTTTGGCATGAGTGATTCGCGCGTGCCGTCATAAAGCCTGTTCCAACGCATTAGCGATGCTTTGGAAATATGATATTTTCGGCATATATATCCTATGTCACCGGTCTTGCGGTATGTTTCAACAGAGTGAACCTTGGTACTGATTTCGTGCGGTAAATATCTCTTGCTTTTTTCTGCGTTTTGTGTTACACTTTCCATAAATGATTGAGACCTTTCTGTTGATTTTGTTTGTGGTGAACTCTATTCTAACAGATCTCAATCATTTTTTCTACTCCTCGGTCTCACATCTATTGTAACACTACAACACTTATTGGCGTTCGTGCCGATCAAGGATACAGGGGTACTTTTAAAAACACGTTTGAGATTTTTCACAATTTAAAAGTTGATATTTCTCCGCGAATAAAAAATGAATTTGAAATTCAGCCTGTTCGTTGGGTAGTTGAACGAACATTTGGCTGGATGACTTGGTATAGGCGTTTGTCAAAGGACTATGAAATTAGGACTTTTTACCAAGAAAATATTTGTATTATTTCCAATTTGCAAACCCTGTTGCGTCGATTTTAGCTTGTGAAGACAAGTTCTGAAGATTTTTCCGACGGCACACACAACGATACGAAAACCGACGTGGAAGAAATGGCTCTTGACACATTGTTTGAAAACATAAAATCATATAACTATGATAGAACTGTATTCAACGCTGAAAACAATAGCAAGGAAACTGGAAAAGAAAACAGTTATGATTTTGCAAGATAATTCCCCAATTGGGAAAACAAAAACAGGACGGCATTTTTGCTGCAGACTGCGTTAAAAATCCTTGCCGGGCGAAAGCCCGCCTGCGGATTCTTGCCTTGTCTGCAACAAAATTATGCTCGAAAATCCGCACACATTTCTTATGAAGACAGGTTCTTATTGTATCGTCATCAAGTATTTCCTGAGTCCGTAAAAGTAAATACGGAACAATAATATTATTTTCAACAGTAACATAGCAGGAGAAAGCGGGTGGAAACTCCTGCGGCTTTAAAACTATCCACTTTCCTTGTATTTTTTCAGCAATATTCTGTATAGGATCCTCTTTCGTGCCAAGATACTGTTTTGCTGCTTCGACATTTACATATAATGGTTGTTGATGACGATATGCTTGATTTAAAATATTATTATCTAATGCAGAAAATTTTTGTTGTCCAAGTCTAATTGAAGAAGATTTTATTTTAATATTTTGTGGAAACTGTATTGGTGAATTTTAGGTTAATGGCTTGCTAAAAAGTTCATTATCATCTGTTAAGCCATAACCATAATCAGGGTATAATGCAATTTGGGGCGGCTTTTTGTATAGCATTAATTTTCATAGTCAAAACTATGATAATATGTTTAAAATGTGATAAAAAGCTGAAATTTTCCTGCGGCATTGACACGGAACATCGATAATGCTATAATATTTTCATTGAACACTTGTTAAGTGAAGAAAAGAGGTGCTTTATGGCAGGTTCAAGAAGCGAAAAAGCCGCCGAAACTCGCCGAAAGCTTATCGAAACGGCTAAGAAGTCCTTTGCCGAAAACGGATACAATGGCACTTCGGTCAGAGATATCAGCAAAAGCATCGGCGTTTCGGAGAGCCTTTTGTATCACTACTTTCCCAACGGAAAACGTGAACTGCTTTCCGAGATACTGATAACGGAGCTTGATGACTTTCGGAAAAACGTTCCCGATAATGATGTTTTTGATATTTTTGACGGTTTGTCTATTGAGGATTCACTCAAAAGTATTTATACCCGACTTTCGGGATTTATAAACGAACATATCGACCTTATCCGCATAGTAATACTTGAAAAGGAAGTCCGTGATTTTATCCGAACAGAGGATATGAACCGATATCTTGACGGGCTTGAAAATTTTCTCTGCGAGCTTCTCCGGAACCGTATGGATAAAGGCGAGATACACGATGTTGACTGCCGTGCCGCCGCTATGGTGATGCGTTCGATGCTGCTCAATATGGTACTTCTCAGCATTCTCGGAATAACCTGCTCCGAGCAGGATTCGGAAGAAAAAGGCAGAGAGGTCTTTTTGAAGATCTTAAATATAAGAAAGGAAGAAAGCAACTAATGCTCCAACTTAAGAACATTGTAAAACAATACGGCGAGGGTGACAATGCTGTAAAAGCGCTCGGCGGCGTAAGCATTTCATTCCGTGAGAACGAGTTCGTTTCGATACTCGGACATTCTGGCTGCGGCAAAACTACGCTGCTCAACATCATCGGCGGACTTGACCATTATACCTCGGGCGACCTTGTTATCAACGGCATTTCCACCAAGAATTACAAGGACAGAGATTGGGACGCTTACCGCAACCACACAATAGGCTTTATCTTTCAGAGCTACAACCTTATCCCCCACCAGACCGTTCTTGCGAATGTTGAGCTTGCACTGACGATATCGGGCGTTTCAAAGTCCGAACGCCGAAGAAGAGCAATTGAAGCACTCGAAAAGGTAGGTCTTGGCAATCAGATACATAAGAAACCGAATCAGATGTCGGGCGGTCAGATGCAGCGTGTCGCTATTGCCCGTGCGCTCATCAACAACCCCGATATCCTCCTCGCAGACGAACCTACAGGCGCACTCGACAGCGAAACCTCCATTCAGGTAATGGAGCTTCTCAAAGAGATCGCAAAGGATAAGCTCGTCATAATGGTAACGCATAACCCCGAACTTGCCGAAAAATATTCAACACGAATAGTCCGCATAAAGGACGGACTTCTCACAGATGACAGCGACCCGTTTGATCCCGAACAGGCTGACGCTCCCACTGAAGCAAAGAAAAAGCGTGTTTCAATGTCGTTCCTCACGGCGATATCGCTTTCGCTCAACAACCTGCTCACGAAAAAGGGCAGAACTATACTTACCGCCTTTGCAGGTTCGATCGGAATTATCGGCATTGCCCTTATCCTCTCGCTTTCAACGGGCATCAACGATTATATAAACGAGATACAGGAGGCAACACTTTCCTCCTACCCTATCCAGATCTTTGAGGAAACCGCAGACACCGCCGCACTTATGAATACGATGATGCAGAATTCACCGAACAAAAGCAGCGGCGGCGAAGAAACCAAGCTTGAAAATGTCGTTCACGGAAATACAGCTGTATACGAAATTTTCAATTCGCTCAATTCCTCCGCAAAGCAGAAAAACGATATGCCTGCGATAAAGAATTTCCTTGATAATGATGAAACAATTAAGGAAAATGCAAGTTCCGTTTCGTACAGCTATGACATTCAGATGCCCATCTTCACAAAAGACCCGTCGGGCAGGATCGTGAAATCGGACTTCTCCGAAACGTTCCGGTCAACTATGGGTGTTGATATGAACGCATCTGCCGCTTCAAGCGCAATGATGAGTATGTCGCCTATGGGAAACATCGAGGTCTGGCAGGAAATGCTCCCCGGCGAAAACGACAGTGACGTAAATGAGATCATCAAGAACCAGTACGACCTCGTTTACGGCAGCTGGCCCGAAAATTACAACGATGTCGTAGTTATCCTTTCAAAGCAGAATGAAATACCCGATATCATAATGTACACACTTGGCTTCAAGGATCAGGAAAAGCTCCCCGAGATTATGAACGCCGCAATGACGGGTGGTATCATCGACGATTACGGCGTTACCGACTGGACTTTTGACGAAGTTATGAGCAAGGATTACAAGCTCATTCTCCCCTGCGAATATTATCAGAAGAACGAGAGCGGCACAGGCTATGTTGACCTCACCGGTACCGACACGGGACTTGAATATATCTACAGCGCAGAAGATATTGGCATACCGCTCCATATCTGCGGCTTTATCCGTCCTAACGAAGATTCCACGGCCGCTATGCTCACGGGCTATATCGGCTACACAAAGGCTCTCACCGACTATGTTATCGACACAACAAATTCAAGTGATATCGTAGCGGAACAGCAGAACGATGAAAGCACCGATATCCTTTCGGGCGACCCGTTCAAGACCGATGATTACGTTCCCCTTTCCGATGAAGAAAAGTCAGAAAAAGCTAAGGCTTATATTGAAAACCTGAGCGCATCGGACAAGGCTAACGTTTTCCGCTTCGTTATGTCACAGCCCAGTGAGGACGATATGAACGCTTATGCCGACCGGTTTCTCGCAAATGTCACAAGAGAACAGATAGAAGAGCAGATGGCAGGTCAGTACGCCGAGGAAATGGGCGTTGGATCCGCTGACAGCGTTAAGAGCTATATTAAGCAGATGAGCGATGACGAGCTTTTCTCTTTCGTCCGTGAAAGCGTAAAGGAACAGTATGCACAGCAGTACGCCGAGCAGGTCGAGCAGCAGTTCTCCGCAATGACCGCCGACCAGATCGCAGCAACAATGTCCGTTACTCCTCTCACCGATGCGCAGTACGCCGCAATTTTTGACGAATACACTCCCGAACAGTTCTCCGACAGAACATACGATGACGTAATGGATATCCTCGGCAAGGCAGATTTTGACGAGCCGTCCACTATCAATATCTATGCAAAGTCCTTCGAGGAAAAAGACCGCATCTCCGACCGCATCAGCGATTACAACGACAGCGCCGCAGAGGAAGATCAGATACATTATACCGACTATGTTGCTCTGCTTATGTCCTCAATAACAAATATCATCAGCGGAATTTCGTATGTCCTCATCGCATTCGTGGCAATTTCGCTCGTCGTTTCCTCAATTATGATAGGCATCATCACATATATCTCCGTGCTTGAAAGAACAAGGGAAATAGGTATCCTCCGTGCGATAGGCGCATCAAAGCACGATGTTTCGACCGTGTTCAATGCAGAAACATTGCTCGTCGGACTTACCTCGGGACTGATCGGCGTAGCTATCTCGGCACTTGCGCTTATCCCGATAAATGCTATCATATACAATCTTACGAACATTGAGGGATTTAAAGCAGTCCTGCCCATACCTGCGGCTGTCATACTTGTAGTGATAAGTATGATACTCACGCTTATTGCAGGTATTATCCCGTCAAGAGTTGCATCGAAGAAAGACCCTGTTGAGGCACTGAGAACTGAATAATGCGTAATGCGTAATTATTTGCATAACTCAACTTTGTTTTGGAGTTGCGAAGCCAACTAAAGTTTACGTTAATTCTGAAAGAATTTCGCTTTGTTTAAAGGGTGGTGGGTGTC
>UQQA01000142.1 GCA_900543105.1 uncultured Ruminococcus sp. | reverse complement strand
GCTTGATTTTTTCCAAATTTTAAATGGTGTTTAGTATAAAACGGCGGTCTTATTTTTGCGGCATTTAATATTGCAAAATACATTGAAATGTGCTATAATAAAACATATATTTGTTAATGATTGGGTGTTTTACGTAATGGACGAAAACCAGGGTATAATAATAGAGGGTTCTGTCGACCAGATACTTTTTTCAAATCCGTTAAACGGATATGCCGTTGTCGGTCTTTCGACCAACGATGGTGATATCGTTGTCACCGGCGAACTTGGAAACGTTGAAGAGGGCGAGCTTCTTTCCGTTACAGGAAAATATGTGAATCACCCTCGCTATGGAACACAGTTCAACGCTGAAGTCTGCGAAAGAAAACTTCCCGAAACCTCTGCGGCAATGCTGAAATACCTTTCATCTGGTGTAATAAAAGGCATTGGTCCTACGCTCGCAAAGAGAATAGTTGAAAAATTCGGCGACAACACTCTTGATGTTTTTGAAAATGACCCTGAACGGCTTAAAGAGGTAAAGGGCTTCACTCCACAGAAAGCTGAAGAAGCGGCTATCGAATTCAAACGAATATACGGCATAAGAACGCTTATGATCTTTCTGTCACAATATGGCATAAGTCCGTCATTCGCCGTAAAAGCTTGGAAAAGATGGGGACAATATGCTGTCGATGTTATAAAAGAAAACCCTTATGTGCTTTGTGAGCAGGGGATAGAGCTTGATTTCGTCAAGGCAGAAAAAATTGCCGGGGAAATGAAAATACCGTCCGACAGCGAGGGACGAGTAAGGGCGGGAATGTTCTATATTCTTACCGAAAATACATATCTCGGGCACACTTGTCTGCCATACCAGCACCTTGTTGAAACGACCGCAAAATATCTCAATGTTTCAGAAGAGCTTATCGACAAGGTTATTGATGATGAAATCGATGAAAATCGTCTTGCTTTATACACCAGCCGCAGGCAGAACCGCGACTATATCTATATATATGAATATTATAACGCTGAAACTTATATTGCAGGCAGGCTGAACGTCCTCAATTCGTTTATGAAAGATACGGAATATGATTATTCCAAGATGATAGAACTTGAGGAAAAATCCAAGAATATCGTTTATGCCGAACAGCAAAAAAAAGCGATCTCACTTGCACTTTCCAAAGGCTTCATTGTCCTGACGGGCGGACCCGGAACGGGAAAAACCACAACTCTAAAAGCTATAATCTCGCTGTATGAACAGCGCGGAATGAAGGTGCAGATCGCTGCGCCCACGGGAAAAGCTGCAAAGCGAATTTCTGACCTTACGGGATATGAAGCAAAAACTATCCACCGCCTTTTGGAAGTTTCATTCGATAATTCGGGCAAGCTTCGTTTCAAACACAATGAAACAGAGCCGCTCGCCTGCGATGTAATGATAATCGATGAAATGTCAATGGTGGACTGCCTTTTGTTTGAATCACTGCTGCGTGCGCTGAAGCTTTCGTGCAGGCTTATTATGGTAGGCGACTGCGACCAGTTGCCGTCTGTCGGTGCAGGAAATTTACTCAAAGATATGATCGAAAGTGGTGTTCTTTCCGTTGTACAGCTCAACGAAATTTTCCGCCAAGCACAGCAAAGCGCTATCGTTATGAATGCTCACCGCATCGTTAAGGGAGAAAACATAGACCTTACACGAACCGATAATGACTTTTTCTTTATACAAAAGCTTGATTATCAGGAAGCAGCTGAAACGGTCGTGCAGCTTTGTACGGAACGTCTTCCGAAAGCTTATAATTATTCACCCACAGATGATATTCAAGTACTTTGCCCGTCGCGAAAAGGTGTTCTCGGCGTGGTTGAGCTGAACAATGCATTGCAGTTCGCAATAAATCCGCCCGAACGCGGCAAAAATGAGATAAAAGGTATGAACTACACCTTCCGCGAACATGATAAGGTAATGCAGATAAAAAATAATTACGATATAATATGGAAAAAAGGCAGTGAAAACGGCTCGGGCATCTTTAACGGAGATATCGGCACTATTGTAAAAATATCCAAGCGCGAATTAAAATTAGTCATCGATTTTGACGGAAGAATAGTTTCATACTCGACTGAAATGCTCGACCAGCTTGAACTTGCTTACGCTGTAACCGTTCATAAAAGTCAGGGCAGTGAATTTAATGCAGTCATTCTGCCGCTGCTCGGAAATTTTGAAAAGCTGTATTTTCGAAATCTTCTTTATACTGCAGTTACAAGAGCTAAAAAGATGCTTATAATCGTTGGTTCAAAGCGAACAGTCGAATTTATGATTGCGAACAACAGGCGTACAATGCGCTACAGCTGTTTGCGCGAAATGCTTGACAAGGAGATGGATTTCGGTGTTTGATATCAAAAAAGTCGGAGCATTTACTATTGATTTAATATTTCCGAACCGGTGTCCGCTCTGCGGAGAGGTAATCAACTGGAAATATGAATACTGTCAAGGCTGTTTTGAAGAACTTCCATACACAGGCGAAGAATTCTGCCGTGGCTGCGGTAATATATCAAGCAGTTGTATATGTCACAGAAATGAAAATCTCTTTTCACGATGTTATGCTGCTTTTTACTATCTTGACAGTGCCAAAGGCGGTGTTGTTTATCTGAAGAACACTAAGAACGATGTTTTTCCGAGGCTGTTCGCCGAAAAAATAAAGTCCGATATTGAAACGGACTCTTATGAATTCAAGGCTGACTGCATCGTTCCCGTACCGATGTCAAAAACAAAGCTTCGCAAACGCGGATTCAACCAAGCGGAAGTTCTCGCCGATGCGTTAGGGAAACAGTTAAACATACCTATTTGCAGCAATGCACTTGTTAAAAGCATTTCCTTTGTTGCACAGCACAAATTATCCGCCGCACGAAGAAAATACAACGCTTCGCACTTATACTCAGCAGGCAAAAATATAAATATCAAAGACAAAACAGTTATAATCGTTGATGATGTAATGACTACGGGATCAACGATAAACTCCTGCGCCGAAATTCTTCTTGAAATGGGTGCAGAAAAGATAATCGCAGCGGTCGCTGCTTCAACTATTTAAATCAGAAAACTATAAGTTCTGAAAGGAATGACATATAATGGATATTGGAATTGATTTAGGAACTGCAAATGTTATTATCACAATGGGAAACAGCGGTATTGTACTCAATGAGGCTTCTATCGTTGCTTTCAATACGAAGACGGAAAAAGTAATTGCAGTTGGCACGGAAGCTTATAAAATGCTGGGTAAAGCGCCGGAACACATTCTCGTTGTTCAGCCGCTTTCGGATGGTGTCATCTCCGACCATAAAATGACAGAATATATGGTTACTGCATTTATCGAAAAAATAACAGGACAAAAACTTCTTATGCCAAATATTGTAATGTGCGTTCCGTCATCAATAACGGACGTAGAAAGCAGGGCAGTCGTTGAAGCTGCAAAAGTTGCAGGCGCAAAGAAAGTTTATCTTCTCGAAGAACCGATCGCGGCACTTCTCGGAGCAGGAGTTGACATTTCAGTACCAAACGGAAATATGGTCGTTGACATCGGCGGAGGAACGACTGACATAGCGATAATCTCTCTTAACGGAATTGTTGCAAAAGCATCGATAAAAGTAGCGGGAAACAAGTTCGACAGAGAGATCGTAAAATACATCAGCAACCGTTATCGTGTTCTCATTGGTGAGAAGACAGCTGAAATGGCTAAGATATCTGCTGCAAATGTTTTTGATCCCGACGGAAGCAAAACTATTGTTGTAAAGGGCAGACATCTTATCAGAGGACTTCCCGAATGTATTCAGATCTCCGATTATGATATTTACGAAGCGATCATTGACAGCATAAATGAGATCATCGCAAACATTAAATCTGTATTTGAAAACACTCCGCCTGAGCTTGTCGGAGATATTTACAAAAACGGAATTTATCTTACAGGCGGCGGCGCACTTATAAACGGACTTGACAAGCTTATTTCAAGTGAAATAAAAGTACCATGCATCGTTGCAGACGATCCGCTTTCCTGCGTCGCAAAGGGAGCGCAGCTTTCATTCAAATATCTTGATAAGCTTCTTGACGGTTTCCAGAACGTTTCACTTTATAAATAATAATATAAAAGAAAAACTCCCGATTTCGTTTGAAATCGGGAGTTTTTGATACAATAGATCAATAAGGGATAATGCTGAGGAGAACACCTGCTGCAACAGCAGAACCGATAACACCTGCAACATTCGGACCCATAGCGTGCATAAGGAGGAAGTTCTTTGGATTCTCTTCCTGACCGACCTTCTGAGATACACGGGCAGCCATAGGAACTGCGGATACACCTGCAGAACCGATAAGAGGATTTACCTTACCCTTTGTAACAAGATACATAAGCTTACCGAAAAGAACACCGGCAGCAGTACCGATGCTGAATGCGATAACGCCAAGGATAATAACCTTAAGGAACTTAGCATTAACGATCTTGTCAGCAGTTGTTGTAGCACCAACGGAAACACCGAGGAAGATAGTAATGATATTCATAAGTTCATTCTGTGCAGTCTTGCAAAGTCTGTCGCATACGCCGCTTTCCTTGATAAGGTTACCAAGCATCAGCATACCTACAAGAGGAGCTGCGGAAGGAACGAGAAGTGCGATAACGATGGTAACAGCGATAGGGAAGATAATCTTCTCTGTCTTGGAAACCTGTCTGAGCTGTGTCATAACAACAGCACGCTCTTTCTTGGTTGTAAGAGCTCTCATTATCGGAGGCTGAATGATAGGAACGAGCGCCATATAGGTATAAGCTGCAAGCGCTATCGTACCTGTATCGATATCAAATCCGCCGCTTCTGAGAAGCTTACTTGAAACGAAGATAGCGGTAGGGCCATCAGCACCGCCGATGATAGCGATAGAACCTGCTTCCTGTGGGGAGAATCCAAGCCAAGCAGCGCCCAAGAACGTGAGGAAGATGCCTGCCTGAGCAGCAGCACCGAGAAGGAAGCTCTTAGGATTTGCAATAAGAGGAGCAAAGTCAGTCATACATCCGATTCCGAGGAATATAAGAGGAGGATAGATCTGAAGCTTTACGCCCAGATACAGCAAGTCGAGCAAACCGCCGTTATGTAATATCTCACCGAAATCAAGCTGGCGTCCGCCGCTGATATCAAAAAGCTCAGGGTGATACATTTCTGTGAGCGGAAGGTTTGTAAGAAGCATACCGAAAGCAATAGGCAAAAGAAGAAGCGGTTCAAACTGATGCTTGATTGCAAGGTACAGGAACACGAAAGAGATCAAGATCATTATAACTGACGGCAATGTCATATTGACAATACCCGAGGTATCGATCAGTCCCTTAATGGATTGAATAAAAGTTTCCATCTTTGGTTTTTACCTTTCTATTAGAATACTCGGGTACTTTCAGCGATACCCTGTGAGCCCCAAGCACTTCTGCGCGATGTCTTGGGAGAAGCTTTTCTTACGCTTTTGATTGCAAAATTTCCTGACATTGAAGCAACGGCTGCGGCAATAACAGCAACTATCTCATCACTGATACCGTCCTCGATCTGCATTGCGGGAGCAGAAGCCTGAGGAGCTTTGACTGCAACAGCTTCGGTCTTCTTGCCGCTGTCATTTTTCTTATCTTTATTGCCCTTGATAGCATCAAAGATCTTACCCATTACCCAAACGAATGCAATAAGAATGATAAGTCCGATGAATACAACTATAAGACCTGTCAGTACAACTGCAGCTACATAAGATCCTTCCATTTGCATAATTCCACATCTCCTTTAAAAAAAATATCTATATTATTATAACCTATTTCCTACAATAAAGCAAGTTTTTTATGGATAAAAAAATAACAATTGGACTTTTCGTAGATTCGTTTTTTCCAATGACAGATGGTGTTATTATGGTGGTTGATAATTATGCAAGAAGATTAGTAAAGT
>UQQA01000141.1 GCA_900543105.1 uncultured Ruminococcus sp. | reverse complement strand
GGGAAAAATTTTCGCTTTTTAATTAAACCGATTTTAAAGCGTGATCTCAATATATAAAAAGGAGTTTTTATCATGAATAAGACTTTAAGAAAAGCTGTTATCGCAGGTAACTGGAAGATGAACAAGACCCGTCCCGAAGCTAAGGAGCTTCTCGAAGCTATCAAGCCGCTCGTTGCTAATGCAGAGGGCAAGGTTGAAGTTATCGCTTGCGTTCCTTACACAAACCTTGAAACTGCTGTTGCCGCAACCGCAGGCTCTAACGTTAAGGTCGGCGCAGAGAACGTTCACTTTGAAAAGAGCGGTGCTTTCACAGGCGAAATCTCCGCTGATATGCTCGTTGAAGTCGGCGTTGAATATGTTGTTCTCGGTCACTCCGAGCGCCGTCAGTACTTCGGCGAAACAGATGAGACCGTAAACAAGCGCACAAAGGCTGCTCTTGCTGCAGGTCTTAAGCCTATCGTTTGCGTTGGCGAGCTTCTTTCTGAAAGAGAAGCAAACATCACAGAGGAAGTTATCGCACGTCAGATCAAGCTTGACCTCGCAGGCGTTTCCGCTGATGATATCAAGAAGACAATCATTGCTTATGAGCCTGTCTGGGCTATTGGCACAGGCAAGACTGCTACTGCAGATCAGGCTCAGGAGGTTTGCGCATTCATTCGTGCAACTCTTG
This sequence comes from uncultured Ruminococcus sp., assembly GCA_900543105.1. GTDB lineage: Bacteria > Bacillota > Clostridia > Oscillospirales > Ruminococcaceae > UMGS363. The sequence continues at coordinate 5,256 of UQQA01000141.1, read as the reverse complement.
CAAAGCTTTACGGTGCTGCTGTTGCTGACGCTGTTACGATCCAGTACGGCGGTTCTATGAACGCAGGCAACGCTGCTGAACTCCTTTCCAAGCCTGACGTTGACGGCGGTCTTATCGGCGGTGCTTCCCTTAAGGCTAACGACTTCAACACAATTGTACAGGCTGCTGTAAACGGCTGATTCTAACGATTATCAACAGGAGAGAGCGATAAATGAGAGCGGCGAAAAAAATCAGCGCAAAACGGGCGTTCATCGTGCTTTTATGCACATTAGCCGTCCTTTCTGCAGGCTTTTTTTCGACCGACCTTGTCCGTGCAAAGCGGTACAAGCTCCCTCCTGTTTTCTGTTTTACCGTTATCGATTATGGAAATGGCAGCAAGGATCACTACGGTTTAGGCTACAAGGTCTGGGAGGACTACGACCCTTTCGACCGAACGACCGATTACTATGTCGGCTTCTGGCTTATTCCGAAATTCTTCTGTCTATGAAATGAAAGGATTGATATTTATGGCAAAAAAACCAACCGCTCTTATCATTATGGACGGCTGCGGCATCAATAAGGATACCTACGGCAATGCCGTTGCAGCCGCAAAGAAGCCTAACCTTGACAGATACCTCGCAGAATGGCCCCACACAACTATCGGCGCAAGCGGAATGTGCGTTGGTCTTCCTGACGGTCAGATGGGCAACTCCGAAGTTGGTCACACCAATATGGGCGCAGGCAGGATCGTTTATCAGGAGCTTACAAGAATTACAAAGTCCATTGACGACGGCGATTTCTTCAAGAACGAAGCTCTTAACGAAGCTGTTGACAACTGCAAGAAGAACGGCACAGCTCTTCATCTCTTCGGACTTCTCTCCAACGGCGGCGTTCACTCACACAACACTCACCTCTATGGTCTTCTGAAGCTTGCAAAGCAGGCAGGACTTGAAAAGGTATTCGTTCACGCTATCCTCGACGGACGTGACGTTCCTCCTACGAGCGGCAAGGACTTCGTTGCAGAGCTTCAGGAAAAGATGAACGAGATCGGCATCGGCAAAATTGCAAGCCTTTCCGGTCGTTACTATGCAATGGACAGAGATAACAACTGGGACAGAGTTGAAAAGGCTTACGCTGCATTCGTTTACGGCGAGGGCAATCAGGCTGACGATGCTGTTGCAGCAGTTGAAAAGTCCTACGCTGACAACGTTACCGATGAATTCGTTATCCCGACTGTTATCAGCGAAACAGAGCGCATCAAGGCTAACGACAGCATCATTTTCTTCAACTTCCGCCCCGACAGAGCGCGTGAGATCACAAGAACCTTTGTTGACCCCGATTTCAAGGGCTTTGAGAGAAAGAACGGCTTCTTCCCCGTAACTTATGTTTGCTTTACACAGTATGATGCAACAATGCCTAACGTTAAGGTCGCATTCAAGCCACAGTCCCTTAATAACACACTCGGTCAGTATATCTCCGAAAAGGGTCTTAAGCAGCTCAGAATTGCTGAAACAGAAAAGTACGCTCACGTTACATTCTTCTTCAACGGCGGCGTAGAAAAGCAGTATGAGGGCGAGGACAGAATTCTCGTCAACTCTCCTAAGGTTGCGACTTACGACCTCCAGCCTGAAATGAGCGCTTACGAAGTTACAGACAAGGTTGTTGAAGCTATCAACTCCGAAAAGTATGATATGATAATCCTCAACTACGCTAACTGCGATATGGTTGGTCACACGGGCGTTTTCGATGCAGCAGTAAAGGCTGTTGAAGCTGTTGATACCTGCGTTGGCAGAACAGTTGACGCTATCCTTGCACACGGCGGCACAGCACTTATCACAGCCGACCACGGCAACGCTGATAAGATGTATGAACCCGACGGTTCGCCGTTCACAGCTCATACAACTAACGTTGTTCCTCTTATCATCGCAGGTCAGAAGGGTGAACTCCGTGAAGGCGGCGTTCTGGCAGACCTCGCACCTACAATGCTCAAGATAATGGGACTTCCTCAGCCTGAAGAAATGACAGGAAAGTCAATTCTTCTCTAAGAATAAATAAATTCGGCGCAGCCTGCAAAGTTTGCGGCTGCGCTTTTTTTGTAAATGGTGGAACAAAATGAACGGACTTAAAGAACGGGAAAAGGAAAAAAAGCAGAAGCTAAAGCAGCTTGAAGCCGAAATAAAAGAGATGAAGCGCGACCACAAGGAAACGTTTGAAATAATGTACCGACCCGCTTTAGGTAAAAAAACGCCGCCGACAAAGCAGCTTGTCTGTGCCGCCGTCGGTGCGCTCATCTTGCTTGCAGCCGTGATATGGCTGTATATATTTCCGCCAACGTTTGACAGATATGCGATTTTTAGGCTTGGAACGCTACGATTTACGAGAACCGTATTTTTCCTGCCGCTTGCGTTGTCATCGACCGCACTGATACTTTGCAAAAAGCGAAAGAGATATATCATCTCGTTTTTTCCGAGTGCCGTTATAGCAATAATCGGCGCTGCAGTAACAACAAAAGCAGATCTGCTGACATATCCCGTATGGGTCTATACGACCGCATACAGCGGAATTTTCATTGGAATAGGACTTCTGCTCTTTGCGGCATTTCTTAATAAAAGATAAAAAATCAAAATGCGCAGTTCACATAACTATAGATGTGAATTGCGCATTTTTTCATCATAAAAAAGCCGATATAGAAAAACCGCCCCTACCAACATTGGAGGGGTGGTTTGCAATAATTACGAATTACGCTTTACGAATTGAATTACTGTTTCTTTTCCATATACTCTTTTGAAGCACGGATAAAGTCTGCGAAAAGCTTCTGCGGCTTGTTCGGACGGGACTTGAATTCGGGGTGGAACTGTACGCCGACAAACCATGGGTGATCCTTAACTTCAACGATCTCGACAAGGCGTTCATCGGGTGACTGACCTGCGATAACAAGTCCTGCATCTGTGAGCTTGGAACGGAATGTATTGTTGAATTCCCATCTGTGGCGGTGACGCTCATAGATAAGCGGTTCGCCGTAAACTCTTGCGGAAGTCGTTCCCTCTGTGAGCTTACATGGATAAAGTCCAAGACGCATTGTACCGCCCTTGTTGGTAACGTCCTTCTGGTCTTCCATTATATCAATAACGGGGTAAGGTGTTTCGCCGAACTCTGTAGAGTTTGCGCCCGAAAGTCCGAGGACATTTCTTGCATACTCGATAACTGCCATCTGCATACCGAGACAGATACCGAACAGCGGAACTTTATTTTCACGGGCATAGCGGATAGATTCGATCATACCCTCGATACCACGGTCGCCGAAGCCGCCGGGAACGATGATACCGTCGCACTTTGAGAGCATTTCAGCTGCATTTTCTCTTGTAACTTCTTCGGAATTTATCCATTCGATATTGATGTTTGCATCGTTTACGATACCGCCGTGACGGAGAGCCTCGGCAACGGAGAGGTAAGCATCGTGGAGAACGACATACTTGCCTACAAGTCCGATAGTTACTGTCTTATCTGCATTCTTTGCACGGTCAACCATTTCTGTCCACTCGGTAAGGTCAGGCTTCTGAACGGGAAGTCCGAGGTGGTGGCAAACGCTGTCTGCGAGTCCCTCTTTTTCGAGCCAGAGCGGAACTTCATAGAGTGACGGAGCTGTGAGGTTCTGGATAACGTCCTCGGGACGAACGTTACAGAAAAGTGCGATCTTCTTGCGCATATCCTCGGGAATTTCCTTTTCGGAACGGCAGACGATAATGTTCGGCTGGATTCCGATAGAAAGAAGTTCCTTTGTGGAATGCTGTGTAGGCTTGGATTTAAGTTCCTCCGAGCCTGCGATATACGGAACGAGAGTAACGTGGATATAAACTGCGTTTTCTCTGCCGACTTCGGTAACTACCTGACGGATAGCTTCGAGAAACGGTGTGGATTCAATGTCGCCGACAGTACCGCCGATCTCGGTGATAACGATGTCAGTATCCTTTTCCTTGCCGACACGGTATACTCTTTCCTTGATCTCATTTGTGATGTGCGGGATAACCTGAACAGTTCCGCCAAGATAGTCGCCCCTGCGCTCCTTGTTGAGAACAGTCCAGTATATCTTACCTGTTGTAACGTTGGAGTTCACCGAGAGATTTTCATCGATGAAACGCTCATAGTGACCAAGGTCGAGGTCGGTCTCAGCACCGTCATCGGTAACGAAAACTTCGCCATGCTGATATGGGGACATTGTACCCGGGTCGAGATTTATATAAGGGTCAAACTTCTGAATTGTAACGCGGTAGCCTCTTTCTTTAAGCAGACGGCCAAGTGATGCAGCGGTGATACCCTTTCCGAGTCCCGAAACAACGCCGCCCGTAACGAATATGTACTTAATCGGCATAATCAAACGATCCTTTCTTACAAATAAACATAGTTTATTTTATTATACCCTTTTTTTATTGAAATTGCAAGCATATTTTCAATATTCGGCACTTTTTATATATTTTCAACATTTTTCAAACTGTTCTGTAAAAAAAGTGGTATGTAACCGCTCTGCCGACGATAAAAATTCGGCAGAGCGAAGAATATTACTTCTCTTTTGACTTGAAAATACAAGCCATGATAAGTGCAAAGACCATAGCTGCAGTTATGCCGCCTGCCGCTCCGGTAAGTCCACCCGTGAAAACACCGAGAAACCCTTTTTCATCGACAGCCTTTTGCACACCCTGAACAAGGACGTTGCCGAAGCCTGTCAGCGGAACACTTGCGCCTGCGCCTGCGAAGTCAACGAGCGGCTGATACCAGCCGAGTGCGCCGAGAATAACCCCTGCGACGACATAAGCCGTTAAAATCCTTGCAGGCGTGAGCTTTGTATAGTCGATAAGCACCTCGCCGACCGCACAGAAAAGTCCTCCGATGACGAACGCCCAAACATATTCCATTATCATAGCGCTTTGCCCCCTTTAAGCACGTCCTCGATCATAAGCAGGCGATTGCACTTCGCCGTGCGCTCACTTCGGCAGAGCGCTCCCGTGCCTGCACCGCTCAGGTTGCCTCCCAAATCGATTATCTCGCTGCGAATGACCTGCTCAATGACAGGCTTTGTTATAATATCCATAGTGAAATTTCCTTTCAGATTTTTATGAATATTATAAACCAAAGTTTGAAAGGCTATACATAATACTAAACACCAATAAAAATACAGGAAAAAATCTGCGCCGAAATCCTATATAAACCTGTAAAAAACAGCTACAAGATTGTCGGCTTGATTTTTTCCAAATTTTATACTAATTCCAAACCGTTCTATAG
>UQQA01000140.1 GCA_900543105.1 uncultured Ruminococcus sp. | reverse complement strand
AGAAAGTGTCACCTATCATTGACAATTGAACAAAAAGTTAGTCAATATTTATATTTAAATTGTTGACTTTAGCGCTATTTTAAGATATAATATTAGTTATAGCATTATGCCATAGGGAGAATGCGGTTATTTTTTTGTAAAGGAATGAGATAATGTATAAGATTGTTCGCAAGAAAGAGCTTAACCCAACTGTTACGCTCATGGACATCGAAGCACCCATGATCGCCAGAAAGGCTGAACCGGGTCAGTTTATTATCCTTAGAGTTGACGAGGAAGGCGAGCGTATCCCGCTCACAGTTGCAGATTTTGACAGAGAAAAGGGTACTGTCACAATTATTTTCCAGATCGTCGGCGCTACGACCGAAAAGCTCAACCATAAGAACGAGGGCGAGTATATCCAGGACTTCGTAGGTCCTCTCGGCGTTGCTTCACATACAGACGGACTTAAGAAAGTCGCTGTTGTCGGCGGCGGCGTAGGCTGTGCTATCGCATACCCTATCGCAAAGAAGCTCCACAACCTCGGCTGTGAAGTACACTCTATCGTTGGTTTCAGAAATAAAGACCTCGTTATCCTTGAAGATGAATTCAAGGCTGTTTCCGATAAGCTCTGCATGATGACGGACGACGGTTCGCACGGTGAAAAGGGTCTTGTTACAGAGGCTCTCCGCAAGCTCATCGAGAGCGGTGAAAAATATGACGAAGTTATCGCTATCGGACCTCTTGTAATGATGAAGTTCGTTGTTGCCGTAACTAAGGAGTTCGGCATCAAGACAGTGGTTTCAATGAACCCGATCATGATCGACGGAACGGGAATGTGCGGCGGCTGCCGTCTTACTGTCGGCGGTGAAACGAAGTTCGCCTGCGTTGACGGCCCTGACTTTGACGGTTTCCTCGTTGACTTTGACGAGGCAATGGACAGAGGCACTATGTATAAGCCGTTTGAACGCCACAAGCACGAAGAAACGTGCAATCTCTTCGCCAAGGAGGTAAAGTGATATGCCTAATATGTCACCAAAGAAAAATCCTATGCCTACACAGGATCCAAAGGAAAGAAGCTGCAACTTCAAGGAGGTTGCTCTCGGCTATACAAAGGAAATGGCAGTTGACGAAGCACAGCGCTGCCTTAACTGCAAGAACAAGCCTTGCGTAAGCGGCTGTCCCGTAGGTATCTCTATCCCCGATTTTATCGCAAAGGTAGCTGTTGAGGACTTCGACGGCGCTTATGATATCATCACAAAATCAAGCTCACTCCCCGCTGTCTGCGGACGTGTTTGTCCACAGGAAAGCCAGTGTGAGGGCAAGTGCGTAAGAGGCATCAAGACTGAAGCTGTCGGCATCGGCAGACTTGAACGTTTCGTTGCCGACTGGCACAACGAGCACAGCACAGCTGCTCCCGTAAAGCCTGAGCCGAACGGTCATAAGGTCGCAGTTATCGGTGCAGGTCCTTCGGGTCTTACCTGCGCAGGCGACCTCGCTAAGATGGGTTATGACGTTACAATTTACGAAGCACTCCACCTCGCAGGCGGCGTTCTCGTTTACGGTATCCCTGAATTCAGACTTCCTAAGTCTATCGTTCAGAAGGAAGTTGACGGACTTAAGGCTCTCGGCGTTAAGGTCATAACAAATACAGTTGTCGGCAAGACGATCTCCGTTGATGAGCTCTTCGAGGACGAAGGCTTTGAAGCTGTATTCATCGGTTCGGGCGCAGGACTTCCAAGATTTATGGGTATCCCCGGCGAAAACTTAAAGGGCGTTTACTCCGCTAACGAGTTCCTCACCCGTGTAAACCTTATGAAAGCATACAAGGAAGACTCCGATACACCTATCAAGAAGAACAAAAGCGTGGCAGTAGTCGGCGGCGGCAACGTTGCAATGGACGCTGCAAGATGTGCAAAGCGTCTCGGCGCAGAGAATGTTTACATAGTTTACAGAAGAAGCGAAGCAGAAATGCCTGCCCGTAAGGAAGAGGTCGAACACGCTAAGGAAGAGGGAATCATCTTCAAGACCCTCAACAATCCTATCGAAGTTATGGGCGGCGATGATAAGTTCGTAAACGGACTTAAGTGCGTTGAAATGGAACTCGGCGAACCCGACGAGAGCGGCAGAAGAAGACCTGTCGTAAAGCCGAACTCCGAGTTTATCCTCGATGTAGACTGCGTAGTAATGTCTATCGGTACTTCACCTAACCCGCTTATCAAGAACACAACAAAGGGTATCGAAACCAACAAGCACGGCTGCTTTATCTGCAACGAGGACGGACTTACCTCCCGTGAGGGCGTATATGCAGGCGGCGATGCAGTAACAGGCGCAGCAACGGTTATCCTCGCAATGGGCGCAGGAAAGACCGCTGCAAAGGCTATGGACGAATACATCAAATCAAAAAATGCGTAATGCGTAATGCGTAATTAGCTTCGCTACTCCATTAGAATAATAAAAATGCGTTCACGATTTTCTCGTGAACGCATTTTTTATAATTAATTATGAATTTTTTTGCATGCAATGCACCGCATTGCATTAATTACGCATTACGCATTACGAATTACGCATTAAAATGGCGTTGCCGTTATTTCACCGTCTGCGCCAATGGAAACCATGCTGTGTGCATATTCCGTGTCGGCTTTGAAAACATTGTCATTGATAGTAATTCTCGTGCCGGGATAAATGTAACCCTTGCAGCGAACCCAAAGCTGCTGCTTTGTGCTGAGGTAAACGTTTATCTCGTCAATGCGCTTCTGATTTGTCTTTATCTCAACATTAAGAAGAACGCGCTGTCTGACCGCAGTCGCAAGCATCTCTTCCTTGTCATCGGGAAGCTTGCGAAGCTCCTTTTTCTTTTCGTTGAGGAAATTGACTATCATCGTGAGGTCTTCGATCTTCTTCTGCGCGGCGGCTATTTTCATTTCAAGCTGCGTTTTTTCATCGGCAAGAATAGCATTGTCACCGAGCGTTATATCGGTCGGAGTGTAAGTCTTTGAGCCGATGTTCGATGCTTCAAGCGAGTTGAGGATAGTGTATTTTCCACCGATAAGGCTTCCGTTGCTTGCTTTTATTGTGAGTTCGCCTGCACAGTAAATATTACAGATGACATAGTTCTGTGCGGAGATGTTGCCATCGCAGTTGATGCTGCTTCGCTCGCAGAAAAGCGCGCTGACATTGCCGTGACAGGTTATTTTTGCAAAAACGCAGCCCTGCTTTATCGTGATATTTCCGCCCGCTTCAAGTGTTGCACCGTTTACTTCGCCGGAAACGGTAATATTCGTATTTGAAGAAACCTTGAATCCCTCACAGACGTTTCCCTTTATGATAACATCACCGATGAAGCTGATGTTTCCGACGGAAGCATCAACATCACCGTTTATTATCACCGTAGTTTCCACAGTGAATGCATTATTTTTGAAAATAAGCCTTCCGTCAGCGGCTGCAACAACATGCTGTTCGTCCTCGGTTATCTTAGTGTTCGGTCCAAGCGTGAACTGTGCCTTTTTGCCGGGGTACTGCGCAATTTTTCCGCCGCGGACATCTACGCCCGGCTCACCCTCGGTCGGGAGGGTTATATCTGCGATAACATCGCCGGTGCGCACAACCCGAATAAATCCAAGGTCTTTATAATCAACGAAGCCGCGCTCGTTCTCGGTAGGTGCGGCTTCGACCTTTTTATCGTATTTATATGTAATTGAGCCGCTCACACCGTCTATCGGGAGCTGTGCAACGGCAACGCAGAGCTTCTGCGAATATTTCCGGTCGTCTGCGATCATTTTTATAACGTCCTCACGCAGACCGAAAACAACATTGTTTGCTTTCAATGCGGCTTCAATGCCGTCAACGGTCACACCTTTTCCCGTTCCGGACGGAGGAGTGATAAAAATGAACGCCTCCTTGTTTCCCGCTGAAACCGAAACGTCATATTTGCAGTCAACGTTTGTGATGATATCTGCCATGTCTTAACTCCTTTCGTCATTTATCCGATTCGGACTGTGAATGTGAACGCGTATTTTTCGTTCGGCATAAGCTTCTTTGCGTCGGGCATTTCAGTGAGCTCGGTCACACCGCTCTCGTAAACGGGAACGCTCGACCACGGTTCAAGACAGACGAATTCTGCCGCGTTTGTCTTTTCCTCGTCCTCGAACCAGGACGACCAGACTGCGATGCAGCCGTTTTTATCATAAGAAAGCGTTACCTTGTGATCGTGAGTCTTGCTGGCAAGAGCCACCCATGAGGAGTTCGGCTTGTTCTTCATGAAAACATCGTTTTTGAAGAGGTCGTGTCTGAGCGAAACCTTGTTTGCGTTGTCAAGAACAACATCATTTTCATTGCGCGCGATGCTTTCATTCTTCTCGAATTCAACATAGTAATCGGTAAAGCTTTCATCATCGCCGACAGGACAGCGGAATGCAGGGTGTCCGCCGAGGAAGAAATACATCGGCTTGTCGTCCTTGTTTTCGGCGGTGTATGTCACCTTGAGTGCATTGCCTTCAAGGGTGTAATTTGCGTAAAGTCCGAATTTGTAGGGGTAGATCTTGAGCGTTTCATCGCTGTAGCCGAGGTAAAATTCAGCGGAGCTTTCCTTTGCATAAAGAAGCTCGAATTCGCTGTCACGGGCGAAGCCGTGGTTGGAAAGAGCATATTCCTTTCCGTCAGCGGTGTATTTTTTCGAAGCCGTGTTGCAGATAAACGGGAAAAGCACGGGCGCATGACGCTTCCAGACCTTTTCGTCAGCCTGCCAGAGGTACTCCATATCGTTGCAGTCCTTTACGGAATGAAGCTCTGCACCGAATGTGTCTATCGTTACCTTTAATATATCGGAAGAAATAGTTGTAAGCATAAAAATTACTCCTTTTATTCAAAATCAGCGTTCTGATGCTTGCCGTATTCGGCGGCATAATCGACGAAGCTTATGTTCATATCGACATAACCGTCGATGCCGTCCACCCTGCCGTCACTTGCATACTGCCACATCTGAAGCTCATACGGATAGCTCGGCGGATTATGACCGTCCTTATATTCAACGTACCAGAAATCATACGCGCTGAGGGTCTGCATATCGTATTTCGTCAGTGCCATTTTCAGGTTGCTGTAAAGCATCGCCGTGTAGCCGCGGTCGGTTATCTCTTGGCAAAAAGCCGCCGCACATTTGTTGAGCGTTTCTGTAGTCGTTCCGAGTGTTCGTGCTTCGCTGTCATCGGGCAGCTCCCAGTCAAAAACAACGGGATATTTTATCTCGCTGTCCTTGATGAGCTCACAGACATAGACCGCCTCTTCGCGAGCCTCGGCTTCGCTTACCGCCTGCGAGTAGAAATACACACCAACGTCAATGCCTGCCGCCTGCGCACCGCTGATATAGCTTTCTGAAAGCTCGTCACGATGCATGATTCCCTTTTCATAGCCGCGATAGCCAATGCGTATCATCGCAAAATCGATGCCGTCAGCCGCGACCTTTTCCCAGTCGATGTCGCCCTGATGATAGGAAACGTCAATGCCCGTCTTTGAAACAGCCTCGCCGTTTTCATAATATGTATAGCGATTGTCCTCACCGAGTTCAAGGTTTTCCCAGTCAAGCGTATTGAGCGGAACGCCTTCGAGCGGCTCTGCGGAAAAATCGCCGTAAATATCATCGTGATAAAGCATATTGCCGTCAGCTTCGGGATATTCGTCAACGTTTGTGTTCATTGCGGCTATGTAATCTTCGCTGTCTGCAAGCCGCTGCGCAAGCTCATTGATGTTCTTCTGGAGCTTTGTGACCTTAAGGAAAAGCACAGCAATAAGGACAGCAAAGGCGGCAAACAACATAGCAGCAATAAGCCGGACGTTCAGAGGTCTGTTCTTTTTGACGGTCATCTCCGCCGAATTTTCAGACGGACGGCTTTCTTGAATATTGCTGTCTATCATTTTTTACTTCCTTTTATAAAAAATCATAATTATCTAATAATAGTATATCACTTTTTATGCTATGTTGCAACAACTAATAACAAATTTATATAAAATTGACTAATTTTCGCCTTTTTTGATGTTATAATGACAATTTTTTAATGCGTAATGCGTAATTAATGCAATGCAGAGCATTGCATACAAATTAAGAATTGTA
>UQQA01000139.1 GCA_900543105.1 uncultured Ruminococcus sp. | reverse complement strand
TCTGTAAAAATATAATAAAGTGCGGTCACGATATGATATTTCGTGACCGCACTTTTTGTTTTGCAAAAAAAATCGGACAGATCAACTGCCCGATTTTTGATATATTTTCATTTACGCGTTCTTTACCTTGCGGCGAAGATTCTTTGCCTTGAAATCAAAAATAGATGCGAGAGCCGCCGTGCCGACGATAGTTATGATACATTCAGCGAGCATATAAGAGCCGTTATATGTGAGCGAATATACCCAAACATTCTGCCAGCCGCCTGCATAGTCGCCCCAGATCGTTACGCCCGAGATGAAGTGGCAGAGAAAGCGGATCGCAGAGCCGACAGCCGCGCCGATGCCGATAGCGATCGGCGCTTTGAGCTTCGAGTTGGAGAAAAGTGCGCCGCCGAAGCCGAGAGCTGTAAATGCGATGAGATAATCCATAAGGATAAGTATAAGATATGCGCCGAGCCCGCTTACGTAAGCGAAGTTTTCAAGTCCCTGAAGAATCTGGAGCAGACCGTAAACCAAACCTGTTCCAAGTCCCCATTTATAGCCGTGGCGATAGCCGATTATAACTATCGGAACCTGGCTGAATGCCGTTATCGAGCCGCCCATAGGGAGCTTATAAACGGTTATGTAGGACAGTGCCGTTGCGAGCGCAAGCATTATCGCACATTCGGTAAGCTTTTGTGTTTTTGAAATGTTCATTTTTCTTTTCCTTCCCTTTTCAATGGTTTTGCTTAAAAATAAAACGTCCGAAATTCGGACGCAGCTATGGTATGGAAATCAGCCTGTCATAATAAAAAAAGAGTTCTTCCGGACAAAAGAAGAACCCTTTCTAAATGCGCAAAAAGGCGCAATTACAGACTTGACTGTCAATCCCTACGTCGGCATTATCCGAATCAGGTTCATGGGTCGAGGTCGAACCTCCTCTCAGCAGCCATTTTTCAATGGCATTACGCTCCCCGATATTCAATTTTTAAACTGTGTGTTATTATAGCACTAATTTTGTCGGTTGTCAAGCGAGCTTTTCAAAATCTTCCCTGCCGTGCTTGCAAACGGGGCAGACGAAATCATCGGGCAGTTCTTCACCCTCGTAAATATAACCGCAGACCTTGCAGACCCAGCCGCTTTTCTTTTCGGCAGTCTGCGCAGGCTTCGGCTTGACGTTCTGCTGATAGTATTCATAAGTCATCGAGGGCTTGTCCGAGAGAACTTCGCCGCCGGTCATTTCGGCAATGAACATCGTGTGTGTTCCGAGGTCGATATCATTCACAACTTTTCCCGAGATAAAAGCGTTCGCGCCGCTCTTTACATAGATAACGCCGTTGTCGGCATAGCAGGGCGAAAATTTATACGAATCGGGTGTGCCGAACTTCTGCGCATTTTTTCCGCTCTGAAAGCCGAAATGTCTGAAAAGTGAAAAATCAGCCGATGTGTCGATGACCGAAACGTTGAAAACGCCCGTCGCTTTTATCATATCGTGGGTGAGGTTTGCCTTGTTCACGGTGACGGATATCTGCATCGGCGAGCTTGTGAGCTGTGAAAGAGTGTTGATGATACAGCCATTGTCCTTATCCCCCTGTGAAGCGGTGAGAACGTAAAGTCCGTAGGAAATTTTATATACTGATTTCGTGTCCATAAATATACCTCCGAGTTGTATTTGACCAATTATATCATATTATACCAAATTAGTCAAGAATTATTTTCAATTGTCCGAAAAATTACCCTTAAAACGGTATTTTTGCTTTTTTTGCTATACTTTTTTGGCTTTATATGCTATAATATTATTGACAAAAAACGCTTTTGATGCTATAATAACAGCACAGACGTTCGATTTTTGATTGAAAGGCGGAATTTTCCAATGGCAGAAAAGAAGAAGACCGAATCCTCCAAGGATTCTATAAATAAACCAAAAAATGCGGAAGAAAAGAAAAAGGCTCTCGAAGCCGCTATCGCTCACCTTGAAAAGCAGTATGGTTCGGGTGCGGTAATGCGCCTCGGACAGTCGCCGCAGTTTGAAGTGGACGCTATCCCGACAGGCTCGCTCACGCTTGACCTTGCGCTCGGCATCGGCGGCGTTCCAAAGGGAAGAATTGTCGAGATATACGGACCCGAAAGCTCGGGTAAAACTACCGTTGCGCTCCAGATCGTTGCGGAATCGCAGAAGCAGGGTGGAACGGCGGCTTTTATTGACGTTGAACACGCTCTTGACCCTGTTTATGCAAAGGCTCTCGGCGTAAACATCGATGAAATGCTCGTTTCCCAGCCTGACAGCGGCGAGCAGGCTCTCGAAATTGCCGAAGCTCTCGTCCGTTCGGGTGCTATCGACTGCATCGTTATCGACTCGGTAGCGGCAATGGTAACAAAGGCAGAAATTGACGGCGAAATGGGCGACAACCACGTTGGTCTGCTCGCACGTCTTATGTCGCAGGCAATGAGAAAGCTCACATCGGTAATTTCAAAGACAAACTGCGTTGCTATCTTCATCAATCAGGTTCGTGAAAAGATAGGCGTAATGTACGGCAACCCCGAAGTTACAACGGGCGGACGTGCGCTCAAATTCTACAGCTCTGTCCGCATTGAAGTCCGTAAGGGCGAAGCTATAAAGGTGAACGGCGAAGTCATCGGCGCACGCACAAAGTGCAAGGTCGTAAAAAACAAAGTCGCACCGCCGTTCAAGGACTGCGAATTCGACTTGATGTTCGGCAAGGGCATCTCCCGTGTCGGCGAGATAGTCGATCTTGCCGTTGACCTTGACATCATCAAAAAGAGCGGTGCCTGGTTCGCTTACGGCGAGGGAAAGATCGGTCAGGGACGTGACAACGCAAAGGAATACCTCACCAACAATCCTGCCGTTATGAAAGAGATCGAAGATAAGATCAAAGCCGAGCTTGCAAGCAGAAACAAGGAAGAGGAAGAACAGCCCAAGACCGAGGAAAAGCCTGCCGAAGAAACGATCGACGTTATGGCTGAAGCGGAAAAGATCAGTAAGGCCGCAAGCACAAAGAAGAAAACAGACCCTGCCGCCGATACCTCCACCGAGGACGATAACTTCGACGAATTTACACCAGTGAACTGATGAGAATAACAGAACTTTCACCCTATAAGGGTACGACTTGGCAGATAACGACCGAAAGCGGCGGAAAAATTTTTATCGGACAGAAAACCGTTGAAAAAATGAACCTCAAAAAGGGAATGGAACTGCCCGATTCCGCAATTGAAAGCATAAAGGAAGAGGATCTTGAGCGAAAGTCAAGGGAGAGGGCAATGTATCTGCTCTCGGGGCGTGACTACGGCTTTGTCGAGCTTTTCCGAAAGCTTGAAAAGACCTATCCGAAAGAAATGTGCCTGCGGACGTGCAAATTAATGGCGGAAAAAGGACTTGTCAACGACAGAGAATACGCATTCCGTCTGGGAAAACAGCTTTTCGGTATAAAAAAGGAAAGTGCGGTCGCAGTACGCTATAAGCTGACGCAAAAAGGCATACCGAAAGATATAATCAGCGAGGTCATCGATACCTACTGTGAGGACGATGAAGCAGTAAAAGAGAGGATAAAAGCGCTTGTTGAGAAAAAGTACAGGCGCTATCTCACGGACGAAGCAGGAGTGCGGAAAGTAAAGAACGCCCTCGCACGGCTCGGATACGGATATTCGGACATCAATTCGGCGCTGAAGGAATTTGATAACGAAGAGGAATATTAATGCGTAATTCGTAATGCGTAATTATTTGTATTCCGCAAATTACCGCGAAACACCAAATTCCGTAGGGGACGGGTCACCCGTCCTGCGCCACAAGGCGTTTTATGGCGAATTCGGAATTATTTGTATTCCGCAAATTACCGCAAAAATGCAAACGGCGAATTTTCTATCCTATGCCGCAAAGTGTTTCACAAAAAACGAATACCCTTGTTTTCAACGGCTTTATCCGACGAAAACAAGGGTATTTTCTTTGTGAATAATTGTGTTGAAAATCGCTGACGCGATTCGGGACGGGAAACCCGTCCCCTACAGAAAATTGCCGTAATTTGTGGGCTGATAACAGTCGGATATAGAATCTGACCCTACGAAGTAAAGGTTCTTGCTAAAATTTTCGGAACAAAATAATTACGCATTACGAATTATGCATTACGCATTGAATTATTTGCTTGCATCGATATATTTCCAGTATCCTTTAAGATAAATTCCGCCCGAGATTATTGTGAGCGCTGTTGCTATCCATATCAATGTCTGATTTACAACATTTACAATAGCTGCGGCATTTGAACCTGCTTCGATATTGAGGCAGAGGGTAAAGAGTATAACTACCTCCGCAACGAGCGTGAACGCTGTTTTGAGCTTTCCCCATATTCCTGCTGCGACTACTACGCCCTCGTTCGCGGTGACAAGTCTTAATCCCGAAACCATAAATTCTCTTGCCATTATGATTATTACGGGGACTGCGCCGACAATGCCGAGCTTACAGAAGCATATCAATGCCGAAAGCACGAGGACTTTATCCGCGAGCGGATCGAGAAACTTTCCGAACGTTGTTACGAGGTTTTGGCTTCTTGCAATATGACCGTCGAGTGCGTCCGTTACCGATGCTGCAATGAAGATAACAAGTGCTGCTATCTTTGAGAACGGAATAAAATCCGTCAGCAGGAAGAACACAAAGAACGGTACAAGTATAACTCTTAAAAGAGTGAGCTTATTCGGCAAATTCATTTTCAATCTCTCCAATCAGGTCATAGTCAAGCGTTTCTGTGATATTAACTTTTACAAAGCTGCCCGAGGTGAGCTTTCTTTCGGGTGAGCGGAAGAAAATTTTTCCGTCAATATCGGGAGCGTCCGCTGCGCTTCTTCCGAAGTAGCACTCGCCGTAGCGGTCAAAGCCCTCGGTGACAACTTCGATAGTTTTGCCTATCATTTTTTCATTGTTCTGCGCCATTATTATCTGCTGCTGTTCCATTATAACATCAGCACGGCGCTGCTTGGTTTCCTCATCGATCTGGTCGGGCATTTCGGCAGCCTTTGTGCCTTCCTCCTGTGAATAAGCGAAACAGCCAAGACGGTCGAAACGCATATCCTTGACGAAATCGGCAAGCTGATTGAACTGCTCCTCCGTTTCGGACGGGAATCCCGTGATGAGCGTTGTGCGGATAGTGACATTCGGAACTTTTTCACGGATCTTCATCATAAGCGCACGGAGATATTCTTCATTGCCCTCGCGGTTCATCTTTTTAAGAATATCCTCGCAGCAATGCTGAATGGGGACATCGATATATTTTACTATCTTATCTTCTTTTGCGATAACATCGAGAAGCTTGTCGGTAATTCTTTCGGGGTAGCAGTAAAGAATTCTTATCCATTTTAATTTATCGATCCTGCAAAGCTCGGTGAGAAGTTCGGGAAGCTTACTTTCGCCGTAGAGATCCTCGCCGTAACGTGTGGAATCCTGAGCGATAATGTTAAGCTCTTTTACGCCGTGTTCGGCAAGACCTTTCGCTTCTTCGATAAGGGTTTCCATAGGAACGCTGCGGAACTTTCCTCTTATTGCAGGAATTGCGCAGTATGTACAGCAGTTTGAGCAGCCCTCTGCGACTTTGAGGTAGGAATAGAAGGGCAGGGTAGTCTGAACACGTCCGCCCTCCATAGGAAGGCAAAGCTTGTTTGCGAATTCGAGCGGTCTTTGGTTTGCGAGAACCTTATCAATGACATTGAGGATATCATCATTGCAGCCAAGACCAATAACCGCATCGGCTTCGGGGAGAAGCTCGGCGACCTCTTCTTTGTATCTTTCGGCAAGGCAGCCGGTTACGATTATCTTCTTTATTCTGCCCTCTTCTTTGAGCTTGCCGAATTCGAGGATAGTTTCGATAGCCTCCTGCTTTGCGCTTTCGATAAATCCGCAGGTGTTTACGATGACGATATCGGACAGCGCTGCATCGGCAACGAGCTGATAACCTGCTTCTTTTATTTTATACAGCATTCTCTCCGCATCGACCTGATTTTTATTGCAGCCGAGAGAAACCATTCCAATTTTTACAGGCATTTTAAGTATGCTCCTTTATTTAATTATTACACTATTTAAATTATTATAACATACTTTATATCGGTTGTAAAGGAGAATAATGTAAAAAAATACAAAGCCATACGTAAGTACTTGCGAAGCCAAGCAGCTGGTCATGCTAAATTTAG
>UQQA01000138.1 GCA_900543105.1 uncultured Ruminococcus sp. | reverse complement strand
TGTCAAGTCGGAAATTTTTATTTAAACTATGGTATTTTATAAAAAAATGTGTTATAATTAAAACGATATTTAATTTTAAGGGAAAGGGACTTACTGAATAAAAGTTCGTCAAACCTGCAATTTTAAATCAATTATAATTGGAGTGATATGTTTGAAGATCAGCTATAAACGTGAAAAAATAGCGGACGGGATCCATTTCAATTCTATCCGCAACCAAAGCCTTAAAACAAACTGCATTGTTGTAAATCTTATATCGCCTCTTTCCGAAGATACAGCCTCACTCAATGCTGCTGCTTCCTATATTCTTACCGACAGCAGCAGAGAATATCCAACGCTCGTTGCCATAAGCCAGAAGCTTGAAGAGCTTTACGGCGCAGGACTTAAAGGTGCAGTTCTTCGTGCAGGCGACAATCAGTTCATTTCAATAATCAGTTCCTGCATCAATGACCGTTATACATTTGACAAGGAAGAGATCACCGAAGAGCTTGCAAGAGTTGCTCTTGGTTGTATCCTTGACCCGAACCTTGATGAAAACGGTTTTTACGCGCCTGATTTTGCGCTCAAAAAGCAGGAACTCCTTGATGATATCGATGCAGTTATCAACGAAAAGCGTTCGTATGCTCTTCAACGGGCAGGAAAGATAATATACAAAGGTGAGCCTGCTGCAGTATCGGTAAAGGGTGAGCGTGAAAGCGCGGAAAAGATAACGGCTTCGACTTCTTATGAGCAGTATAAAAAGCTCCTCAAAACCGCACAGATCGAAGTTTTCTTTGTCGGTGCAGACGAACCCAAGGGCATAAAGGGATCTATATGCGAAAGCTTTGCAAAGCTTGACCGTGATTATAAAGGCGAAGTTAAAACCAAGCGTTCCGCTGTTAAAGCTTCTCCCGAAGAGTTCACCGATGAACTGGAAGTTGCTCAGTGCAAAATGGTTCTTGCGTTCAAGTCGGACAATACAAATCGCCGTGCCGTAAAGCTTATGAATGCAGTTTTCGGCGCAACGCCATTCTCAAAGCTTTTCCTTAATGTTCGTGAAAAAATGAGTCTTTGCTATTACTGCTCGTCAAATTATAATGATATGAAGGGCGTTATCACTGTTGACAGCGGCGTTGAAAAGGCAAATATTGAAAAAGCCAAGGCTGAAATAATCCGCCAGTTTGAGCTTATGCAGAAAGGCGAGTTCGACGAAAAGGAGATAAACGAAGCACGTCTTGCTGTTATCAATGGTCTGCGCAGTGTGAATGACAGTGCAGCAAGTCTTGTAAGCTGGTATATGTCACAGATCTTCCTCGGCACGGAGCTTTCACCCGAAGATGAAATAGAACTTCTTGAAAAGGTAACCAAAGAGGATATCGTTGAAGCTGCAAAATCATTTAAGCTTGACACGGTTTATGTCCTCAAAGGAAAGGAGAGTGCCGAAAATGAATAAGGAAGTCATCAAAAACGCCCGCACAGGCGAAGAATATACTCTTATCAAGCACCCTACAGGACTTGATATTTATGTTTGGAAAATGGACAATTTCAGCACGACGCATGCTCTTTTCGGAACAAAATACGGTTCTATCAACACAAAATTCAAGACAAAGAATGACCCTGATTTTATAACCGTTCCGAACGGCATTGCTCACTATCTTGAACACAAGCTTTTTGAGAATGAGGACTGCGATGTTTTCAGCCTTTATGCGAAAACGGGTGCATCTGCAAACGCTTATACCTCGTTTGACAGAACCTGCTACCTTTTTACGACAACAAACAATGTTTATGAATCACTTGAAATTCTGCTCAACTTCGTGCAGTCACCATATTTCACCGAGGAAACCGTCCGCAAAGAGCAGGGCATAATCGGTCAGGAAATAAGAATGTATGACGACAATGCAGGCTGGAGAGTTTTCTTCAATATGCTTCAGGGAATGTATCATAATCACCCTGTAAAGATCGACATTGCAGGAACGGTCGAAAGCATCGCACAGATAAATGCTGACCTGCTTTACAAGTGCTATTATACTTTCTACAACCTCAACAATATGGTTCTTTCCATTGCAGGAAATGTTGACGTTGACAAGGTTCTTGAGGTTTGCGACAAGTGCCTTAAGCAGAATGAAAATATAGAGCTTGAAACCGCATTTGAGGACGAACCCGACAGCGTTTGCGAAAAGGAAGTCGTTCAGAAGCTTGAAATTGCAATGCCTATGTTCAATATTGGTTTTAAGGCAAAGCCTGAAAGCGGTCTTGCTGCACTCAAAGCAGAGATCGAAACAAACTTTGTTCTCTCGCTCATTGCAAATGAAAGCTCTGAATTCTATAAAAAGCTTTATGACGAGGGAATAATCAACTCGACATTCTACAGTGAAGTATTCTGCGGTGACGGATATTTCTGCTCGATCTTTGGCGGCGAAGCCCGTGACCCACGCCTTGTTCGTGACAAGATAGTTGAAGAGGTTGAACGCTGCAAGCGTGAGGGACTTGACGAAAGCCGTTTCAGCACTATCAAAAAGGCATATTACGGTTCGCTTATCAAGGGACTTGATGATGCCGAAAACCTGGCAACGATAATGCTCAACAACGGTATGGAGGGACTTTCCGCATTTGACAGGATCGAAACTGTCGCAAACTGCACATTTGAGGACGTTACAAAACGCCTTATGACACAGTTCAACACGGAAAATGTTACTCTGTCGATAATTGACCCCGTAAACGGCAGGGAGGATAAGTAATGACTAACGCAGAATGGAACACCCTCTCGTTTCCGAAGCTGGGCATTGAACTGCCCGTTTACAGCACTGCTTTTACTGTTTTCGGTATTGAAGTAAAGTGGTACGGAATAATGATCGGACTGGGACTTTTGCTTGCGGTGATCTATTGTTTCAGACGAATGAAAGATGCAGGCATTGATTCCGACAAAGCAACGGACGCAGTATTCGGCGGATTTATCGGCGCTATAATCGGCGCTCGCCTTTACTATGTTTTTATGATGTGGGACGAATACAAGGGCGACATCAAGGCTATTTTGTCGGTAAGGGACGGCGGACTGGCTATTTACGGCGGACTTATCGGTGCGCTTGCTGTCGGACTTATAATGGCAAAGATAAAGAAGGTAAAGCTTCTTCCGCTGCTTGACCTTGCAGGAATGGGATTCCTTATCGGTCAGACATTCGGACGTTGGGGAAACTTCTTTAACCACGAATGTTTCGGAAGCAACACAACTCTTCCGTGGGGAATGACAAGTCCGAGGATAGCGGCGGCACTCAAAGCCAATGCAGACAGCATCTACAGCTCAACTGGCGTAACCGTTGACCCGACTATGCCCGTTCACCCTTGCTTTTTTTATGAATCATTGTGGTGTCTTATCGGCTTTCTGATACTCCATTTTTATTATAAGCACAGAAAGTTTGATGGCGAAATTTTCGCAATGTATGTTTTCTGGTACGGACTCGGAAGATTCTTTATCGAGGGTCTGCGCACAGACAGCCTCATGGTCGGACATCTCAGAATTTCCCAGTTTGTTGCGGCTGTAAGCGTCATAGCGGCATTGGTCGTTATTATCGTCGCACGTTCAAAGATAAAGCAGAATGGCGGCTGCACACTGTATAAGGATACCGAAGAATCAAAGGCTATCCTTGCCGAAGCAGAGCGCAGAAATGCTGAATATGATAAAAAGCGCACCGAAAAGAAACACAGAAAAGAAGCGTCAGAGGAAAAGCTTGACCCCAAAGACAGATTGACTGATGATGAAACGGAGGATAACGAAAATGGCAAAGATAATTGACGGAAAGGCAATTTCCGCAGCAGTAAAGGAACAGGTCAGAGTTGAAACCGAACAGCTCAAAGAAAATGGCATCAGCGTTGGACTGGCTGTTGTTATCGTTGGAAACAACCCTGCTTCAAGAGTATATGTAAACAATAAGAAGAAAGCCTGCGAGGTCGTAGGCTTTGAATCGTTCGAGTACGCTCTTCCAGAGGAAACAACGCAGGAAGAACTTATCAAGCTTGTAAAGAAGCTTAACGCCGATGAAAAGGTAAACGGGATCCTTGTTCAGCTTCCTCTTCCTAAGCATATTGACGAAACCGCAGTAATAAACACTATCGTTCCCGAAAAGGACGTGGACGCATTCCACCCCGAGAATGTCGGACACATTATGATCGGCGACTATAAGTTCCTGCCGTGTACACCTGCCGGCGTTATTGAAATGCTCGATCGGAGCGGTATTTCAGTTGACGGAAAGAACTGCGTTGTTATCGGCAGAAGCAACATTGTAGGCAAGCCTATGTCGATGCTTCTTCTGAAGAAAAACGGAACCGTTACTATCTGTCATTCGCACACAAAAAACCTTGCTGAGATATGCAGAACAGCCGATATCCTCGTTGCGGCTGTCGGAAAGGCAAACTTTGTTACCGCTGATATGATAAAAGAGGGCGCAGTTGTTATCGACGTTGGCATGAACCGACTTGACAACGGCAAGCTCTGCGGAGATGTTGATTACAATGATTGTTTTGATAAGGCAGGCTACATAACACCTGTTCCCGGCGGTGTTGGTCCGATGACTATTGCAATGCTTATGAAAAACACACTCACTTCCGCAAAAAAGAAAAATGGCATTGAATAAAAGAATACCTCCCTTGGCAAAAATACTGTCAAGGGAGGATTTTTATGCAAAGAAAAATTACAGCGGTGAATTATGCCGCTTTTTTTACAGCTTTATTTCTTATTATAAGAATTGCAGTTATAGATAATGACACTAAAGTCCTTGAAGCGGCAGCGGGCAGGGGAAGATATGTCCTTTCGGATAAGTGTGAATACGCATCAATATATGACAGAAACGGTCAAAGACTGAACAATCGAAGTATTGAGTATGTCGCTGTTCTTGATCCACATAATGTTAATTCACTTAATGCAGCGAAGTATGCCTGTTATTCGGAAGAGTTTCATAACGGAATGTTGGGAAATCTTCCTTTTTTCTGCAAAGTGACCTCCGAAAATATACAAAACGTTGTTGTTTTTCGCAGATATATTCGGACGGAAAGCTCGCAGCCTGCACGGCATCTGGTGGGATACACTTCGGACGGAAAGGGCGTTTGCGGAATTGAGCTCGCTTATGATGATTTTCTTCATGAGAATTATACGGAGAACCGAGCAATATTCAGCGTTGATGCAATGGGCTCAGTGCTTGAGGGAATGGTTTCCAAAAAGACTATCCCTAAAGAAATGGAAAGCGGAGTGATAACAACGCTTGACATTGATATTCAGACAATAACCGAAAATGCTTTCCGAAAATCGGGATATAAAAAGGGCGCGGCTGTGGTCATGGATATAAAAAGCGGTGATATCCTCGCCTGCGCCAGCTTTCCCGAATTTGATCCGCAGGATCTTGCCGCAAGCCTTGAAAATGAGGATTCACCTTTCATAAATAGGGCGTTTTCCGCATACAGTGTTGGTTCGATCTTCAAGCTTGTTACAGCTTCGGCGGCGCTTGAATCGGGAATAAGCGAAGATTTTTCCTATACCTGCGATGGTTCGATAGACATCGACGGACAGGTCTTCAACTGTCATAAATGGGGCGGTCACGGCGAAATATCAATGGAAGAAGCAATGGTAAGCTCCTGCAATCCTTACTTTATAGCCTTGAGCGAAACACTGTCGCCGAAAATTTTTCATGACACAGCCAAAAAGCTTGGCTTCGGTGAAGAATCTGAATTTGCCGACGGAATCTATTCTCAAAGCGGATATCTTCCCTCGGAGCGTGAGCTTTCTGTCAAGGCGGAAAAGGGCAATTTTTCATTCGGACAGGGAAAGCTTACTGCAACTCCGATACAGATATGCAGATTGACCTGCGCAATAGCAAACAACGGGATAATGCCGCAGGCAAGGCTTATCAATGCACTTCGTGATGAAAACGGAATCGAAACAGCAGTTAATTCAGTGAAAAGCGATCGTGTAATGTCCTGCCTTACGGCGCAGAAACTGAAAAAATATATGAATGGCGTTGTTAACGCTTCAAATTCGTTATCACGTTCGGAACTGATAAGCTGTGCAGGCAAAACCTCGACCGCACAGACCGGAAGATACACTGCTGACGGAAAAGAGATAATGAATTGCTGGTTCACGGGCTATTTTCCGTCTGATTCGCCTCAATATGCCGTAACGATACTTGTTGAGAGCGGCGTTTCGGGAAACGTTAGCTGCGGTGGTGTTTTTAAAGAGATAGCTGAGAATATATGCAATATAAAAAGCCGACAGGACTGAATCTGTCGGCTTTTGAAGTTATGTATAGATCAATCTTCGTCAAAGTTGCCAGGAATATTAAGCTGTTTTACAGGGATCCTCTTAAGAGGAGAATATTGATATTTTGCGCATGAAGATGATCCGTCAACAAGACCGCGCTTTTCACAGAGGACTTTTCCGCCGTCCTTTGCTCTTGTGCCGTATGTACAATATTCGCAGCGAGGGGGAATATTGGTACCAAAATATTTCT
>UQQA01000137.1 GCA_900543105.1 uncultured Ruminococcus sp. | reverse complement strand
TTTTCCTTTGTAATACTCGGATCCGTATGTCATAAAACTTTCTGCGCCGTGTAACTGTATCACATCACACCAGTGCTTTCCCAAAGATGATTTTTTACCACCATAATTGTTAATATCGTAGAGTTTTCCATTCTTGTCTACAGCCAGAAGCTTTAGAGGTGAGGTACAATGCTCAATAATTCCATCATTTCCTACATTTAAATAGTCTTGTGAATAAGTGATTGCTGCAATTTTTTTATCTGAATTGTTTTTCATAAGTATAACATCATAGTTATCTCTTTTCAAACCTTTTTGTATAAAACTTAGAGAATTTAGCCCAATATTCGCCAGCACACTTTCGTTTGAATGGTTATCTAAAGCGATTTCATCATTTTTGAAATTTTTACTGTTTGATTGAAGTATATTACCCGCTTTATCCTTAAAAGATCTTGATGGTACTTCTTCGAGTGAAGTTGCAGCAAATCCGCTGAGCCAATCAAACTTCAATCCTGAATTAGGAACTTGTAGATGTTTAACTTCTGTATATACATCGAACATCGCTTGTTTACCTTCCTCCAACTCGTTATATTGTACAGCATATTTTTCTCCGTTATATTCAACATAACCAAATTTGCTCTCGCTGTCGGGCTTTAAAAATGTAACTTTGCCTTTTGTAATTTCTACTTTATTATCGCAATACGGAACGTGATATGTTTTTAAGTTTTTTCTATCCTTGTCTTTTTCATATAATTCAAGCTTGAATGGACCATATCCATTATATGTGTTGTATTTGTTCTTTTGTTTTTGAGATTTGGATATATTGTTCGACTTTTCTGTTTTTGAAGAGGATGTAAACGAGTCACGTTTTGTTTTACTTGCAGTTGGGGTTGACTTAGCTTTTGTAACGGTCTTTGTACTGCTTGTTTTTGCGACTGTGTTCGTCTTTGCATTTGAAGTTTTAGCCTGCGTGTTTGATATTGTGCTCGTCTTTGCTGTTGAATTTTTCGATACTGTATGTTTTGCCGTTGAACTCTTTGAAGCCGTGCTTGTCTTTGCTGTTGAAGTCTTTGGTGCTGTCTGCTTTGCTGTCGGCGTTGAACGTGTGAATGTGTCACGCCTTGGTGCGGAAGAGGTCTGCCTGCTCTGTGTCGGTGTGCTTGCTCTTTGGGTCGAACCCGAACGTTGAGCCGATGAGGGCTTTTTCGGTACGCTCGGTTTTGAATACGAACTGCTTCTTGCTGCGTTTGATGATGTTCTGATTGCCATTGTAATTGCTTCCTTTCAATGTTAAAATAATGTCTGTACAAACGGAATTATATTCCATAAATGTGTACATTTATATTGTAACATTTTGTCAGAAAAAAGCAATATCCATATTTTACAATTAAATATGTAAATTTTAGGTTATTTTACCAAATTAATAGGATTACTTCCGATCTATGGTAAAAATGCAATCTGCACAGCAAAGCAAGCTTCCTATGAAATATAAAAACCCGAGAAAATGCATCATTTTTCGCCAGAACCCTCGTCAATAGGGGAGTATACCCCGGCTCTAAGCATATTCTACCACAAAATAACATCTTTTGCAATATAAAAAGCCGAGTTTTACCGAAAAAAGCTTGACCGAAAAGATCGAATATACTATAATAAATATATACAGCATAAAAAACAAACCGCTTTTTGCACAAAAACAACCTCCCAACTGCCTTTAAAACCGCATAAAACCAACAAATCTCGGAAAAAATCAAAAAATGAAATGAAAATAGAGAACCGTAGAGAAAACGAGCAAAACAGAGAGATTTAGAGAGATTGGGGGATATATTTTAAAAATTCGGCAAAATGACAATTGACAACCGTCCGTACGCCGTGTATAATAATAAACGTTGTGTCCGACGTGTATCAGAATGTAAGTGGAGTTGCCTGCATTGAATGATATCAGTTCGGCAATATCTACTAAAAATAAAAGGAGAATGACTATGTCAACTTATATGCCTAAGGCTAACGAAATCAGCCGTAAGTGGTATGTTATTGATGCAGAGGGCAAATCCCTCGGTCGTGTAGCAGCTGCTGCAGCATCAATTCTCAGAGGCAAGAATAAGCCTACCTTCGCACCTCATGCAGACTGCGGAGATAACGTTATCATCATCAACTGCGCAAAGGCAGTTCTCACAGGAAAGAAGCTTGAACAGAAGACTTTCAAGTGGCACACAGGCTGGATCGGCGGACTTAAGGAAACCAAGTACAGCGATATGATGAAGAATAATCCGGAAAAGGCAATGACAATTGCTGTAAACGGAATGCTTCCGAACAACACACTCGGCAGAGCAGCACTCACAAGACTCAGAACCTATGCAGGTGCAGAGCACGAGAACGCAGCTCAGAAGCCTGAAATGATCGAAATATAAGGAGGAAGCCGAAATGTACGAATCTAAACAGCCTTATTTTTATGGCACAGGCAGAAGAAAAAGCTCCGTTGCAAGAGTAAGAGTTTACGCAGGCAGCGGTAATGTTACTATCAACGGAAGAAATATCGACGATTACTTTGGACTTGAAACACTCAAGCTCCTCGTTAGACAGCCTCTTACACTCACAGAAACAGCTGATAAGTTCGACATCGTTTGCACAGTTGCAGGCGGCGGCGTAACAGGTCAGGCAGGCGCTATCCGTCATGGCCTTTCCAGAGCACTCCTCCAGTACGATGCTGAACTCCGTCCTGTTCTCAAGAAGGCAGGATTCCTCACTCGTGACCCAAGAATGAAGGAAAGAAAGAAGTACGGCTTAAAGGCTGCCCGTCGCGCTCCTCAGTTCTCAAAGCGTTGATTGTTGCCCTTACAAATCACGTATTTACGTGCTTTGGGGCGAGCTTATCACCACTTTGGTCAATTAACCAACATCATAACCGCTGTGTTTATGCATAGCGGTTATTTTTGTGCCTAATACTAAACACCAATAAAATACAGGAAAAAATCTGCGCCGAAATCACATATATCCAAGATTGTCGGCTTGATTTTTTCCAAATTTTAAATGGTGTTTAGTATAAAATGACAAGAGAATTCTTTGACAGCTATTTGAAAGGAAAGGGTGAATTCGTTGTTTCGGAATGTATCTACACATAATATGGACGTAAAAATAAGCATGATACCCGAAAGCGAAGCGGAGCTTGTCGATATCTGCTGTCACGAAGAAACCGATTCCGTCCGTGAGATAGCGGCATTTGTACGCTCGCGGCAGGGTCAGCTTTCCGGCGCGCTGGACGGCAGACAGTATAATATTCCCGTTTCGGAGATAATGTATATCGAATCGGTCGATAACAGAACTTTTATACTCATTTTTAAACTGAAAGTGTACAAAAAATCAAGCAAAATCTCGAATAAATGGATTCTGCGCCGATTTTTTGTCTACACTTTGATTAAAAATCAGTATTATCTATACTTTGCAAAAGGTCTATGGATCCAGACAGCGAATCTATGAGCTTGAAGAAAATTTAAAGCCGAAGCATTTTCTGCGGATATCGAAATCATCACTTGTTAATCTTATGAAAATAATCTCAGTGAAGCCTGCGCTCGGCGGAAGATTCAGCGTCGTGCTTTCCAACGGCGAGGAGATAATAATTTTGCGCAAATATGTTTCCGAGCTGAAAAAAGTTTTGAGAGGTGACGAAGTATGACGTTCAAAGAGCGTTTCAAATCGGTAATGTCGATGTATTTCATTATTGTGACGCTTGTAAATGCCGCAACGTTTGTCATTGGCAGTATTTTTCGCCCCGACCAGACCTTTCTTTCACCGCTTGTCTATGCGGCGATAGCCCTCGTCCCGATGCTTTGTATGTATTCAAAAAGGGAGCTAACATTCAGGCAGTATATATTGAAAGAAGTGTTCCGGCTTTTTGCGATAGAATCCGTACTTATCATTTT
Source organism: uncultured Ruminococcus sp. (assembly GCA_900543105.1). GTDB lineage: Bacteria > Bacillota > Clostridia > Oscillospirales > Ruminococcaceae > UMGS363. The sequence continues at coordinate 2,682 of UQQA01000137.1, read as the reverse complement.
CGGACTTGGCACGGAGAGCCCATTGCCCGAGAACCGCAAGCTTACAGCCGCATTTGCATTCTCCGTGTTTGTGATATATATTCTTGTCGTTATCATATCGTGGCTGCTCGACCTTAAACAGGCAAAGACGATAAATTCTGACCTGAAAAGCTTTCAAAGCAGATTTTCGGATAAAATAAATTGATACATCTTGCAAGAAATTCCCGATAAATTGGTTGACAAACAATGCCGACAGTGCTATAATATCAAAACCGCCGCTTGCAATTGGAGGTTTTTCGTTTTTGACATTAAAGGAGGAGAAGCTTATGGAGAATATCATCTTTGAACTTGAACAGAAAATGTGGAATGCCGCCGCAGGCAGGGACAAAGAAGCCTTTTTGCAGCTCGTTTCGCTCGAAGCGGTAATGGTCTGCGGAGGTTTCCGATGCAGCGGAGCGGATTATGCCGAGCTTATAAAGGATTTCGGCATCTCATCTTACGAAATAACGAATTTTGAAACGGTCGCCAAAACGGAACAGCTTGTCCAAGTCTGCTATATCGTGAAAACCGCCGCCGATTCACCCGAAACAGCCGACCGTGCAGGAATGTTCCATATCACCTCGACTTGGGCGAAGAAAAACGGCACTTGGAAACTCATCTTCAATATGGATCAACGAATTTTTGATGAGTGACAGAAAGGAGTATAAAATGATACTCAAAACAAAACGGCTCATACTCCGTGAGCTTACAGAAAATGATTTCAGCGACCTTTACGAAGTCCTGTCCGATTCGGACGTAACAGCGCATTATCCCTATACCTTTGACGAAAATAGGGTAAAAGGCTGGATAGCGCGAAACATTGAACGCTATAAAACGGACGGCTTCGGACTTTGGGCAGTCGTGCTGAAAGAAAACGGCAGAATGATAGGGGACTGCGGTATCACGATTCAGAACATCGATGGCGAAAAGCTTCCCGAAGTCGGATATCATATACATAAAGATTTACGCAGAAAAGGTTATGCCTCCGAAGCCGCCGCAGGATGCATCGAATACGGCTTTTCAAACCTCGGCTTCGATAAAATTTATTCCTATATGAAATATACGAACGAGCCGTCATATCGCACTGCCGAGAAAAACGGAATGAAGTTTGTCAAGCAGTACCCCGATCCCGATAATACTTTCACAAAGGTTTATGCGATAAGCAAAGCGGAGTGGGAAAACAGATTTCGCTGAAAAAAGCCGCCGTTCCCCGAACTCGGAGAACGGCGGTTTTATGCCAAAATTATTTTTTCTTTGTTGTGATAGCAACAGGATCGGACTTTTCGCTTTCCTTGTATTTGCCGTTTACCTTGTCAAGAGCGGAAACCTTGAACTTGTACTTGGTGTTCTTCTTGAGGTTCTTGATAGTGCATGAGTTGCTTGTTACGGTCTTGTATTCCTCATATTTGCCGGTCTTGGAGTTGTACATATAAACCTTGTAAGCGTCAGCGCCTGCGATCTTGTCCCACTTAAGAGTGATGCTGTTCTTGGTCTTTGCGGAAGCTCTGATGTTTCCGGGAGAAGCGAGCTCTTCATTGGAAGCAGCTTCTGCATATTTGTAAGCGATACCGTTCTTCTTTGCAAAGCTTTCAGCGTTTGAACCTTTTGTTACTGTAAGAGTGATCTTCCTTGGATTAAATCGTTCAAGGTTTCCGTATAGACCAAAATATTCTGTATCCCAGTATCTGCCGTATGGAATATCATGAGTTAGATAATAGATATAAACAGGTGTTGAACCATCGTTGAAGAAACAATCAATATTATCGTCATAGAAATCATCTTCGGTTTTGTATGCGTATGTATAACCAACCTGTTTTGTATCCTTAGTGGTGTAAAACTTTGTTTTTGACGGGATAGTGAGATTGTCAAGACTTACGCAGTTAAGAAAAGCTTTGTTGTGAATGTTTGTGCAGCTGCTTGCAATTTCAAAAGTTTTGAGATTGATGCAGTTGTAAAATGCCTCTTCGCCGATCTCATAATCAAACTCGGAACCCTTTACCTTGAAAGAACGAAGTGCGGAACAGTCTGAGAAAGCGTCTCCACCGATAACTTCGTCAATGCTGCCTTTGATCTCAACGGATTCAAGGCTTGCACACATACTGAAAGCATTCTGTGCGAAAAACGCGTTTCCTTCAACTACGACCTTTTTTATCTTAGTGCAGCCTGCAAAACCGGCGTTCCAAACATAAAGGTCTCCCTTAGCTGTAACGGAAGTGATATTGGTAACGCCCTCAAAAGCATTGCTGTTTATATAGCTGACATCTTTAGGGATAACTATATTGCCGCCGTTTCCTTTATATCCGTCAACGTATTTGTAACCGTCTGAATCACTCAGAATTACAAGATCGCTTGATGCGGCTTCGGCTGTGATAGCAGCGCCAAGCTTGTCATTGAACTGCTCGGGGAGTACTGTGAGCGTACCCAATGAAAGCATAACGGCAAGGGTACACGAAATAATTTTTTTGTGTTCCATAATTGATCCCTCTTATTATTTATATTTTTGTCATATTGACAAGATAATTATATCACTAATTATTAATAAAGTCAATGATTTTTATTGCACTAAATTGACAAAAAATATAAAATTTCCCATTGATTTTATGTAAACATAAAAAAAGCGTTTGCACACTTGGAATTGTACGCAAACGCCGAAGCAAAATATCA
>UQQA01000136.1 GCA_900543105.1 uncultured Ruminococcus sp. | reverse complement strand
CCGAGCCGATAGCCGTTCATATCATAGGCGAGTGCAGGAACGATACAAACCGCATCGTCAAAGCAGGTCAGCATTTCGCATTTTTCGGGATCGGGTTCAAGCACGCCGAACGTTCTTGCTTCAAGCTGCCCGTCCGAGGTTATGATGTAAAAATCCATATTTCGTGTTCCGTCAATGCATCGGGGAACAGCGACCGTCTTGCCGTCAGCAAGGGCAGTATGTATAAGCTGCATCGTATCGACCTCAATTTCGGTGGAAACGTAAGTCAGCAGACGTTTACATCGTTTATACGCATCGGTAGAAACGAGTTTTCTGCAAATTTTATCGTCAAGCTCCGCTTTTGTCTGCTCGGGCATATCCCTGCGTATCTGTTTGAATTTTGCACGGAGTTCTCTTTTGTACTCTCTTATATCGAAATCAGCGGTCTTTACCTGCATAAAAGACCCTCGCTGACCTTTTCGGCAGTAGTCTTATCTGTCATTATCTCTGCAAGCTTTACGGCAAGAGCCATTGCAGTTGCAGGTCCTCTTGAAGTTACAACTTTACCGTCAACGGTAACATCATCGGCCGATATCTCTGCACCGAGAAGTTCCTTTTCAAAGCCGGGGTAGCAGCAAGCCTTTTTGCCTTTCAGAACGCCCTTATGTCCGAGAACTGTCGGTGATGCACACATTGCACTGATGTAAAGGTCATTAGCCTGACAGTATCTTATTGCCCTTTCAACAAAATCGGAAGCATCAAGATTCTGCATCCCTTTTAAACCGCCGGGGAGATAGATCATTTCAAGCTTATCATCAAGTGCGGCAGAGCTGTCGTCCATGTCGGCGCAGACAGTTATTCCACGAGCGCCTTTGATATTCTTTCCGCCAATTCCGACAGACATTACCTCTGTTCCGCTTCTTCTCAAAACATCAATTACCGTAATGGCTTCGATCTCCTCAAAGCCCTCAGCAAGAAATACATATACCATAATTATCCTCCTTATTTGAACGTTACAACATTTTTTACTAAACGAAATTCGGGATTATAGGAAAGCTTTGACTTTCGCAGTCCCTCAATGCCGAGATCTTCTTCACGATTGATATATGTGAAATCTTTAGATTCTGCCTTTGCGAATTCATTCATTACAGCGGTATAAGCACCGTTGATATTTGGCAAAGCTTTTTCGATGTGAACATCAAGCGTATCGGAATTTATTCTGCTGCCAACTGTAAAGCCTGCAATCTTTCCATCAATGCGGATAACTCCGCCTTTCAGTCCAAGCACATCAAAGTTATTGAAAAATGTATTTATCGCATACTGCTCTCCGACAGCTGATTCATCGTCATACATATCATTGTCGTTATAGCTTTCCGCAGCAAAAAGAATACAGTCATCGAAATCTTTTTCGGTAAGCTTTGAATAGCTCCAGTTGTTCTCATAGAAGCGATTGAGGTGGTTTCGCTTTCCGTGATACTTTTTACCTGTCAAGGTTCTCAGCTTTTCAGCCAAGTAAATATAGTCATAGTCAGCTTCATCGGCAGTAACGGTGTATTCGTTCGGAAAATTTTCCTCAAAAAACGCCAGTTCGTCATTTGTTACCGATGTTACACAGAGCCGGCTCCCCTTTTCTTCCGAATATTTGCGCAGTTCACGGAAAAGCTCCGCTCTGTCGCCCTGACCTGCGGGATATGTGAAATGCAGCCCGTCTTTCTCCGATTTAGAAATATAAAAATCCTTATATCGGCAAATTTCGGTTTCATACAGACGATGCCACGCAAAATTGTTGGCGAAGGAGTATTCACAGCCACGAAAATCCGACATTTTAAGGATACTGTCTATCCAAGGCTTGTCACTAAGCTCAATTTTTCTGAAATAAAACATTTGAGATTGCTCCGATTGGTATCTGCTTTACTGCAAAGCTATCATACTTTACAGCACATTGGCTATTGTTTTCATAATTTTATCGTTAATTGCTTTAATTGGCAATGGTTTGTCGCCGTCACTGCAGCCGACAACGTGCCAGCCAAGCTTTTCTGCGGCATAAAGCGCAGTTTTTCGGCAGGTCATAAGGTAAGCTATATTGGATTCGTGGATATCCTTTTTGCTTTCGTCGCCGTTATAGCGTTCGCTCATAAGCTTCTGCGAAATTTCGATAGGCATATCGAGGAAAATAACACAGTTTGGGCGAGGAAGTTCAAGCTTTAAATATTCATAGTCCTGAAGCCATTCGAGATAGCTGTCCCACCCGCTTTCGGGAAGCTTTGACATCTGATGGATAGCGTTTGAGGAAACATATCTGCTCGCCAGTATAAGCTCTCCTTTTTTATAATTCTGCTCCCAATATTTCTTATAGCTGACATATCGGTCAACGGCATAGAAGCTTGAAGCGGCGTAGGCATTTATATCAGCGGCATTTTCCGATATCTCGCCCGAAAGATACATCTTTACAAGCGTTGAGGACGGTTTATCGTATTCTGGAAAGCTTATAGCCTTTACAGTATATTCCTGCGATAATTTTTCCTTTATGATATCAAATTGTGTGGATTTTCCGCTTCCGTCCAATCCGTCTATAACAATAAGCGTATTACTCATACTATCACCCGAATAAAATTAATACATTAATAATTATACCATTTTTCTTACTTATCGTCAAGGAAAAACAGTTTTTTTACATTATTCGCAATAAATTTTCTCATGCTCGGAAAAAATCTGCTTTATGCTGTCCGGAATATCCTCAAAAGTCAGTTTAAGATAGTTTTCTCCGCCGTATTCGTACACATAACAGCGCATATCGGGCGCATCGGCGTTGACGAAATATCGTGAATAAACATACTCGGGAACAGAGTTTCCATAAGGATAGACAGCAAGTCTGTTTTCGCCGTCCGAATCGTCCTCGGCATAGTTTTCATAGTCCTCGGCGAAGTCTGTATAATCGCCAGTATTGTAAAGGATTTCGGCAGAAAAAGCGTTGTTCTCCCTTGTGAGGATAAGCTGCTCAATATTTTCAAAATCAAAGTTTGTATATTTTCTTACCGATTCTGCCTGCTCCGAAGTTATACTGTTTCCGTCAACGGTTATCGTATAATCACGGAACAAAGCGTGTTTCGCTATCTGTACTCCTGTATATAATACTGCAAAAAGCAGAATCGAAATTATCGTATAGATAATATAGTTTATCTTCGGCTCTTTATGATATTCTTCCTCCGAAACGGGAGATCCATTCATATTATCATTTTGTTTATTTTCGTCCATAAGAGGCACTCCTTTTTATGCAATATATTTAAAATATACCACTAAAAAGAAAATTGGTCAAGTAGTAGTGCAATTTTTTTGAAAATGTGCTATAATAATAGAAACGATTTTTTGCAAAAATTTTGAAAGAGGACAAACACAGCATTTATGAATTACAAAGTAAACTGGAGCTGTTCGGACGGGGCATTCGCCGTTCCCGACAGTGCTGTTGACAATATAAAGCTTGCAAGCGGCAAGGCGGCAAAGGTACTTTTCTACATAATGCGGTACAAGACTGCCGCCACCGAAAATGCTGCCGATATTGCTGCACAGCTCGATAAAAATATGACTGCGGAGGACGTTGAAGATTCCCTTTCTTTTTGGGAACAGGTCGGAGTTATCTGCCCGTCGGAAACAGCTGCTTCGTCTATTGCAAAAGCTTCTGTTCCGACTGAAAATTTACAGCCATCACCGCAGCCTGCACCTACGGTCAAGCCTGCGATTTCTTCCGAAAAAGCGGTGAAAATGCTTTCCCCCGCAGAAATTGCGGAAAAGGTAAAAAGCTCGCAGGATATTGCATTTCTGCTTTCGGGTGCGGAATCGATACTCGGCAAGCCGCTCAACAACACGGAACAGCGGACTCTTATCTGGCTGAGTGATTACTACTCGCTTGGTACGGATATTCTTCTTATGCTGATAGAATTCTGCAAATCGATAAACAAGACCAACATAGGCTATGTTGAACGCATTGCTGTTTCCTGGTACGAAAAGGATATCACCACTCATGAACGTGCAGATGCGGAAATAAAGCGTTTACAGATATATTCTTCGCTTGAAGGCAGGATAAAGACGCGGCTGGAGCTTAATCGCGCGCTCACCCCGAAAGAAAAGGAGATCGTCGGCGAATGGGCGGCTTCTGGCGTTACAATTGAGCTTATTGAGTTGGCATACGAACGAACGGTACAGGCAACGGGAAAAGCCGCTTTTCCGTATATGAAAAAGATCATCGAAAACTGGCTTGCGAACAATATCCGAACTCCTGCCGATGCCGAAAAGTACGAGCAGAGCCGCATCGCTCCTCAGCAGGCGGCTGTTGCTGCGAGTGACGATCACTCCTACGATCTTAACAAGCTTCTTCAACACGCGAAAAACAACATTCCAAACCTTAACGGAGGGTCAAGATGAGCTACGACAGACAGACTTACGAAAAAGCAGAATCGGTCATAAACAGCAGGCGTTTATCCTCCCAGAGCGAAAATGACCGCAGGCAGAAAGAGATCGAAATAAAAATTCCCGAAATCCGTGAAATAAATTCACAGCTTTCCCGAACCATTGTTGATATTTCAAAGCTTATCATCTCAAAAAAGGCGAACATCAAGGAAAGCCTTGCCGACATAAAAGAAAAAAACTTGCAGGCGCAGAAGCTTGTTGAAGGTCTTCTTACGGCAAACGGCTACCCTGCCGACTACCTTAAACCGAAATATTACTGCGAAAAATGCCGGGATAGAGGCTACACCGAGTACGGGCGATGTGATTGTCTGCTCAATCTGCTGAAAAAATACAGCATTGAAAAGCTCAATGGGCAGGCTAATCTTCCCGACTGCGACTTCAATCATTTTTCGCTCGAATATTACCGAGGGAAAAAAGACGCTGACGGCGATGACTGCTTTGAGATAATGAAAAACATATACGAATTCTGCAGAAATTATGCCGAAAGCTTTTCACTGAAATCGGAAAGTCTGCTTATGTACGGCAAAACAGGTGTGGGAAAGACACATCTTTCGCTTTCAATTGCAAAGGCTGTTGCCGAAAGAGGCTTCAATGCGGCTTACGGTTCTATCGTAAATCTTCTTACGATAATCGAACGTGAACATTTCGGCAAGGTCAGCGAAGAGGAAAATATGGACACGGTAAATCTGCTCGTCAATGCAGATCTGCTTGTGCTTGACGATCTCGGAGCGGAATTTTCATCGCAGTTTTACGAATCCGTAACATACAACATCATCAACAGCCGAATAAACCTTGGACTTCCGACCATTATAAGCACAAATCTTACGGCGGCGGAGCTTCAGAAAAAATACAACGAACGTATTATCTCACGAATTTTCGGTGAATTCTCCACGCTTTGCCTTGTCGGTGAGGATATTCGCCAGATAAAAAGACTTAATGGCGAATTATAACGACCTTTTTCACTTTTTTACACAAAAAAACAAAAAGCTATTGCAATTATATTCAATTTGTTGTATAATAGTTACAACAACCTAAAAGGAGTGTTATTATGGACACAAATATTCTTCTTGAAAGCGGTACTAATGAGCTTCAGATACTTGAATTTGAGGTCGGTGACAGCACATTCGGCATCAATATTTCCAAAGTTGTTGAGATAATGATAAATCAGGAGGTAACTCCCGTTCCAAACTCCCCCGAAGAAATTGAGGGCGTTTTTATCCCGAGAGATAAGCTCATCTCCGTTATCGACTTACATAAAGTTGTTAAAAAGCCCTACAAAAATACGGGCAAAGATATCTTTATCATCAGCGAATTCAATGGTATCCAAGTCGCATTCCATGTCAGCCGAGTAAAGGGTATCCAGCGTATATCATGGTCGGATATTTCCGATCCGCCGTCCATTACATCGGGCGGAAGCGGCAATGATGCGGCAGGTCTTGCAACGGGCGTTGTAAAGCTCAACGGTGAGATCATCATCATTCTTGACTTTGAGAAGATCGTTTCAAAGCTTAACAAGGACGCAGGACTTGACACAACGGGCATCGATCAGGTCGGTCACGCAACGGCTGAAATGGCTAAGAAAAAGCTTGTTGTTGCCGATGACTCAAAATTCCTCAACAAGATGATAACCGAGTCGCTTGAACACATTGGATTTACGAACATCGAATCATTCTCCAACGGTCAGGACGCTTGGGATTATATTCTCTCCCACCGCAGTGCAGGCGATCACATCACAGACGAGATAGCTTGTGTAATCAGTGACATTGAAATGCCTAAAATGGACGGTCACAGACTTACAAAGCTAATCAAAGATGATGATGTTCTTAAAAAGATACCTGTTCTCCTCTTCTCCTCGCTTATCAATGAGCAGATGATCGCAAAGGGAAAATCAGTCGGTGCGGACGCACAGTTCTCCAAGCCACAGATCAAAGACCTTATCGATTATCTTATCAAGCTTCTTGCTTAATACTAAATATAAAATGCTTGTCCTCCGATGAATTTCGGGGGACTTTTTTATTTATATTGCCAAATTTTTCAGCTGTCCCTTAATCGACAGTTTTTTGAACCGAACATAATTATAATAATATCAGATGAGGTCTAATACTAATTTTTAATCAAAGTGTAGACAAAAAATTGGCTCAAAAGCCATATAAAGCTGTTAAACAGCTACGAGCTTTTGCTTGATTTTTTGTACACTTTCAGTTTAAAAAT
>UQQA01000135.1 GCA_900543105.1 uncultured Ruminococcus sp. | reverse complement strand
AACTGTTAGTGCTTACGCTATTTCAGCGAGTTTTTCGCTGTTAGTTTAAGAAATTTCGCTTTCTGCTAAAGGTCAAATTGACCTGCGACCAAGGGCTCTGCCCGGTGAACTTTCCTCTGCTCATCTGTTAACGGTACCGAGCGGTAGAATAACAGCCCGACATAAAGTGTATACGAACTTCCTGCAGGGGTTCCCTGCCACCCTTTAAAAAGTGTGGACGTAAACTTGGCTTGGCTTCGCAGCATTGAAACGTATTGTATTCCCCGATTTACTTCGAGCTGTCGCTGATTATCTTTATTCTTGCTTCGCTGTTCTTTACTACGTTGAGGAGTGAAGATGCCGAGCCTGCGTATTCTTCCGATAATGTTGATGCGGTGATGATATTGCTGTCGCTTTCGAGTGCGATATCATTTTCGCCGAATGTTACGCCCTTTGCGGCTGCGGAGGCTTCCGCTTCGCACATTGCCATTGCCGCCGATGCCGAACCCGAAGCTGCTATTTCGGGGATAGTGAAGAACCGCTGGTCGTTTTTCCCGTTTGAGGAGTAGACGATGCGGAACATCTTATACACTGCGAGCATCATATACGAAGAAACAGCTTTCATAATGGTATTGCTGCCCGTTTTCTGGACAAGTGAAAAAAGGACATTGAGCGAATTGACGATGAGCTTTCTGTTGAAAGCCGCCATCATACTGCCGCCTGCTGCGATCTTGCCCGAGCTGGGATCCTGCTCCGGGATATCTTCGTAGGAAATGGTCTTTCCTGCAGGTTCGGGCGAGCGTCCGAGCAGATAGTCGCAGGAAACGTTATAATAGTCTGCCGCCTTGACAAGAAATTCAAGACCGCATTCACGGATACCTTTTTCATAATGTGAAAGCAGCGCCTGCGAAATACCAAGATCCGCCGCTGCGTTTTTCTGACTGATGCCTCGTTCTTTCCTTAAGAGGGTTATAATTCTTGGAAAGTCGGAATTCATCTTGTCACCTCCCGATCGTTCTCATAATCATCTTTTATATCTATTTTTCTCTGTTTGCCGACAATTACGTACTGTAAATTATATCTTATAACGTACATTTTGTAAAGGGGGTTTGTGGAAAAAACTCGATAAAGGTTATAATTGTTTTTTGTTGAAGTTACATAATGGTAAAACAGGCGTTTCATACGCAAAATCGGCATAATACAAGATATTGTGCCATATTTGAAAAATTCCGTCAAGATGTTGAAATGATGCTGCTTTACAAATAAATGGACAAAATGTAAATTTTATTTGTATAAACTATACTGCCGCAAGGCTTGTATTGACAAAAAACAGCATGTAATATATACTATATTAATAAGAAAAATTTGCAGGGAAGAATACTATGAACGGATATAAAATAACATTTATACGCAACGGAATGACCGAGGCAAACGAAAAAGGAATATATATCGGAAAGTCCGACTGGCCGCTCTCCGACAAGGGCAGAGCTGACCTTGAGGAAAAGGCAAGGGTCTATGCTTATCCAAAGGTAAACAGAGTTTATTCCAGCCCTCTTACCCGAGCATTGCAGACGGCAGAGATAATTTTCCCCGACCGTGAGATCGTGATATGCGACGAAATGACCGAGATGGATTTCGGCGTTTTCGAGGGCATCGAGCTGAAAGACCTGCTTGAACTGGACAGCTATCACAAGTGGATAAAGGGCGGACTTGACAATCCTCCGCCGAACGGTGAGAGCCTGCGCAATATGATAAACCGCAGCCTTTCGGGACTTAACCTTATTATAATGGATATGATGAAGGAAAATATACACGAAGCAGGCGTTGTCACCCATTCGGGAATACTGATGAACCTTATGTCCTGCTTCGGTCTGCCTAAGATGAAGCCTATGGACTTTGCCTGCGAACCCGGCGAGGGTTATATGGTGAATGTTTCGGCGATGCTCTGGCAGAACGGCGGCGTGTTCGAGATAATCGGAAAAGTCCCGTTCGGGAATGCTGCTGATTACAACGAATTTTAAGGGGAGCTGAACGATGAAAAGCCTTGATAACGAGCGGTACAGGCGTTTTGCCGCACAGCGGCTGAAATGCTGCTGGGGTGAATGTGTCGGCGAGGTCTTTATCGTTACGGCGGTGCTGACAATGGCGGTGCTTGCGTTTCTGACGGTGACGGAGATACTTTTCCGATGCGGCGTGATAAGCTTTGGTATAGGCAGCCTCGGAAAAGGCGGCTGGAAGCTCGGGGTGGCGGCGATTATATATATCTTCCTGCTGTATGTTGCCCTTATTCCGCTCAAATACGGCACGGCGTGGTTCTATTTTCAGGAAGCTCATTCAACGAGTATTCCGGGTTCGGGCTTTTTCAGCTGCTATATGCACAGAAAGCACATAAAGGGAACGCTCAAGCTTGAATTTATGGTAATTGCAAGGAGAATGGGCGTTGCGGTCTTTCCGATAGCGTTTATTGCGCTTATGACGTGGCATTTCAGGTGGCTGCTCGACCAAGACCCGACTGCGGCGGCGGTTAGCCTTGCGGTATTTGCAATAACGGGCGCACTGCTCGTTTTTATGTACATAATCTATCATCTGAGATATATTTTTGTACCGTATCTTTACGCCTCCGATCCCGAAAAAGCGCCGAAAGAGATAATCGCAGAAAGTATAATAGTTGCAAGGGGCAGCAGGTTCGGCATAATAAAGCTCGTCTTTTCGCTTTCACCGCTTTGGGTGAGTTGCCTTGCGATATTTCCGCTTATTTTCGTTATACCATATACAAAGATGACATTTGCGGCGGCTGCTGCGGAAATTTTTGACGCTTACCGCTCGGATTCGCGGCACATCGGGAATGCCGAGGGTATTAAGGAGGAAGCACTTGTCTGAAAATAAAAGAAAAATTGAATTCGCCGTCACAAAAGAAGATGACGGAAAAGATCTCGGGGAGTTCCTGCGTAAAAGCGGAGCTTCCCGTCGTCTTATAACGAAGCTGAAGCAGGTGAGCGGAGGGATAACGCTCAACGGCGAACCTGCACGGACGATAGATATTGTCCACACGGGTGATATTGCCGCTATCGGTATGCAGAGCGGCGAACCGCTTGACGAAAATCCCGACCTTTTTGCTCCGGTTGTCTATGAAGACGATGATGTTATAGTTTACGATAAGCCCGTTGATATGCCCGTCCACCCATCGCATCGGCATAGGTATGACACGCTCGGCAATCTTTTTGCGGCGCAGCACGGGGATATGACGTTCCGCCCGATAAATCGGCTCGACAAGGATACATCGGGGCTTTGCGCCGTGGCGAAGAATTCATTCGCGGCAGCGAAGCTTTCGGGCACGATAGAAAAGACGTATTTCGCAGTAGTCTGCGGAAAGCTTTCGGGCAGCGGAAAGATAGACGCTCCGATAGGCAGGTGTGACGGTTCGGTGATAACAAGGGAAGTTCGTCCCGACGGTCAGTGCGCCGTTACGAACTACACCGTCCTTGGCGGGAATGAGAAATACACGCTTGTCCGCATCAGGCTTGAAACGGGCAGAACGCACCAGATAAGGGTGCATTTCGCACACATCGGACACCCCCTTGCAGGTGATGATATGTACGGCGGCGACATTTCCGACATAACGCATCAGGCGCTCCATTGCGGCGAACTGGAGTTTATGCTCCCCGTTTCGGGCGAAAAAATAAGCCTTTCCGCACCGATAAGAGAGGATATGCTTTCTATATTGAGAAAATAAACGGTTACAGTTGTAACCGTTTTGTAACTTTTAGGGAAATGACGTATCCGTGCGGTTTTTTGGCAGAAATTACGCGTTTTTGAGAAAATGGGACGGGTTTTTTCGTAATCGTTTTTGGAAGGCTTTTCTTAACGGAAAGAGAATATTTTAAACCGCTGTAAACGATATATCAAGTTTTCGAAAACGATTTTGATCCGTGATTTTGCTTAAAATGCACAAATAATGGGGAATGAAATTGTTAAAAAAGCAGAATAAATGTTACTATTTTTTGATTTCCCTTGAATTTCTCGGAAAAAATCGTATAATAGGTAATGGTGTAACTGAATTGTAACTAATTCGACCGTAAATTTATAGAAAATTACATTATACGATATATAAAACCTCGGTCAGTGACCGATAAGGAAAGGAGATGTTCCGATGAAAAGCAGAAACGGTGAAAACGGCAAGCAGAATAACTGCGTTGACTTCGTGCCGCCGGTTTCTATAAAAGAGAGCAAGGATAAGCTGGAAAAGCTCGAAGGTGCTGTCATAAATGCGGGAGCACTCATTGCATATACTTTTTCATACGGTGCGTCAAAGTCTGCGCAGTACATTGCGTACATCGCAGGCCGGATCAGAAATGCTGTAAAGCCAACACATCATAAGGTCGCAAACGCTGTGAAGTCAACGATTCGCAAGATCGCGGAGGCTTCTGCCGAGACCGCAGCCAAGGTGAGCGGCGGCTTCAGAGGATTTGCGGAAAATGTTAAGGCTAACGGATTTGTTTCGGCGGTAAAGACAATGGCTTCAAATGCCGTTCGGACTGCCAAGCGCGAAAAGAACGTTTTCAAGACCGCTGTAAACTATGTTTTCCCAGCGGCTTCGGTCGCACTGCTTATCGCAGTCGTTTGCAGCACGGCTTCAACAAGCTACGGTATCGCAGTTGAGTACAACGGAACAGAGCTTGGCGTTGTTTCCGCCGAATCGGTCGTAACGGACGCACAGCAGTCCATTTCCGATAAGAATGTTTATTATTCCACCGATGATACGGCTCTCGTAAGCACGAACCTTTCGATAAAGCCGCTCAACTCCATGGACGAAGTTATCGATGAGATGGAGCTTATCGAAAAGATGCAGGAGCAGCTCGATATCACACTTCCTGCCGAAGATCAGACCGAAGAACAGCAGACTGCACCCGCTTCACTCGAAGAAGAGGCTGAAGAAGCGGTTTCATCACTCTCTTCCGATGAGCTTGACGGCAAGGTAAGAGCTTACTCCGTTATGATAAACGGCAGCTTCTATGCCGCTGTTGAAGCAACGGACGAGATCGAAGCTTACATCGAATCCATAAAAGAGCCTTATATGAACGACCCCGATGTTGTTTCCGTCGGCTTTGACAAGTCGGTTGAATATACATACGAGCAGTTCGTTTATCCTACTGAGATAATTTCTCAGCAGGAAGTTATCGACAAGCTCAGTTCTATTGCAGCTGAACCTGTTTACTACGAAGTTCAGAACGGTGATAATCCTTGGAACATCGCATCACACAACAGCATCTCGCTTGATGAGCTTCTTGCTTGTCCTGCAGTGTATGAGGGCGATGAGATCGATGATATCACTTCATATTGTCCTGTAGGCGCAGTTATCACACTTTCCGCTGAAGTTCCTTACCTCCAGACGCTCGTTACAAAGAGCGAAACTTACACCGTTCCTATCGATTATGAGATCGTCAGAACAGAGGACGAAAACCTCTATAAAGGTGAAGAAAAGGTCGATGTTGCGGGTGTTGAGGGCGAAGCAGAGGTTACAGCACTTGTTACATACAAGAACGGTATGATAATCTCGAGAAACGAGCAGAGCCGTGTTGTTCTCTCCGAACCCGTTACAAAGGAAGTAAGAGTGGGAACAAGACCTACCACCACCGCAGTAAGCACAGGCAGCGGCGGCTCGGGTGATTACTTCTGGCCGGTTGACGGCGGTTACATCTCCGCTTATATGGGCGACGGCAGAGGTCATAAGGGCCTTGATATCGCAGCTCCTTACGGCACACCGATCTATGCAGCAACTTCGGGTACAGTTACAAGAGCCGCAAACAAGTATGACGGCTACGGCAACAGCGTAATGGTAGCAAACGATGACGGCAATGTTACAATGTACGCTCACATGAGCAGCATCGCTATCAGCTACGGTGACTACGTTGTAAAGGGACAGCTCCTTGGATATGTTGGTTCGACCGGTTATGCAACTGGTAACCACCTCCACTTTGAGGTTCGTTCAAACGGTTACTACCTCGATCCTTTGGATTACGTTTCACAGTATTAAAAATCAATGCACACAATTCCGAAAGAGTTGTGTGCATTTTTTATTATTCGGTCGTTTGTGTTTCGACGGTATTTTCAGCCGATGCTTCGGGCGTTTGCTCAGTTAGTCCGCAGAATGATGAAATATTTACAGTAATCCCGTCGGAGAATGTGAGCAAGGTCGGGATCATTGCTGCCTTATCAAATGCTAAGGTGAAGTCCGCACCGTTGTAAACAGCAGCTTCGCCGTCATCGAAAAGCTCCATATCGTGCAGTGCGGCACAGGAATCGAATGCGTCGAAAATGCGCTTGAACATTGCGGCTTCGTTGAGCTTGCCGCTTTCGATCTCAAGCGTAAGACTGCCGAGCGAAGCGGTCGTGCTGCCCTCGTTATACTTGATGTTAAGACCTTTCATCGTGTCGGGAGAGGTGATGTTCATCTCCCAAATCCCCGTGCCGTAACGGGTGATATCGCCCGAAACGTCCATTTTGCTGTCGCGGTCGTCTGCGAACGCCGTCAATTCGAATGTGCAGGAAAAAGGCTGGTCAAGCTTCGGCTGACGTGGGATAATGGTGTCTTTGATAGATTTACAGCCTGTAAAAAGTATGATTGAAAATACGATAAGTAATGCAGAAATTCTGAGCTGTGATGACATAAAAAAACCTCCGTTCGATTTTGGAACAGAGGGTCTGTTTTTATACTGATTTTTAAACTGAAAGTGTACAAAAAATCAAGCAAAAGCTCGTAGCT
>UQQA01000134.1 GCA_900543105.1 uncultured Ruminococcus sp. | reverse complement strand
ATGAACTTATTATAGCCGAGAGTTTGTCTATAGGTTGATCGAGAATTAGTATTAATTGTTTGCGTTCTTCTTTGCTTCGATATCAGCGAGGGCATCCTTTCTTGAAAGGTTGATCCTGCCCTGATTATCGATCTCCATTACCTTAACAACGATCTCGTCACCGATAGAAACAACATCTTCTACCTTTTCAACTCTCTGCTTGTCGAGCTTGGAGATATGAACAAGTCCGTCCTTGCCGGGAGCGATCTCAACGAATGCACCGAAGTTCATAAGGCGAACTACTTTGCCCTTGTAGATAGCGCCGACTTCGGGATCGTTTGCGATAGTGTTTACGATCTGGATAGCCTTCTTAACGCCGTCCATATCAACACCGCTTACAAATACGTTGCCGTCGTCGTTGATGTCGATCTTTACGCCGCAGTCAGCGGAGATCTTCTGAATGACCTTACCGCCCTGACCGATAACTTCTCTGATCTTGTCAACCGGAACTTTGGTCTGGAGCATCTTGGGAGCATACTTGCCGACAGTCGGACGGGGTTCTGCTATAGCCTTGAGCATAATTTCATCAAGGATATAATCTCTTGCCTTGTGTGTCTTAGCGAAAGCTTCTTCGATGATAGCAGGTGTAAGACCGTCGACCTTGATATCGACCTGAATAGCTGTGATACCCTTGTGAGTACCGCCAACCTTGAAGTCCATATCGCCGAAGAAGTCCTCAAGGCCCTGGATATCTACCATTGTCATAAAGCTGCCGTCATCTCTTGTGATAAGACCGCAGGAAATACCTGCAACGGGTGCTTTGATAGGAACGCCAGCGTCCATAAGTGCGAGCGTAGAACCGCAGATAGAACCCTGCGATGTTGAGCCGTTGGAAGAAAGGACTTCGGAAACAAGGCGCATTGCATACGGGAATTCTTCAACGGAAGGAAGTACGGGAACGAGTGCTCTTTCAGCGAGCGCACCGTGACCGATCTCACGGCGTCCGGGTCCTCTTGAAGGCTTTGTTTCGCCAACGGAGTAGGACGGGAAATTGTAGTGATGCATATAACGCTTGCTGTCTTCTTCATCAAGACCGTCGATCTTCTGTGAATCGCTGATAGGTCCGAGTGTTGCGATCGTGAGTACCTGTGTCTGACCTCTTGTGAAAAGTCCCGAACCGTGTACTCTTGGAAGAACACCTACTTCGGAAGCGAGAGGACGGATCTCATCGATGCCTCTGCCGTCAACACGCTTGCCCTCATAGAGCCAGTTGCGGACAATCTTCTTCTGAAGCTTGTAGATGCACTCATCGATCATAGCGATCTTGTCGGGATAAGCTTCGTCAAATTTAGCGTGGATAGCGTCCTTGATAGGATTAAGTCTTTCCTCGCGGATATTTTTATCATCTGTGTCAAGAGCGACCTTAACGTCCTCAGCAGCCATTTCTTCGATAGCATCAAAGAGGTCGTGGTCAACTTCCATTGACTCGAATTCAAACTTCTTCTTGCCGATCTGAGCCTTGATGTCGTTGATGAAAGCAACGATCTTCTTGATCTCTTCGTGACCTGTGAGGATAGCCTTGAGCATAACATCATCGGGAACTTCGTTTGCGCCTGCTTCGATCATAACGATCTTCTCGGCTGTGCCTGCAACTGTAAGGTTGAGGTCTGTTTTTGCTCTCTGTTCGAGGTTAGGGTTAAGAACGATCTCACCGTCAATAAGACCAACGGAGATACCGCCGATAGGTCCGTTCCAGGGAATATCGGAAATAGAGATAGCAACGGAAGTAGCGATCATTCCGCAGATCTCAGGGGAATAATCGGGGTCAACAGCGAGAACTGTCATAACAACGGAAACATCGTTTCTCATATCCTTGGGGAAGAGCGGTCTGATAGGTCTGTCGACTACTCTTGAAGTAAGGATAGCCTTATCGGAAGGCTTGCCCTCTCTCTTTGTAAAGGAGCCTGGGATCCTGCCTACGGAGTAAAGACGCTCCTCATAGTCAACTGAAAGGGGGAAGAAATCTACGCCCTCTCTTGGCTTGGGGCTTGCGGTAACGTTAGCCATAACGACTGTTTCGCCGTATGTTACCCAGCACGAACCGTTGGAAAGCTCACAGGTCTTGCCTGTTTCGACTTTGAGCTCTCTGCCTGCGAATGTTGTTGTGAAGACTCTGTAATTATCAAAAGTCTTGAGTTTGGACATTGCCATTTGAACTGCCTCCTGTTAAATATAATATTTAATTTTCCACCGTCAGCAGCTTTAGCAATAAATTCTGCCCATTCAGCGAACGGGTACAATTTAATGCTAAACAACTGCTTAACGATTTGATTTTCATTAAAACGCACCAAAGGCAGCGTAAAGGACATAGCCTTTACGAACTGCCTTCGGTAAAAAATTACTTACGGATTCCGAGCTTTTCGATAGTAGCACGGTATCTTGTGATATCCTTCTTCATAAGGTAGTTGAGAAGGTTACGTCTGCGGCCAACCATCTTAAGAAGACCTCTTCTGGAGTGGTGGTCGTTCGGATGATCCTTAAGGTGAGCGTTAAGGTCATTGATTCTCTTGGTGAGGATAGCGATCTGAACTTCAGGTGAACCTGTGTCGTGTTCGCTCTTCTTGTTTGCTTCGATTACAGCAGCTTTTTCTTCTTTGCGCATCATAATAAATACACCTCTTTCAAAAATTTGCCCGTAAACATAGAATACGGTAGGTACAATTCTCCTGCGGAGCGTTACCCGTATTCCAAGTAGACGGAAATACACTGTACACACATAGCACAGCAAAAAGTATTATACCATATTATTTTTCATTTGTAAAGGGTTTTGACAAATTTTTTCGTCATATCAGGAAATTTTCTTGTTGCCCTTTGATTTGGAGCCTTCCGGCTTTTCCTTAGATGAAGCTACAGGAGCTTCCTTTCCGCCCATATCGGTGAAAATAGCGTCCTCTTCATCAAGCGGTTCGAGGTAAGCATATTCGGGATTGCTCTCCCCTCTTTCCTCATAATAAGGATCGATGACATACTTCTGGATAAGCGGATAGGAGTTGAACATTATAAGAAATCCGAGAAAGCTTATCGGCCATATCGGAATAATTATCACCGAAAGCGGGTGAAGAATTATCATCACACCGAGCAAAAGCACGATAAATACTGCAATAAGCAGCGTGATTATGTTCTTTTTAAGTCCAACGCAGGTGAGGAAGAACGAATTCTTGATGATATTCGCAAGGCTGAGATCGGTCGCAACCATCATCGGGAAGATGTAGAAATTCATCATCAGCAGCGTAAGCGCAAAGCTTATCGAGATAACGCAGAGGATAATATAGATGATGCTGCCCGAGCTTTTATACATCGCAGGATATACCTGAAGCGCAGCATAAGCCGAAACAGCAAAAAGTGTATCGAGAAGTCCGATCGGTATCGACTGTTTGAGGTTTCCCGAAAAGCCTTTCCAGAAATCATGGAAGATAAACGCGTTCTTTTCAAGTCGGTAGTTGCGCAGAACTCTTGTCATACCTGCGATCGCAGGACCTATCGTTACAACGGGAATACAGAAAAGTGCCGTCAGCAGATTAAGCTCCAGAAGCTTCCAGAACTTGCGGAAATAAAGCTCAAAAAACTCGAAGAACGGTTTTTTCTTGGGTGCATTTTTCGCAATGCCCGGGCCTGCCTTAGTATAATCGTTTAATCCAAAAAGTGACAAATAAATACAGCTCCTTAATTTTTATATTCCCTGTTATATTCCTAAAAAATCCGACCAAAGTCCTGCAAAAAAGTAGGTGACAAGACTGTCTGCAAGCGACAGCATTCCGAGTGCCGCAAAAAGCACAAGAAATTTCGTAAGATAAAGCTTCACCGTGCCTGCGTCCGACTTGTCCAAACCAAGCAGGCGCTTCGCCGAAAGAAAAGACATCGAAAAGCTTTCCCTCGCCGCAATAAGCACGATAAACGCCGAAAGCACCGCAAACGGCAGTATGAAAACCGTTGAAACGAGCGTACCTTTAAAGCCGTATGCCGCGTTCATATCCGCAAGCATAACGCCTGTCCCAAGTCCGTGAAAAAAAGGAACGAGCAGCTCCGCAGGCATTGACACCGCCCCGAAACCGAGCAGCAGACACGCAAGCATCAGCAGGAACGGCCCGGAGAACGAGTTCACAAGTGTTTCGATGAACGTACACCCTGCACGGTTGCGGAAAAACAGCTCCGCCGACCTGCGCAGGATATCATTTTCCGTATCAACACAACTTGAAACCGCGCCCGTAAGCTCGCCCAGACAGAACAGCAGCATCAGCAGAACTACGGGAAGTCTGCCGCTTGCCCTTGAACTTTTCAATCCGAGCAGAAAAGGCATAACATTTTTTGTCCTTTGCATATACATCTTCCTTTGCTTTTTATTTCAAAGAAATTATATGCGGACAAACTGTGATTTAGACTTTACTTCGAAAGTTCGTATGCTCTCTTCGTGCAGCTCTCGCAGGCTTTTCCGACAACCTCGGTAAGGCTGCCCTTGTAGAATTCGTCAAGTCCCGCAAGCGTCGTTCCTCCGGGTGAAGATACCATTTTGATAAGCTCATCAACGGTATATCCCGAGTCGGTGAGCATCTTCGCCGAGCCGATAAGCGACTGTGCAAAGAGGTTCATTGCTGCGCCACCGTCGATTCCGACCGACTTCGCATATTCTGTGAAGCCTTTTGCAAAAAGATAGATGAAAGCAGGGCTGCTGCCGTTTATCGCAATGATCTCTTTCATCTTATTTATAGGTACGACTTCGGCAGCGCCGCTTGAAGCGAAGATGTTCTTCACAAATTCAAACTCTCCATCTGTTGTAGGCTCTGCCTTTGCGAGCGCAGAAGCACCCTCGCCGAGAAGAAGCGGTGTATTCGGCATTACGAGGACGACTTTAGCCTCGGGGATAGTCATTTTCTTGATGTATTCCTCGGAAATTCCTGCTGCAATGGAGATAATAACAGTATCGCCGTTCACGAACGGAGCGATAGCTTCAAGTGCAGCATCAATTCCCTGCGGCTTTACAGCCAGAAGTACATATTTGCATTTTTTTACAACGTCTGCTTCGTCAACGCACTTGTTTACGCCGATTTTTTCAAGAGCGTCAAGCTTCGATGAATCTTTATCATAGGCAAAGATATCGATATTTTTTTCGCCCGAGGACTGCGCAGCGACAACGCCCTTAATAATGGCAGAACCCATATTTCCTGCGCCGATAAAACCTAAATTTGTCAAAATGAACGCGACCTTTCCGATTTATTTATAAAAGACAATCATTCGGCTTACTTATATTTGACATTATACTACAATATGACGAAAAAAGCAATATTTTTTTGTTGCAATTTTTAAATTCACACCGACAAAAATTTTGTGAACGTTTTTACAGCAAATACTTGAATTATTCAAAAAACTATGGTACAATATACACGAAAATATTTCTCGGAAAGGAAAATTTATAATGAAAAATATCAAAAAGCCTTTATCAGCAGCACTCGCTGCTTTGCTCGCGGTTTCGATGCTCGCAGGCTGCGGCAGATCCAATACCGACACGGACACAAACGCAGGCGGAGATACAGCCGAGACCGAAGCTTATGCTCCAAAGGTCGATATTGCCGACAACTCAGTTGATTTCGTCAAGAATATGAAGCTTGGCTGGATTCTTGGAAACACTCTTGACGCAACGGGCAGCGGAATGTCCTCCGAAACATCATGGGGTCAGCCAAAGGCTACAAAAGAGCTTGTTGACTTCGTAAAGGAATCGGGCTTCACCACGATCAGAATCCCCGTTTCGTGGAGCAATCACGTTGATGAAAACAACAACATCGACGAGGAATGGATGAACCGTGTAAATGAAGTCGTTGACTATGCTATCGATGACGGACTTTACGTTATCATCAATTCTCATCACGACAACGACAAGTATTACCCTACTTCTGAAAATTATGAAAACGCTTCAAAGTACCTCACAACTATCTGGAAGCAGATCGCAGAGCGTTTTGCAAACTATGACGAACAGCTCGTATTCGAGGGTATGAACGAACCAAGACTTGCAAACACCAGCAAGGAGTGGTGGTTCGCCGACAACGACGAGGACGGCATCGATTCTATCGAAACTATTTCAAAGCTCGATCAGGACTTCGTTGACACGGTAAGAGCCGCAGGCGGTTTCAACGAAACACGTTACCTCATGGTACCGA
Organism: uncultured Ruminococcus sp.; assembly: GCA_900543105.1. Classification (GTDB taxonomy): domain Bacteria; phylum Bacillota; class Clostridia; order Oscillospirales; family Ruminococcaceae; genus UMGS363. Next base: position 633 of record UQQA01000134.1, on the reverse strand, counting down.
GCAACAGAGCCGACGCTTGGACAGCAATGCACAAGTCATTCACACTCCCGACTGACCCTGCAAACCGTCTTATCGTTTCCGTTCATGCATATTCTCCTTATGATTTTGCGATGAACGCCACAGGCTACAAGAACTGGGACGGCTCAAAGATCGGCGACCTCAGCTTTATCGACAGCCTCAAATCTACATATATAGATAATGGTGTAGGCGTTGTTATCGGCGAATTCGGCGCAACGAACAAGGACAACCTCGAAGACAGAGTTCGCTGGGCAGATGATTACACAAAGAAAGCCGCAGAAGCAGGCATTCCCTGTATATGGTGGGACAACGGCGGAACAAAGGTAGGAACCGAAAACTTCGGTCTTATTGACAGAGTCGGCAAAAAGATCTACTACCCCGAAATTCTTGATGCAATGTTAAAGAACTACAGCGAACAGTGATTTTTAGCACGGCAAAAGCTTGACAAAAGCCTTTTGCCGTGCTATAATCTTATCTGCGAGTAAGCTATGCGGTTGAACCCCGGAGCGCCTTATCAGCGTTTCGGGGTTAGGAAAGTCCGGGCATCACAGAGCAGGATAGCTGTTAACGGCAGCCGAGGGCGACCTTAGGGAAAGTGCAACAGAAAACAAACCG
>UQQA01000133.1 GCA_900543105.1 uncultured Ruminococcus sp. | reverse complement strand
TTTTGGAAGTTGTTTTTCTATACTTTGTGTCACCTATCTATTGTAACATAACAAATTACGCATTACGCATTACGCATTAAACATAGTATTGCGCCTGAGCCTTGAACATCTCGGCGTAAATTCCGTTCGGCTTGTGAACAAGCTCGCTGTGAGTGCCGTATTCCTTGACCGTTCCCTCCGAGAATACCGCAATGTTGTCGCAGAATTTGCAGGAGGAAAGACGGTGCGAAATGTAGACCGCAGTTTTGCCGTTTACAAGACTGTCGAACTGGCGGTAAATCTCATACTCCGCAACGGGGTCAAGCGCCGCTGTCGGCTCGTCAAGGATTATGACCGGAGCGTTCTTGTAAAGCGCACGGGCGATAGCCATTTTCTGCTGTTCGCCGCCCGAAAGCTCAACGCCGTCATTGTCGAACTGCTTGAACATCATCGTATCTCTGCCCTTGGGGAGCGAGTTTATCTTGTCGAGAAGCCCCGTCTTGCGGAAAAGCTCATCGACCGTTTCGCCGCTGTCCTCTTTGCCGAGGAGAATGTTGTCCTGCGCCGAGAACGCAAGCAGCTTGAAGTCTTGGAAAACTACCGAGAAAAGCTTCATATACTCATCGTAGTCATAGTCACGGATATTCACGCCGTCAAGGAGGATCTCACCGCTGTCGGCATCGTAAAGACGGCACAAAAGCTTGATGAAGGTTGTTTTTCCCGCGCCGTTAAGTCCGACTACCGAGAGCTTTTCACCTGCTCGGAGCGTGAGCGAAACATTGTTGAGAACGTATTTATCCGTATGAGGATATTTGAAGCTTACGTTTCTGAACTCGATAACGTGACCGCCGCTGAGATCTTCGACCTTTTTGTCGCCCTTTTCCATTGCAGGAGGATAGTCCATAAACTTGATTATCTCATACATATAATTACTGCGCTTGGCGATATCCTGAATTCCGAGGATAAGTGCCTGCATCGATGCGTGGAGCGTTCCGCCTGCGCTGAGCATCTGAGAGAAAGTACCTATCGTTATTTTTCCCGTAACGGCGAGGATCCCGAGGTAAAGGTAAGTTCCGAAATCACGCAGAACGCCGACAATAATGTCAAGTATATTGAGCGGAAATTTCAGTTTGTTGATATTTTCCCAGTAGTCGGAAAGTCGCTTTATCTGCTGTGAAGTTTTGGCGAGCATCATTCCTGCGGCACTGTAAAGACGAACGTCCTTTCCGCAGCGGAAATCCTCCATTTCCCAGCAGATATGTCCGAAGATACGGTTTATTCCCGAAAGCTCGGAGAAATTTTCAATGTCTATCTTGTTCTTCTTCGAGTTGATAACAGCTGTAAGTGCAAGTAAAATCCCGATGATTATGAGCAGTACGGGCGCATTTATGATAAGTACGGCAATAACGCCTGCGATCTTTATCACGTTTGAAATAAGTGCGAAAAACGCCGATGCGATGTTGTGCGTTCCGCCCGACCACCATAAGCCGTCCCTTGCTTTTTTGATGCTGTCAAGAGCGTCTTTATCCTCGGTGAGCGAGAAGTCTATCTCCATACACCTTGCGGAAACTTCTGTGCTTGAAGCATTGTTAAAAAGGTCCTCACATTTGGAAAGATGAACGGTCAGAACGCTGTTCAGTGCCGCAAGAAGAATGGACGAAACCGTCATTACCGCAAAGCAGGTGATGATGAACGGTATATCTTTCTCCTCCGCCATAAGCGCATCGACAGCAACAGGCAGGAGTAAAAGCTCGGGGAAAGGCATAGCCGCGCCGATTATAACATTCAGCACAGACAGCGGAAGATACGATCTTTTGTACTGCTTCATCTGTCGGAAGCAGTATTTGAGCGACTCCTTAACGGGAGATTTTTTCTTTTCTTTCAGTTCTTTCAAAGCTGTCACTCCTTTCAGTCGGCAACGGCGGCTTCGGTCACTTCGCCGTCGAAAATGTCCTTGTCTTCGATGTAATACTGCGCCTGAACGCGGAACATTTCGGCATAATCGCCGTTATTCGCCATAAGCTCATCGTGAGTTCCCGTTTCGGTCATTTCGCCGTCCTTAAACATCGCAACTCGGTCGCAGAAACGCGTTGAGGAAAGTCGGTGCGAGATATAGACCGCCGTTCTGTTGCCGACAAGTCCGTTGAAGCTCTTGTAAAGCTTGTATTCGGCGAGCGCATCGAGTGCGGCTGTAGGCTCGTCAAGAACTATCACATTACTGCCCTTGTAAAGAGCCCTTGCAAGGGCAAGCTTCTGCTTTTCGCCGCCCGAAAGGTCAACGCCGTCATCGTAGAGAACCTTGAGAAGCTCGGTGTCGATGCCTTTGGAAAGGCTGTCTATCTTTTCGGAAAGTCCCGCTTCACGCAGGCACTTATCAGCCTTTGCTTTGTCCGTTTCATCGGGAGGGTCCATCGAAACATTCTCCGCCATTGGAAATGCGAACACGGTCACGTCCTGAAATGCAGGCGAAAACAGCCGGTAATACTCTGCTCTGTTAAATCGGCGTATGTCCGTTCCGTTCATAAGTATACGTCCCTCGGTGACATCGTAAAGCCGCAGGAGAAGCTTGATAAACGTGCTTTTGCCTGCGCCGTTCAAGCCGACAACGGCAAGCTTTTCACCTGCTTCGAGGGTCAGATCCAGATTTTTCAGCGCATACTTGTCTTGACCCTTGTATTTGAACGAAACATTCTCGAATGTGAAAACATAGCGGTCGGACTTCGGAACGGGGATAGTGTCCTTGTCCTCGCTCGTTGGAATGTCCATAAAGCTGCGGTAATCGTCCGTGTGTGCGCTTCGCTCTCTCAGACCCGAAAGTGCCGAGAGGACTTGGCTTACCGCATTGGAAAATGCACCTGCACTGGCAAGATAGAGCGTGAAGTCGCCGATCGAAAGTCCGTCCTTTATAACGCCGTAAACGAGCCAGCCCGTGATGATAAGCTGACGAATGAGCGATATTCCGTGCGAGAATATCGAGTTGTATATCCAGTATTGGCGTGACTTTATCCAGTGTGAAAGCTCCTCATCGTATACCTCGTGCTGTCTTTTTGAGAGAAAATTCTTCATTCCGAAAAGGCGAATATCCTTTGCGTAGGAAAAATCGGTCGTTACTGTTTCCATATATTCAAGCTTTCGCCAGTGAGGCATCATAGCGTCCCACATTTCCTTTTTATCCTTTTTGCGGATATATTCAAAGTAAAGATACTGGATAACGGACAGCACAGCAATGACCAGAATTATGAGCGGATCAAAGCTTGTCATAATGACAACTGCGATGATAATGGAAATTATCTGCGTGAGAAGAACCTGCATAAAGGTCATCATTCCCTGAACGCCCACCCAGTCGCCGTCAGTCGCACGCTTGGCTTTCTGAAGCCGGTCGAGCATATCGGGCGTTTCAAGTGATTCATAATCCATTCCGAGCGTTTTCGCAATGCGCTCCTTGACTATCATAAGTCGGATATAGGTAAAGCCTACGCCAAGCTTTGTCGATGATACCGTGTTGAGCCACATTATGAAAAGCTCCGCAAGGCTCGTCGCGGTCACAAGCTTTATGAGCGGAACAATGTTTCCGCCGCCTGCGCTCGACTGTATCATATCGATGACAAGCTTTCCGATAAAGCTCCAGATATAGGACATCGAAGCCGCCGCGAACGTTCCCGTCAGCAGGAAAAATATCAGCGACTTACGGTATTTGACGAACCTTTTCAGTATGTAGATACAGTTGCTTATAACGCCGTATTCCTTGTGAAGCTCGTCTTTTTTCTCTTCTTTTTCCGTCTGCGTAAAGTAAGCCATTATGTTACCCCTTTCTGTTTGAACGCAAAAAAGCGCCCCTGACTGTACCTGTTCGGCACAGCAGGGACGCTTTTATATACCCAAATTTTAGTCCGCAAGGACGGGCAGCGTTCTTTTTCCCATAAAAATGCCGTAATGATAGTTTGATGTGTTTAAGATATTTACGAACATTCTGCCCGCCTCCTTTCAAAATATGATGTTTTGAGTATATCACGGTTGGAAACCGTTGTCAAGGGTTTTTGAAAAAAAATTCTGAGAAAACGAAACGCTAAATTACCGAGGAAAATGCTGCGAAGCAAAATGCCGGTCAAGCTGAGCACAGCTTGCGAGGGGTCAAGGGGGCGAGTAGCCACCTTGTCGCAGGTCAATTTGACCTTTAGCAGAGAGCGAAATTTCCTAAACTAACAGCAAAAAGTTCTGCCGCAATAGCGAAATCACTAACAAATAAAAGGCGCAATTCACACTCCAGAGGTAAAACAGAACATGAGAAATCGGTTCCGTTTAACCTAAAATGTGAATTGCGCCATTCTTTTTTCTTCAAATAAACTGTCCTTGCAGATAATATATGCGAACGAAGTGAGTATATATTATCTGCAACGCAATATGAACAGCTATGGGAAATGAACGGAAAATACCAATTCAGAAAATACTGTTTTTACTGACATATAGTGTCGGAATAAAATGCTGCATCGTCCTAATTTGCTATTGCATCAAATTCAGCCGTTAAGTATTCTTCCGTCAGCGGAAATAGTCACAACTCTCAGCGGAATATTCTTTCCGCAGGCGTTGAGCGCTCTCTTTACGGCGTTTTCGATGCCGCCGCAGCAGGGGACTTCCATTCGTGTAACGACAATGCTCTTTATGTCATTTCCTGCAAAGATCGCGGTAAGCTTTTCGGCGTAATCGCCCTCGTCAAGCTTCGGACAGCCGATAAGGGTTATTCTGCCTCTGATGAAGTCATTGTGGAAGCTGCCGTAAGCATAAGCCGTGCAGTCTGCGGCAACGAGAACGTCTGCGCCGTCAAAATACGGAGCATAAACGGGAACAAGCTTTATCTGAACGGGCCACTGTGAAAGCTGACCGGGGACAGATGCTGTCGGAGCAGGTGCTGTTTCGTGCCTGATAGCTCTTGACTGTGAGCCGGGGCAGCCGCAGGGGAGAACGCCGCTCTTTTTTGCTTCCTTGGCTTTCTTCGCCGCAAGAACAGCCGCTTCGTCATAAGCAGGCGCTTCGCGCTCCTCGAAAGAGATAGCGTTCACGGGGCAGGCAGGGAGGCAGTCGCCAAGTCCGTCACAGTAATTCTCACGCATAAGCTTTGCCTTGCCGTCAACAATGTCGATAGCACCCTCGTGGCAGGCATCGGCGCAAAGTCCGCAGCCGTTGCATTTTTCTTCGTCTATTTTTATTATCTTTCTTATCATTTTCGTTTTCTCCTTGTTTTCAAAAAATGAAAGTTCGGTTTTCTTGACTTTCTGATAAGATTATAATATAATATTTACAACAAGTCGGTTGTTTTTACAACGGAAAAGAGATGCTTATGAAGAGATATATTCCCATACTGAAAAATACACAGCTTTTTTCGGGCGCTTCGGACGAAGATATCGAGGCGATGCTCGGCTGTTTGCAGGCGAGGCTTTGCACATATAAAAAGGGTGAGTATGTTCTGCGCGAGGGCGAGCGCATTGAGCGGCTGATGATGCTCGTCAAGGGCGAACTGCACATTCAGCGTGACGATTACTGGGGTAACCGCAGTATAATAAGTATGGTAGGTGTCGGCGAGATGTTCGGTGAAGCTTACGCCGCTCCCGAGAGCGGGCCGCTGATGAATGATGTGCTTGCGGTCGAGGACAGCGCCGTGATATTCCTTGATATAGGCAAGCTGCTGACGGTATGTCCGAACGGCTGCAAATTTCACGCAATGGCGGTAAAAAATCTCTTTTTCGCGATTTCGGAAAAGAACCGAAAGCTTGTCCGAAAGCTCGGGTATATGTCGCGCCGCACAACACGCGAAAAGCTGATAGCCTATCTTTCCGAAGAAGCGAAGCGGCAGAACAGCGGCGCGTTTTCCATACCGTTCAACCGTCAGCAGCTTGCGGATTTTCTGTCCGTAGACCGCAGCGCAATGTCGAACGAGCTGTGCAAGCTTCGTGATGAGGGGCTTATTGAGTTTGAGAAGAATAGGTTCAGGCTGTTATAAAATAAAAAGGGTGCAGACGTTTGCACCCTTTGACTATGTATTTATCTGTTTCTGCCGACAAAAAGCCAATGCAGGAAAGATATCGGTGCGGCTATCCAGCCGAGCAGTACACCATAAACGACAGGTTTTATCAAATGCCCCACGATCGTATCATATTCGGCTACGATGCCGAGTATCTCAGTCTTGAAATAATTCACGCCCTTGATGCCGATAAACATATAAACGATAAAAAGTACAACTGCCATTTTTATCCCTCCGATCATTAACCCCAGTAGCCTATGGCGTGTTCTGTTCCGTCAAAGTAGGCTCTGTCGGTGTAGTCAACATATTCATAATAATCAAGGTCGATACTGTGGTCTGACCATAAAGCATACTTAACTGTGTGCTTTTCGGGGTTTAACTTAACATAATAATAGCCCTTGTAATTATTACCGAGCCATTCACCGAGGTCTGTTACATTTGTTCCGTCAAATGATACATTTACAACTCCTTCCGCCATATTGTAAACATAATCTCTGGTTATCTGTATATTTGGGTCATCTTTAAGCGCGGAGTTGACTGCAACATAGATCTGCTTGGCGTTTGCGGTGGCGATCGATTGCTGTTCATCATAGCTTTTTGCGCAGGAAGACAGTGCCATTACTGCAAAAATAACCATTACTGCCGATAAAACTTTTTTCATAAGAGTTCCCCCTAATTCATTTTTTTACATTATACACCAAAAGATCTCTCAGGGGGTATGCTGTCAGCTTATTTTTTTCGTATAAAAAATCCGCCGATATTTGCTGTAACATCGGCGGATTTTTATACTAAGTACCATTTAAAATTTGGAAAAAATCAAGCCGACAATCTT
>UQQA01000132.1 GCA_900543105.1 uncultured Ruminococcus sp. | reverse complement strand
TCTTTGCCGATACAGCTATCCCTACGGAAGCCGCATACAGCTCAGGCACATCGGGTTACTCCGTCACTATCGACACATCGGCGGATAAAAAGCCTATCAGCCGATACATCTACGGTCTGAACGATGTTTACGGTCTGAACGATGTCACCGTTTATTCAGTCAAGCAGTCCGACCCAAGGATATCCTCATACAACTGGGAAACCAACGCTTCAAACTCGACCTCCCTTGACGGTATGAAAAACGACCTTTCGCTCGTTGGCAGCTATCCGCCGTCCGAACGGAATGAGCCTGCGCTTCTTACCCGTCAGCTCGTCGAGCGCTCGGATAAGTACGGCATAGCTTCACGCTACGTCACATTGCAGATGATGGGCTTCGTTGCGAACGATACGAACGGCGCTATCTCGGAGGACGATCCCCCGAAGCGCTTTGCTTCCGTCCGCTGCATAAAGAACGACAGCCTGCTGACGGCCCCCGATATCTACGATGATACCGTCTTTATGGACGAATACATCAGCGCACTCGTGTATAAATACGGAACGGCTGCCGACGGCGGTATAAACGGCTATTTTCTCGACAGCGAACCCGAAAACTGGAACTCGCTCTACCCCACCGTTTCGACCGAGCCTTTGACTGCGGAAACGCTCCTTTCAAAGTCGGTGAGCCTTGCAAACGCCGCAAAGAAGATCGACCCGACCGCGCTTATCTACGGTCCGTCTATCGGAGGACTTGAAGCCTTTGCCAGCCTTAAAAATCAGGACGACTGGGAGCAGTACAAATCCAACTATTCTTGGTTCATCGATTATTACCTCGATAAAATGTCCAAGGCCTCCGCGCAGACGGGAACAAGGCTTCTCGATGTGCTTGACCTGCACTTTATCTCCGAAGCGAGAAGCGTTCTGCTTGAACCTATAGTCGGCACGGATTCGCTCCTTGCAAATGAGGAACGTATGCAAGCACCAAGGATCCTCTGGGACCCGAACTACACCGAAAACAGCAGCAGCGCTATCCTTTACAAGCAGCACACGCCGCTTATCCCGACCATACAGGCTTCGATAAGAATGTACTTCCCCGATACGAAGCTTTCTTTCTCCGAATATAACTTCGGCGGCGGAAACCATATCAGCGGCGGTATTGCCGAAGCGGACGCGCTCGGAATTTTCAGCGAACAGAACGTCTATATGGCTTGCCTTAAACCAGATATGGAAGATTTTTCTTATCAGAAAGCAGGCATAAATATCTACACCAACTATGACGGCGACGGTTCGACCTACGGAAACACCGCCGTTTCCGCCGACAATGGCGGCAGCACCGACAATTCCGTTTACGCTTCGGTCGATTCGGACGATGAGAGCGCGCTCAAGGTCGTTTTCATCAACAAAACATCAAACGAAATGCCCGTCGATTTCAGCGTTCTGTCAAGCTATGACTTCGAGTTTGCGAACGTCTACTCTTTCGACAGCACGGGCAGCGACATTTCACTCGCAGATGAACCCGTGAGCATTTCCGACAACAGCTTCACCTTTACAGCCGCTCCGCTCTCCGTTTCCCTGCTTGAATTCAGGTCGGAGGAAATTTTCGATGATGTTTCCGAAAATGATGGTGAGGGCAACGAAAATTCGACTGTAAAAACAAACACTGCAGGCTCTGCCTCGGTAACGCACGAACACGTTGAAGTCACCGCACAGACAAAGCAAACCGTCAGCGGCGAAGAAGATGAGGGCGTTCAGACCTCTATCTCCGTCATTGGCACGGACGACTTCGGCGAAACAATCACCGAGATATTCACCTCCGAGCCTGAACCGGATACGGATAATAACGTAACCGAAAAAGAGTCCAAAACCGTCCCGAAAACCGTCAAGGTCATAGGGATCGTCCTCACCGCGGCAGTCGCAGCAGGCGTTATTTTCGTTCTTCTCGACAACGGCGGCAAAAATGACAGATCACCCCAAAATAAAAAGAGCGGTAAAAAATAAACAAATCCCATCAGGCTTAAAATGCACAAAAAAAATGTGTTTATTAGTTGAATATGCCAAAATTGGATAAAAACAGTTTACAAATGTATCAGCAAATGTTAAAATATTATAGATAAGATTTTCTGAATTTTATCAAAAAATCGTAAATTTTAGATTTTTATAGCAGCTTCATTCGTCAGGGAGTGCGGCTGTGTTCATCTTTATTCTCCGAACAAGGGGTGATACATTGAAAATTCGGTTGAAGCTGATGACACTGTTGTCTTTGCTTACTGTCATACCCGTGATCATCGTCTGCACGGTTGCCTCAAACGCCATAAAACAGGATAACTATGACTATCTGCAGAGAAGTATGTACTATGCTATCAAAAGTCAGGCAGAGGACATCAATTCGCTTTGCTCTGAAATGATATCCGCAACAAAAAATATCTCCGTTTCGCGTAATATTTCCGAATATGTTGCCGAAACCGCAAGCGGAAGCTATGTCCTTTCCGAAGACGACCCTAAATACCTCGAAGTTATGCATGACCTCGAAATTTTCTCCCAAAGCGGTACGATAGTCAAGTCGATGCTCATCAACAATTCGGGTATCGTTGTCGCTTCGACCGCAAACGACAGCAGCCTCGGAAAAAAGCTTCCGAACTATAAGGAGCTTCTCGCCCTTGCAGTCAAGAACGGCGGCATCAGCAGCCTGACACTCTGCAGCGACAACAACAGGAGATCCCCCGTTTTCACCGTTTCAAAGGTGATTTATTCCGACACCAACGAAAAGGTCGGCATTGTTTACGTTATGTACGATTCGCAGTGCCTCCAAAAATACATCAACAATATCCAGACCGACAAATACACGATCGTATCCCTTATGGACGCTGACGGAAATGTCCTCGAATATCCGTTTAAAACGATTTTGCACTACTCAAACACGAAGAATTATTCTTCTTATAGCGAGCAGCTAAACTACCTTTTCCGAACTGAAAACAATGCGGGCTACATCGAAACGCTCGTAAGTGATGACAGCGGCAAAAAAAGCTACTATGCTTCTCCTATAGGAAATACGGGCTGGTTTCTCGTGGCATCGACCGAAATGGCAGGCATAAAAAGCCTTTCGAGCCAGTCAAGCTCGTCGGTTACAACAGTAACTGTATTGCTCTGCATTGTCCTGCTTGTAATTGTTTTCTTCCTCACAGGCAGCTTCGTAAAGCCGATAAGATCTATCCTCACGACTTTCAATGAAAAGCAGAAAGGAAATTCCGCCGCACGATTCGATGAATCACGCAGGGACGAATTCAGCGTCATCGGTCATTCCTTCAATACTATCCTCGACAATATAAGTGAAAGTGAACAGCGCTACCGCACAATAGTTGAGATGACGAACAATATCACCTTCGAGGTAAACTACAAGAAAAACACCGTTTTCGTTTCCAAAAACTTTAACAAAAAGTTCAGCTTCCGCGCAAAAGACGATTCGCTCAAGGAAAGCTTTATCTATAAAGTCAGAGTTCACAAGGACGACAAGGAACGCTACCTCAACGATATGGATCGCATTCTCGGACCGAAAGCGAACTTTATTCAGGGCGAATACCGTATAAAAAGCATCTACGGCGATTTTATATGGGTAATGATAAAGGCTACGAAGTTCTTCGACCGAAACGAAACGCCATCCAAGATAATCGGCGTAATCGTCGATATCGACCGCGAAAAGAAGAGCGAAATGCATCTTCTCCAGCGTGCGAACTATGATAACCTTACCCAGCTTTACAACCGTGAAAGCTTCCTCAAAGCCGTTACCGACAGGCTTTCTTCTTCAATGTATAAGAAGTCGCTCGATGCAGTTATGTTCATCGACCTTGACGACTTCAAATACTTCAATGATGAATTCGGTCACGCCTGCGGTGATGAAGTCCTCAAATTCGTTGCCGATACTTTAAAGGAAATTACCTTTGAGCGCGGCTTCGCAGGACGTTTCGGCGGCGATGAATTCGTTGCCTGCATTACGGATTTCGCACTCTTCGGCGATGCGGGAAAGGTCGCTCAGGAACTTATCGATATCCTCGGAAACGGATTTATTTCAGAATCGACAAACAAGCGCCTTTACATCAAATGCTCGATTGGTATCGCGTTCCTCTATGAAAGCGGCAAGACCACGAACGAGGTCATTGCGGCGGCCGATGAAGCAATGTACAACATAAAGAAACACGGCAAATCATCTTACGCTTATGCAAAGTCGGCATCGAAAAATGCGAAGTACCCCGATGTGCTTGCCCCGACAACAAGCTCTATCGATTCCGACAATATCCCCTCCAACGGAGGTTCAAGCTCACGTTATAAAAAATCGGCAGACGAACCGTTAAAGGAAGAGAATAAGCCAAAGGAAGAATCAAAGCCGTCAATAGATGTTGATGATAACTTTTTTGATCCTCTTTTCTGAAAAGCTTGACATTTTCTGATTTTTCTGATATCATATTAGATATTAAAAGGGAGTAGTTTTCACGTATCGGCGTGAATGAGCAGTCAACATACCCCGAGCCAACGGTTCGTGGCTGTTCACTCTGTTATGGGAACAAGACTTTTAGTGCATTTTACCGTAAAAAAGCGGTGCTTTGCACTAAAAGTCTTTTTTATTAATGAAAAGGAAGGTAAAAACTATGGAACTATTTTGGCAGATCATTCTCCTCATCGTTGGCTTCGCCTTGCTGATAAAAGGCGCAGACTTCTTCGTTGACGGCGCATCAGGCGTTGCCGATAAATTCGGTATTCCCCAGATAATCATCGGACTTACTATCGTTGCGTTCGGAACAAGCGCTCCCGAAGCCGCTGTCAGCATAACATCGGCACTCAAAGGCTCGGCTTCGCTCGCAGTCGGAAATGTCCTTGGAAGCAATATCCTCAATGTGCTTATAATTCTCGGTGTGACGGCAGTTATCCGCCCGATAACAATGCAAAGACAAACCTACAAGATCGAGCTTCCGTTCGTAATGTTTGCGACGATCCTTATGGCTGTTCTCGGCTATATCGGCGGCTCGATAAACTTCATTGACGGCATTATTCTTTGGGTATTTATGATACTTTTCCTCGTTTATCTTTTCCAATCGGCCAAAAAGGGCAAGACTGACCTCGTTGAAATGCCGGATGAGGGCGGAGAAAAAGCAAAGCCAAAGCCGATATGGCTTCTTATCCTGCTCATCATCGGCGGCGGTGCAATGATCGTATTCGGAAGTGACTTCACAGTTGACAGCGCAAGCTATATCGCAGCTAAATTCGGTATGAGCGAACGCCTTATCGGTCTTACGATAGTTGCATTCGGCACTTCCCTCCCCGAGCTTGTCACATCTGTTATCGCGGCGAAAAAAGGCAACTCCGATATCGCTATCGGCAATATTGTCGGCAGCAATATCTTCAATATTCTCTTTATCCTCGGCACGACTGCACTCATCACTGAAATCCCATATTCGATGAACTTTAACTTTGACGCAGTTATCGCACTTGCAGCGCTTGTTATCCTCTTCGTTCTTGTTTCAAACAAGGAAAGAAAGCTCACCCGTTGGGGTGGCGCGGTAATGCTTGCATCTTATGCGGCATATTTTGCATATATTGTTGTAAAATAAACAAATTGGCAACATATTCCCTATATAATTAATAAATAGAGGAAAAACGGTTACAGTTCGGTTAAAAATCACAAATTATCCTTGCTTTTTTTGTTGTATATGCTATAATAATGATACGATCAAAACAGAGACGAAGCTTCGTCAAAAACGAAAGGATGTAATTTATGAAAAAGATATCAGCCGCTGTTGCTGCACTCGCAATAACAGGACTTCTCCTCGCAGGCTGTGGAAACAACAACGAAGCTGTGACCGAAACAACTACAGAATCAGTTACAGAATCAGTGACAGAAGCAACAGAGGAAACCACCGAAGCCTCCGACGAAACAGTCGATACAGATGATACTGCCGATGACATTACCGACGGCGAAGAAACCGACAGCTCGGACGATACGGTACTTATGCCGATGTTCGATGAAGAGAACGTCAATCCGCTGCAGAACCTCGTTCTCGCAACAATGGGCGACTTCTCCGACTGGCCGTCGCTTTCCGAAGTCAGCGATGAATTTATCCTCTCCGACTACTTTCTCCTCGACAAAAACAACCCTAATTACGAACAGCTTATCGTTATGCAGTGTCCTATGAGCGCTGTAATGTGCGAGATCATCATTATCAAGGCAGACGATGTTGACGCTGCAAAGGCAGACCTCGAGGCAAGACAAAAAAAGGCACAGGACACCGATGCATTCTACCCTGATGACATTGAGAGAGCAGGAAACTCTATCGTTGGAACAAAGGGTGACTATGCATACTTCCTCATCTGCGAAAACCCACCGGAAGCAGAAGAGCTTCTTACAGCGGCGATCGAATAAAATTCGGAATTAGGAATTATTTGCATAGCTCAACATTGTTTCGGCGTTGCGAAGCCCAATAAAGTTTACGTCCACGCTTTTCAAAGGGTGGCAGGGGTCAAGGGGGCAGAGCCACCTTGTCGCAGGTCAATTTGACCTTTAGTAGAAAGCGAAACTCCCTAAACTATGGCTAAAGGCATTGTCGCAACAGAACAATATCTATCAGCTAAAAAGGCGCAATTCACACTAAAAAAGGTAAAACGAACTATGAGAAATCAAGTTTCGTAAAGCCGATAATGTGAATTGCGCCAATTTTTTCTTCAAACAAACTGTCCTCGGCGTGAAATGCGCAGAGCGAAAGCGATAAGCATTTCTTGCCGACAACGTTTGAGCGGCGGTGGGATATGAGTGGGAAATGTTCTTATACAAAACACCATTTAAAAACTATACAAAAAATCAAGCAAAAACTCTGATATATGGATT
>UQQA01000131.1 GCA_900543105.1 uncultured Ruminococcus sp. | reverse complement strand
ATTGCCTCAAATTCAAGATAAGCCATTGTGCCTGTTGCGTCCTGAGTAAGAGTCTGGTCTATTCTGATACCGATCTCCTTTCCTTTTACGAACTCACCGTCAACAACGTGAGCCTTAAGGATCTTTTCTGCAAGAGTAAGTCCCATTGTTAAAACTTCCTTTCCAAGCTGATACCGACATATTCCGAACATATCAGCCTTATAAAAAAATAATTATAATTACATTATACTTTAAATGACTGCAATTGTCAAGAATTTATCAAAGCTTTTCTTGTTTTTTGTGTTAATGTATTAAATCAATGAACATATTGAAAATTTCGGCACTTTATGCTATAATTTTATCAAAAGGAGCGTGGTCAATATGACAGCCGCAGAACTTATTGAAATATCGAAAAAAGCGCAGGAATTTGCTTATGCGCCCTATTCAAAATTCAAGGTGGGAGCAGCTCTGCTCTGCCGTGACGGAAGTGTTTACACGGGCTGCAACATCGAGAACGCAACATACGGAGCGACCAATTGTGCCGAACGCACCGCTGTTTTCAAGGCCGTTTCCGAGGGAAAGCGTGATTTTACAGCTATTGCAATAACCTCATCGGGCAAAGGCTTGACGTTCCCATGCGGAATCTGCAGGCAGGTACTTTCCGAGTTTTCGCCCGAGATAAAGGTGATACTCGAAGATGAAAAAGGCGAACTGCACACGTTTATGCTTCCGGAGCTTCTTCCTCACTCGTTTACGCTGTAATTATCACATACCGCAGGGTCATTGCGAAATTTTAAGGTATTTCAACGTGTAAATTATTTTTCTTCAAGCTATCAATAAATATTGTTGGAAAACGGTCAAATTCACGTTCTTTTGAATGGGATTGGTGACTGCGGGATGGAAAACCCGTCCCCTACAGTAAAATTTGGTAATAAAAATACATTTACATAAAATATCATCTGTTTAACTCGTTAAAATACCGTAATATTTTTATTTTCTCTCTTGACAAAATATACTTTTTGTGCTAAAATAGCAAAAGTTAGGTCAGGATCGGTTTGGGTTCTGATTTTTTGCCGGTGTGATGGAATTGGCAGACGTGCTGGACTCAAAATCCTGTGGTAGTGATACCGTACCGGTTCGACCCCGGTCACCGGCACCAATAAGATATAACCGTGTTTTCGGGAAATGCTCGGGAACACGGTTATTTTTTTGTGCAAATGTATTGTTTTTTACTTTGCAAAGTGGTATAATGGATATATATTATTTTCCGAAAGGACAGCTTTTTCTATGAATATACTTGTTGTCGGCTGCGGCGCTCTCGGCTCGAATCTTTGCAATAAGCTTTCGGGTCTTGGACACGAAATATCCGTTATTGCAGGTTCACACAATGAATTTTCCGCTTTATCCGATGATTTTACGGGTTACACCACTGTAGGCGTTGCGATAGATATGGACACGCTCCGTGCGGCAGGCATTGAGAACTGCGACGCTGTTGCGGCTGTCACCTCCGACGATAACGTCAATCTTATGGTCGTTCAGATAGCAAAGCAGTTTTTCGGCATAGATCAGGCTTATGCAAGAGTGACTGACCCGACCAAGAGCGAGGTTTTTGCGAAAATGGGCATCAAAACGATATGCCCCACAAACACTGCTGTGGAAACCTTCACCGCCTCGCTAACCGAGCCGACCGATTTGCAGAACATTGTCGTCAATGGTCACTCTGTCGTTATAAGCAGCGTTGAGGTCGATAAAAAAATGATCGGTCACAGACTTAGTGACTTCACGCTTGAACCGAATGAAACTATAATCGCTATTGAACACGAAAACAGCTCGGTAAGGGGAGTTTTCCTCTCGAACTATGAAGTTGCCAAAGGTGACAATCTTATCTGCGCAAAATTCGTTGACTGAATAAGGAGAAAGCTCTATGAAAATTATAATTGTCGGCGGCGGCAAGGTCGGTTACTACCTTATCAAGGCGCTTATCGAAAAGAAGCACGAGCCTACCGTTATTGAAATAAACAAGGAAGTCAGCAAAAAGATAGCTGACACAATGGATATCCCCGTTATCCTCGGCGATGCGACGAACATTGAAATTCTCCGTGCCGCAGGTGCGGACGAAGCCGATGCTTTCGTAAGTGTTACGGGCAACGACCAGTGTAATATGATATCCTGCCAGCTTGCCAAAAACGAATTCGGGATAGCGAAAACAGTTGCGAGGGCGAATAACCCGAAAAATGTTGAAGTCATCAAGGCTTTCGGCATTGATACGGTAATAAACAGCACGGACAGCATCGCTTCGCTCATCGAACGTGAAGTCGATACGAACAAGATAAAACAGCTTTTACAGCTCAATGACGGCAAAGTTTCGCTTTTCGAGGCAACTCTCCCCGATAATTACGTTTATAACGGAAAAATGCTCATGGATATGAACCTGCCGTCACTTTTCAACATCGTTTCCATTACACGAAACGGAAGTCTTATCATACCAAGAGGTCAGACTGTGCTTCTGAGCGGTGACAAGCTGCTCATAATCTCTGACCCGTCCGTTGTGAAAGAGATAAAAAGTACATTAAAAATCAAGGATTAAAGGACTGATAACAATGCCGAAAACAGCTCCCGAACACACCGAAGAAAAAGCAGCAAAAACAGAGAAAAAAGCTGCCGATACAGCTAAATCCGCCGCAAAGTCCACACGCCCGAACACAAAAGCCACAGCACCGAAAAAGTCGGCAGCAGCTTCTTCAAAAACTTCAAAGACGACTAAAAAAGCTCCTGCAAAAAAGCTTCGCAAGCAGGCTGCGAATGAAATATTTGCGCTCGATATCGGAACCCGAAACGTTATCGGCGTTCTCGGCAGCATTGTTGACGGAATTTTCTCCGTGACGGCTTACAGCGAGTATGCGCACACCCAGCGGGCAATGATAGACGGTCAGATCGAGGACATCGCCGAGGTCGCAAGGGTCGTAAAGCTTGTCAAAAACAAGCTTGAAGAAAAGACGGGCATTGCTCTTTCAAAAGTCGCTATCGCAGCAGCAGGACGTGCGCTCAGAACTCAGCGTACCGAGCTTGAATTCGACATTGATGACAAAGAAGCTATCACCGAAGAAGCTGTAAAATCCTTTGAAGTTGAAACCGTGTTCAAGGCGCAGAATGAGCTTGACGAAAAGATGAAAAACGGCAGCCTCGTTTTCTACTGCGTCGGTCACACGGTCGTGAACTATTTTCTTGACGATTACAAGATAAAAAATCTCATCGGACACAAGGGCAAAAAGGTAAAAGTCGAGCTTATCGCAGCCTTTCTCCCGAATGTTGTTGTTGAGAGCCTTTATTCCGTAATGGATATGAACAAGCTCGAAGTTACGAGCCTTACGCTTGAACCTATCGCGGCGATGAATGTTATAATCCCGCCCGAAGTTCGTCTTATCAACATTGCGCTCGTCGATATCGGCGCAGGAACGTCCGATATTGCGATATCGCAGAACGGCAGCATAGTCGCTTATGCGATGTCCACCGTTGCAGGCGATGAGATAACCGAAGAAGTGATCCGCAGCTACATAGTTGACTTTGAAACGGCAGAAAAGATGAAAATTTCCGCTTCAAAAAATGATACAATAAAATTCACCGATATTTTGGGCTTTGAAAAAACCGTCACTGCGGAAGAATTTTTCAAGAGCCTTGAACCTGCTGTCGGCTCACTTGCTTCAAACATTTTCGAGAGCATCGTGAACGCAAACGGCGGACAATCACCTGCCGCTGTATTCCTTGTCGGCGGCGGAAGCCTTATCCCGAACCTTTCGGCGGCGGTCGCAGAAAAGCTTTCGATACCGAAAGAGCGTGTTGCGGTCGGCGGAAAGAACGCTTACAAGAACATCGACCTCGGCAGGACGGGCATCGGCGGTCCCGAATATGTAACGCCTATCGGCATCGGTGTGACAGCCGTTGTCAACAAGGGTTATGACTTCTCCGTTGTAACGCTCAACGGCAAGAAAATGCGTATCTTCGACACACGCTCCGTCAGCATTGCCGATATGCTCGTTATGGCAGGCTTCAAGACAAACCAGATAATCGGGCGCTCGGGCAGGAGCCTTACCTTTACGCTCAACGGCGAACGCCAGCTTATGAAGGGTACTTTTGCCGTTCCGGGTCAGATAACACTCAACGGACTTCCCGTTTCGCTCGATCAGACCGTAAAGCAAGGTGACGTTATCGAATTTGTTCCTGCGGAAAGCGGAATTGATGCGAATGTAAACATCTCCGATATCGCAGGCGAACTTTCCGACAAGACAGTCATGGTTGACGGTGTAAAGTACACTATCGGCATCACCGCGGCGGTCAACGGAAAACCCGTCGGCAGGGACTACGACATACAGAACAATGATAAGGTAATCATCAGCGAAACGGACACGCTCGGCGACCTTATGGGACTTCTGCCGTTCGATGCGGAGGCTGTCGGCTTCTTCAAGGGCGGAAAACAGCTCAGCTTCGACTATATTCTTCGTGCCGATGATGATATCATAACGGGCGACAAGATAATCACCGACAGCGCCCGTGAGGGCAGGATAGCCAAAGCCGTTGCCGAACGAAGCGAGGTAAAGATCGATTACTCCGTTCCCGTTGATGCTCCGATACAGAGCGAACCCGAAAAGCCTGCGCCAACCGAACAGAACGGGAATTTCTACGTTGTTCTCAACGGAAAGAGCGTTATTCTCCCTCCACGTCCGAACGACGCGCCGCACGAATTCATCGAGCTTATGTCGATAGCCGACATCGACCTTGACAACCCTCCTCCGAGCGGAGATATGATAACCACCGTCAACGGCAAAAACGCAAGCTTTATGGACAGGATAAACGACGGAGATATCGTTGTTATCCGTTGGGCTGATAAATAAAAACAAAGCAGTGCTGCTCATTTTTTGAACGGCACTGCTTTTCTGTTTTGCAGATCCTTTTCGGGAATTCGTTATCTGAAGCTTCTGTTCTGCTGCTGATCCTTGCTCTGATCCTGCTGCTTGCTGTTCTGCTGCTGATTCTGCTGCTGATTCTGCTGCTGATTCTGCTGCCGGTTGTTGTTCTGACGGTTATTCTGTTGGTTCTGCTGATTATTCTGCTTATTCATAAAAGTTCTCCTTTTGCGATGATACGCATAAAATTGATTTGTTTTCGCGGTAACGTAAAAGTTTGCGCCTTATCCTTGAATTTATGCCAAAGATAGTGTATAATATCTGTAAGCAACAAACTCTAACTGCGAAAACCATAAAATATTATTTTCAAAGGATTGATTTTTATGCATAGCTGCGGAATTTTACTTCATATTTCCTCACTGCCGAGCAATTACGGCATAGGAACTCTTGGCAAAGAAGCCTACGAATTTGTGGATTTTCTGAAAAAAAGCGGTCAGGAATACTGGCAGATACTTCCCGTCGGACCGACAGGCTACGGCGACTCGCCTTATCAGAGCTACTCCGCTTACGCAGGAAATCCCCTGCTCATCGACCTTGATATGCTCATTGAGGACGGTCTGCTCAACTCGGACGATCATGACCTTAAAGTTCTTTTACATAAGGAGCATTTTGCCGATTATGCGCAGCTTTTCAGCTTCAAATATGTGATATTGCAGAAAGCTGCCGCAAGCTTTTTCACGAATACAAACTCTGCGGATATGCTCGACTTCAAGCGCTTCTGCTCGGAAAACGGCTTCTGGCTCGATGATTATGCGCTCTTTATGTCGCTCAAATATCTGAACCGTCAGGTGATGTGGACTGAATGGGATGATGATATCCGTCTGCGTGAAGCCGAGGCTGTTGAACGATATTCAACGGAGCTTTCGGACGATATTCTCTGCTGGAAATTTATGCAGTATGAATTTTTCAGGCAGTATTTCGCACTCAAAGCCTACGCAAACAAGAACGGAATAAAAATTTACGGCGATATGCCGATCTATGTTTCGATGGACAGCTCAGATATCTGGGCAAATCCCGAGCTTTTTATGCTCGATGAAGACCGCCGCCCGATAAAGGTCGCAGGCTGCCCTCCCGATGACTTTTCCCCTACGGGTCAGCTTTGGGGCAATCCGCTCTATGACTGGGACAAAATGGAGAAAGACGACTTCGTCTGGTGGATATCGAGAGTTGAATATTCCGCAAAGCTTTTCGACCTTACCCGAATCGACCATTTCAGAGGCTTTGAAAGCTTCTATGCGATTCCTGCCGAAGATAAGACCGCCGAAAACGGCGAGTGGCTCAAAGGTCCGTCAATGAAGCTTTTCAATGCGATAAAAGCCGAACTCGGCGATGTAAAGCTCGTTGCCGAAGACCTCGGTTTCCTCACGGACGAGGTAAAGCAGATGCTCAAAGACGCAGGCTACCCCGGAATGAACGTCCTCGAATTTGCGTTTTACGGCAAGCAGGACAGCAACTATCTCCCTCATAATTATGTTCGCAACAGCGTTACATATATCGGCACACACGATAACGATACAGCAATGGGCTGGTACGATTCGCTCGAAAAAGCCGACAGAAAGTTCGCCAAAAAGTATATGGGACTTAACAAAAAAGAGGGCGTGTGCGGCGGACTTATCCGTACAGCGTTCGCAAGCATCTCCGACCTTGTAATTATCCAGATGCAGGATTACCTTGAACTCGGCTCGGAGGCAAGAATGAATATCCCCTCTACCATAGGCGGCGGAAACTGGGCATGGCGCTTAAAGGACGGCGACCTTTCGCCCGAGCTTTCCAAGCGTATAAGAAAATATGCGGAGAATTTCTTCCGTATCCCTGCAGCGAAAAAGGTCAAGGTAAAAAAGGCGTAAAATATAAAAAAACTAAAGTTTACGTTAGTTCCGAAAGAATTTCGCTTTGTTTAAAGGGTGGCAGGTGTCAAGGGGCAGGGAACCCCTGC
>UQQA01000130.1 GCA_900543105.1 uncultured Ruminococcus sp. | reverse complement strand
CTGCGTTAAAAATCCTTGCCGGGCGAAAGCCCGCCTGCGGATTTTTGCCTTGTCTGCAACAAAATTATGCTCGAAAATCCGTACACATTTCTTATGAAGACAGGTTCTTACTTTTGTGCATTATTTGAAAGTTCCTTTGCGATAAGAAAAACTTTGGAGGTTTACAAATGAAAAATACCAAGAAGATACTTGCAGGTATCATGGCATTGACAATGACAGCCGCTCTCACAGCCTGCGGCGACAAGACCGCTGACGGCGGCAGCACAAGCGAAGATACGACCGCTACTACCACCACCGCAAAGACCGTTGCTGTAAATGAAGAAGGTCTTAAGGAAGGCGAAGAGGAAGCTCTTGCAGGCGTTATGGGACAGCTCCAGGACGTTGAACTCGAGAACAAGACAGTTAAGTGGCTCGCTCACTATGATCTTAACCCAAGCACAACCGGCGCAAGCAAGTCCGTTGGTCTCGAAATGTTTGAAAAGAAGTACGGCGGAAAGGTAGAATGGATCCCTACAACATGGAATACACGTTATGATGACCTTTCCACACAGGTTCTCGGCGGCAACGGTGTTGATATCTTCCCCGGTGATGATACAGCCAACTTCCCTAAGGGCATCATCAACGGAATGTTCCAGCCTGTTGACGACTATATCGACATCAACTCAGCTATATGGCAGAACGTTGCTAATGGTATGGAGCTTTATAAGTTCGGCGGCAAGCACTATGAACTTGTTACTTCCGTAACAGCAGAAGCTATCGTTATCTATGAAAAGTCCACTATCGAAGCTCAGGGCTTTGATGATCCTTGGGAGCTTTACGAAAAGGGCGAATGGAACTGGGATACATTCAAGTCCATGCTCTATGATTTCGTTGATCCTGATTCTTCCCAGTACGGTCTTGACGGCTACTGGAATGAAAAGGCTCTCCTTATGTCCGCAGGCGTTCCTATGATCGGTCTTTCCGCTGACGGCGGCGTACAGAGCAACATCAACGATCCTACACTTGAAAAGGCAATGAACTTCCAGTACGAACTCAACCAGAACGGCTGCAAGTTCCCGAAGGAACAGTTCAGCTGGAATGAACAGCCTCAGATGCTCGGCGAAGGCTCTGAACTCTTCTATATCGTTGGACCTTACTGTGTACAGGCTGACCCTGCAACATGGACAGTCGGAATCGAACCCGAAAACCTCGGTGTCGTTCCTGTTCCGTCTCCTGCCGATTCCGATCCTTACCAGGGCGCAAAGGTAAACGGCTATGCACTCTGCAAGGGTTCTGCTAACCCACAGGGCGCTGCATTGTTCGCAGAATGTAATATTCTCGGCTCGATCGATCCTGAAGCTGTTGCTATCTCTGACAGAAAGGCTATGGACGACTACCAGTGGAGTCAGGAGATAGTTGACAAGATGAAGGCTATCGACGATCTTACAAACCAGTATCCTGTTGTTGATTTCGCTGCAGGCTGCTCCTCCGATATCGCTTCCATCACAACAGACGGCGGCGACCAGATGGGTATGAGAGCTGCATTCGACGGTACAGACTGGGCAACGATGAGAGAAACTATCGCTGATACGGTTGCTATGCTCGTTGACGAGGTTGACCAGAACCTTAAGGCTGCTATCGACGCTCAGTAAGTGTCTGATATCGCAACTGAATAAAGGGAACCCCTAAAATTATCCGACCGCTGTTCTGCGATTTGCAGGGCAGCGGTCTTAATTTATTACAAAATGGATAAAAATTTAAATTACCACTTCCATTTGAGCTTATAATTTGGTATAATAAATATTGTACATAATTTTTTTGAGTTTTCTCCCGAAAGGAATGGTAATAGATATGAAAAAAATAGCGGTCCTGCTGTCCGTTCTGATGCTTTGGGCAGTGTTTATGCCGATAAAGGCGGGCGCTGTAACATTTACGCCGAATTTCACCGTCAACAGCGAGGCGGCGGTGCTTATTAACCTCGATAAGGACATCGTTGTATATGAAAAAAATCCGACCAAGAAAATTTATCCTGCTTCGCTGACGAAGATAATGACTGCGATAATCGTCCTCGACCATGTTCAGGATCTCGACAATACCGAATTTGAAGCTCCTCTTGTCGTTTTTGACGAGCTTTACGGTCAGGGTGCATCTGCGGTAGGATTTTCACGGGGAGAAATTACCACCGTTACCGACCTGATGTATTCGATGCTGATGTATTCAGCCTGCGAATCGGCAGGTATCCTCGCTTACAATGTCGGAAACGAAAGTATCCCGAACTTCGTCGATATGATGAACGAAAAGGCAAAGGAAATAGGCTGTACGGGTACGAATTTCACCAATCCGCACGGGCTTTTTGACGAAAATCAGTACACGAATGCCCGTGATATGGCTCTCATTGCGCAGTATGCAGTTGAAAATTATCCGAAGTTCGTTGAGATCGCCTGCACGACCGAGTACACGATGAAGGCGACCAACTATCAGGCGGAGGGCTGGGCGACTATCTATCACACGAACAAAATGCTCCGCCCAAGCTCGGACTACTATTATCAATATGCGCGCGGAATAAAGACGGGTACGCTCGACGAATCGGGAAGAAACCTCGTTTCAATGGCTCGCAGGGACGGCAACAACTACCTCCTTGTTACAATGGGCGCACCGATGTATGACGCTGACGGAAACACCGCCAACGGTCAGTACGAAGACCACAAGAACATCTACGAATGGGCATTCGAGAATTTTTCCTACGAAAAGATACTCTCCACGGGGCAGGAGATAACCGAACTTCCCGTTAAGCTCGGTCAGGATCAGGATCACGTTCTGCTCGTCCCCTCGGAGGATTTTTACACGCTCTGGCCGAAAACACTCGATACCTCCAACCTCAAGACCGAGATAGACACCTCGGCGGCGGTCGATGAGGACGGAATGGTGATGGCACCCGTTGAAAAGGGTCAGAAGCTCGGCACATATACGCTCTCACTTTCGGGAGAAACGCTCTGCACGGTCGATCTTGTTGCAAAAGACGGTGTAGAGCTTTCGCGAATTGACTATAATATACTTAAAGCAAAAGCATTTGTCAGCTCTTTCTGGTTCAAGCTTGCCGCAGGCATCGCAGTTGCACTTATCATTATTTATACGATACTTCTTGCAATAGCCGCCAAAAAGCGCAGGCGCAGAAAGCACGTCAACGGAAAAAGAAGATTCTAAGGAGGGCTTTTTATGGAAGAAAAGAAAAAGATCAGTGTTTCGAGCCTTGTTCTCGGCATTGTCGGAACAGTATTTGCGTTCTGTATCCCTGCCGTTACCTACGGCTGCTCGATAACGGGACTTATAAGAGGGCTGAAAAAACGCAGGGTCAAGAACTGCACCGCAGGTATTGCGCTCAATGTCGTTGCGCTTACGATAGCTGTGTTCAACTCGCTCGCAGGGATTCTTGTCACGCTTAAAGTCTACGGCTCGGAAAACAGCACTGAGGACAACTCCGACGGAGAGGAATGATCGTATCAGATGAATAAAGTTATGAAGGTGCTGAAGAACAAGTGGTTCATACTGTTCGTAAGCATTCTCAACGGCGTGTATACGGCAGGTCTGCTGTACTTCGCGTATGTCGCTGTTTTTTATAAGATAGAGTTTGAAAACACGATCAAGTTTGCGATAGTTTATTCTGTGATATCGGTCGTGATCGGACTTTTTATGTATTATACAAGGCGCTCGGCGCTCACGGCGGTGTTCAATATACTGAACCTCATTGCGTTCCTGCCGTCGCTGCTTCTGAGCTGGGGAAACTGGCCTCTGCTGATACCCGCGGCGATAGTAACGCTGTTCGGCTTTTTCTCCTGCAAAATGAACGAAACGGTCAAGACCGTGTTCGGAACGATATTCCTGCTGATATACATTATCGGCTGCATAGTTTTCTTCCTTGTGATGAATGTTTTCGTTGTAAAAACGACCGATACTGTGCTTGAAAGCGGTATTTCGCCCTCGGGAAATTTCCGCTATTACGTTATGAACGTTGAAAACAAATCCTCGGGCAAGACCGCGGTATATATCGAACCGAATACGCTCGATATCGACGTTATGGGAATGCTCAAGCTCGATACCACAATAAGAAAGCTTGTCAAGCAGGCGAATAACCCGACAACAATGGAGCTTCGCTGGGACGGCGATCTGCTCTATATCAACAACGAAGAATATTTCGACGAAAAGGACTTCTACACGCCCGAAAACGGCTATGTTTTCACCGACGACAACTGGACACACACCTACTTCCATGCCGATTATCCGATCTTCGACTCTATTTACACGATGATCGAGGCGATAAAGAAGTTCATCACCAAAATGAAAGGCGAAAGCGCCGTGCTTATGCTTATACAGTAAAAATTTTCGCCGCAGGGAAGAGCCTTGCGGCGAAATTTTTTGAAAAAGACGCGCTTTTTTGAGAAAAAGTATTGACAAGAGATAAAATATATGCTATAATACAAAAGTTGTTTGACAACGGCTATCGTGTTCTAAAGACAGCAGGTGGTTTTTACCGTAAATCCTGCCGAGGAAAGATCGCTAAAGTATAATAATGCTTTTGCCCTTTTCAGTCTTTGACCGAAAAGGTTTTTTCTTTTTACAGATCCGGCAGCAATTGTTACCAACCGATCTATGTTTGATACCATTGCCGTTCTTCGGTCAAAGGTATTATGTATAATTACGGAGGTGAAAACATTATGCCAAGCGCAAAGGTACTTGAATCCAAGAAAGCAAGAGTTGAGAAGCTCACAGACCTTATCAAGGGTGCTGCAGCAGGCGTTATCGTTGACTACAAGGGTATTTCCGTTGCTGACGATACCAAGCTTCGTAAGGAACTCAGAGAAGCAGGCGTACAGTACTTCGTTGAGAAGAACTCTATGCTCCGTTTCGCTCTTAAGAATGCAGGTCACGAAGGCTTTGATGATGTTCTTGAAGGAACAACAGCTATCGCTCTTTCTACCGAAGACCAGACAGCTCCTGCCCGTATCCTCGGTAAGTATATCGAAGGCGCAGACGAAAAGTCCACTTTCTCTATGAAGGCAGGCTTCATCGGCACTGAGATCTACGACAAGGCAGGCGTTACCGCTCTTTCCAAGATCCCTTCAAAGGAAGTTCTTCTTGCACAGCTTCTCGGTTCTCTCCAGAGCCCTCTCCAGAAGTTCGCTGCTACTGTTCAGGCTGTTGCAGACAAGAAGAAAGAGGAAGAAGTTGCTTAATTGCAAAATGCTCTGCGGCATGATATGACCGCAGAAACCGAATCAGTGCTTAAAGCACGGAAAATCAAATTATAAAGGAGATTATTATCATGGCATCTGAGAAAATTACTAACATTTTAGATCTTATCGATTCCCTCACAATCCTTGAACTCAACGAACTCGTTGAAGGCGTTCAGGAGAAGTACGGCGTATCCGCAGTTGTAGCTGCTGCTCCTGCTGCAGGCGGCGCTGCTGCTGCTGCAGAAAAGACAGAATTTGACGTTGTTCTTGCTTCCTTCGGTGAGAAGAAGATGGACGTTATCAAGGCTGTTAAGGATATCTGCGGTCTTTCCCTTAAGGAAGCTAAGGAACTCGTTGAAGCTGCTCCTAAGGCTCTTAAGGAAGGCGCTTCCAAGGCTGAAGCTGAAGACATCAAGACTAAGCTCGAAGCTGCCGGCGCAACTGTTGAACTCAAGTAAGTTTGACACTTTCGTAAAAATCAAACCCGTTCTCTTCGGAGGACGGGTTTTTTTATTATAGGTCACCTCTAAAAACCATAGTGCCTCAGATGCGCAGTCAGATTTTTCGTCAGATTGTATAGAAATTTCGCAGGCATACTGTCGTATGTCAAGAAATTTATGTGCAAGATGACGGAAAATCTGCAAGCAGATGAGGTGCTAAGGCTTTAGCCGGTGGTTTTTAGAGGTGACCTATAGAAAATCTCCGAAGATGTCGCAACTCTACGGGGATTTTCATGGTGAATTCGGTTGATTCACTCTCAATTCATTTCGCAGTTATTATATCAAGCAAATTTAGTTTTATCAAGTGCGGAAGATAAGAGACCATAAAAAACATATTCAGCCTTGTCTTCAGCTTATTCCCATTCACTGTCAGCTTTATCAAGCTTGTTTTTCAGCGTATTTTCAAGAACGATAAAAGCAGGAATAAAACTGTCACGAATAAGCAGTATCATTTCGTCAATTTCATCTTCGTCATATAAATGAACCGAAATATTTCGCCTTTTCAGCATAAGAAGCCAAACGGCAGAGTCATTGACAAAACCAAGCTTATACCCAAGCTGCAAAATCTCTCTCGGCGAACCTGTTTCGGCATCCTCCGCACCGTGAATTTTCATCACTTCCTGCAAAGCTTTCCAAGCAAGCTCAAAAGTAAGATTGAACTGCCCGATAACGCCCGTCCGATATATTTCATTGTCATGCGCAAACTCAAAATCGGCATTTTTCAGCACATTGAGGCAATTTGAAAAATTATCGAGTTTTTTCATATATAATAACGCCGTCCCTTTTGATTTCTTTCTGCAATTCTTCGGATATTCCTTTATTGACGTCGATCACATCAAATGATAAAAGAGAATTGACCTTTTCCTTTATATCATAGTAAAAGGAGTCAAAATCACCGCCGTAAACAGCAATGTCAATATCGCTTCTTTCGGAATTTGTCCCCCTTGCTCGTGAGCCGAAAAGCGTAACCTTATCAACGGAATTTTTTACGGCAAATTCCGAGATCTCCTTTTCAACTCTTTCGGGAAGGTCATACTTCATATTCGCTCACCCCGTTTCGGTTTGTTGAATAATTATACCACATTTTTTCAGGAATATCAATAGACGATAACATTATTCAATGGCAAATAAATTAAGGTCACCTCTAAAAACCACCGGCTAAAGCCTTAGCACCTCATCTGCTTG
>UQQA01000129.1 GCA_900543105.1 uncultured Ruminococcus sp. | reverse complement strand
TCCTGCATTATATTTTTTTGTGAGAAAGTGTCACCTATCATTGACAATTGAACACACATACGGCGTTTTTTTCCTCTTTTCTCTTGAAAATGCTTTAATAATGTGCTAAAATAAAAGGACAGATATTTCGGTTAAATCGCTTTGTTTCGGGCAATTTTTTGTGAGCAAAAAGACGCACTTTATTTGTTTTTGTTGATTTAGACATAAAAATATGCTATAATATAATAAAAAGTCGGGTCTATCTGCCCGAAAAGTCGGAATTTTGCGTTGATGTTCGCAACGCTTTCCGATGAATAAAAGATCAAAGGAGAATCATTATGCATTTATTCAGTGCAAGCTCATTATTTACAGAGGAGAATATAAAAAGCATTTCGGCGATCGCAAATGACAGAGAAAAGCTCATGGCAAAGGACATTGAAATAAAAAAACAGCTTTTGGAGCTTTATCACTTCAAATGGTACAATCTTCCCGAGGATTTCTGCCGGAACTCTTACATAATCGCGACGAATCATCTCACCGATTCGGACGCACCGCTGCTGATAAGCTTTTATTATGAGGTTATGCACGATGTACTCAAAGAATATCCTCAGCTTTTTGTTTTTGCGAAAGAAAACTGCTTCAACGGCGTATCTATCCCAACGGAGATTCTGCCCGTAATGGAGCTTGAAAAGGTAATGCCCGTGAACCGCACGACTTCTTTCGGTGCGGTCGAAACGCTCAAAAAGGCAAAAAAGTGGTTTCAGGACGGTGAAAAGCCGAAGCACTTCCTCATCTTTGCGCAGGGAACTATCTATGATATAAACAAGGACGTTCCGGAGGACATTGAAGAGGGTACTTTCTGGCTTGCAAAAAGCTTGGGGATCCCCGTTTTGCCCGCTTTTCTGGAGCAGGCGGTCGAAGGTGAGGAAAACCGAATCGTATTCGGCGAGCCTATCAGCGTTCCGAAAGGCTGCCGCGATTACGGTCCGTACAAGAAGCTTTGGATCGAACGCGTTATCGAGGCGGAAAAGTCATACGAAAAGGTCACGGGCACAAAGGCTCGTAAAACTGTTCTCGATGATGAACACAAGGTCAGAAAATATCACGCACATCAGGGATGATTCCATTTGTTCAAAAACAGCTTCGTTCGCAGGGAAACACCTGCGGACGAAGCTTTTCTAATCATAGTGCAATTCTCTCCTTTTATATTTTTGTGGCTATTAATACTAAACACCAATAAAATACAGGAGAAAATCTGCGCCGAAATCCTATATATGCGAGATTGTCGGCTTGATTTTTTTCAAATTTTAAATGGTGTTTAGTATAAGTGTTCTGTTTTAGGCAAAAAATGTCTAATTTTGTAAAATCAGGATAAGGGGATACTATGAAGATCAAAGCTAAAAAGTTTGTTGCGCTCTTATCGGCGGCAATGTTATTCTTTAACATTGTAACGGGAAGTGTTGCAAGTGCGGAGGAAGCAACGCACAATTCGCTTAATTCGGTACAGACGGGAACGGATATTTCCGTTCAGGGTACGGACGTATTCGGCAATATGCTTGCGGCTGAATTGCAGTCGGCACAGGATCAGCAGGTCGAAAATGACGGTCAGAATATTCTCTCGATAGAAATGTCGGGCAAGACCGCAACTGTTGAATACAGCATTCTGACCGACTGCACGGCTGTTGTCGGAATTTACGATGAAACGGGCACTACTATGCTCGCAAGCGAAAATGCGGATATTTCAGCCGATGAAAAAACAGCCGAAGTGACCGTGGATATCGGTACAATGCCGCAGTATTACTACATAAAGGCGTTCCTTATCGACAAGACCACTATGCGCCCGCTCTGCTCGGTGTATGAAAATCCGATGTACACTAAAGAAATGCAGGAATTTCTTGCAAAGACCACCGATGATTTCGATGAGGACAAGGTTTATAATCTTGACGATGACAAGACCAACAACTTTGCTGTTTTCAATAACGAAGTAACAGTCATAACCGATGAACCTGTCTCAATGAGCGACAGCACTGTTGTGTTCGGAAATATCACAAGTGAGCTGAGTGCCTTGTCCGCAGGTGATGTTTTTGCTTTTTATTATGAAGATCAGCTGTACATATACAATGTTTCTTCTGTTAAAGCTGACAGCAAAAATAATCGGATCGAGATAAGCTTTGTTGATGATGATTCGATCGAACTTGAAGATATTTTCGATTATGTAAAAGTTGATGGCGATTCTTTGTCGGGAAACTGTGTTGTTAAATCCACCGATGATGATGCTGAGGGAGTAACCTATTTGGGAACTTCCGATGCGGAAAGCAGTGTAAATACTTGCAGTGGTTATCAAGACAGTGTAAGCAGAGCCGACGTTTCTATCGGCGGTTCAGCGGAATTATCGCATGATTTCAAGGTCGATAAAGGATTCACATCTACTTCCGGCGACGGAAAAGGCGACGAAACATCTACGGTGACAGGCAAGTTTACGGGTTCGTTCAAGTTTACAGTAACTGCTTCAGCAAAGCTGTATATTACTCTCTCAGAGAAGTATGTTGAAGTAAAGCTGGATTATTCCGTTAAATTAAGTGCCACAGTCACGGGAAGCGGAAAGCTTGAAATACCATTGGGCAAGGAAATAGATTTCCATATCTGCCCTGGCTTGTATGTGGGCATAATTCCTAAGGCAGTTGCGGAATTCAGTATGTCCACCTCGCTTTCGGGTACATTGTCGGGAACTGTCGGCTTCAAATGTGACGGAAAGAATATTACTAATCTGACAACTGCGCCAAAATTCGTGGCAAGTTTGCAGGTAGAGGGAAAAGCATACTTTGGTTTTTCGCTCAGTCCACAAATAGTTCTTATCAGCAAACGCCTTGCGACTGCAAGTGCGGAGGCACAGGTCGGCACTGAAATAACCGCAACAATGGACAGCTTAAAATTTGATCCCTCAAATGATGTGGTCAAGCATGATTGTTCATCTTGTTTTACAGGTGATATCACATCAAAGGCAAAGGTCGACTTTGAATTACAGCTTCTTAATATGAAGAGCCTTAAATTTAAGATCGAACCTATCGATCATTCATCAAAGTTGTGGGATTTTTATATAAATGACAGCGGATTTAATTTCGGTATATGTCCGAACAAAAGCTATAAAACGAGAATAACTGTCCGTGATATCAGCCTGAACCATATTGACGATGCTGTTATATATGTTGATGATAAAAAGGTCAGCGAGGATTCATACGAAACGGCCGTATATCTTAAAACGGGAAAGCATGATTTCAGGGCTGAAAGCACCGAATACAAAGAGGTCTCAAAAAGCCAGCAGGTCAAGATCGTCAGCGATTCACCGAATCAGGTCGTTCTTCTTATGGGGATAAAGAATAATTCGGGTTCGGGGTCTTCGGGAGATGATGATCCTGTTCCAGGTGTTAATATGGGAAAGGTGAGCCTTGGTAGTCGTAATAGTGCGTATATCACTGGAAATGGTGATTTATATACATGGGGATGGAATAGATATGGTCAGCTTGGTAATGGAAGTGGAACAGATGAACATACACCGAATCCTATACCCAAGAAAATAATGAGTAATGTATCACAGGTCAGTCTTGGAGGTGTGCATAGCGCATGTATAACCGAAAATGGAGATCTTTATACATGGGGGTGGAATCTTTATGGTATGCTTGGATACAATACAAATAAAAGTAGTTTTAAACCTAAAAAAATAATGGAAAATGTAGCGCAAGTAAGTCTTGGCGGTGATCACAGTGCATGTATAACCCAAAGTGGTGATTTGTACATGTGGGGATGGAATAAGTACGGTCAGCTTGGAAACAATACCACAACAGACAATTCTACACCCGTAAAAATAATGAGTAATGTATCACAAGTAAGTCTTGGCGAAAGACACAGTGCGTGTATAACTTCAAATGGAGATTTGTATACTTGGGGTAACAATGGTGGTGGACAACTTGGAAACGGTTCTACAACAGATAGTTCTATACCTGTAAAGATAATGAGTAATGTGATACAGGTAAGCCTTGGTGAATATCATAGTGCATGTATAACTACAAACGGTGATTTATTTATTTGGGGTGGTGGAAGCTTGGGTGAGCTTGGTAACGGCACTAGCACTGGAAGCTCTATACCCATAAAAATAATGGACAATGTATCGCAAGTAAGTCTTGGCAAGAGATATAGTGCATGTATAACTACAGACAATAATTTGTTTATTTGGGGATATAATAATAAAGGTCAGCTCGGCAACGGTACAACAAATAATAGTTATGTGCCATTAAAAATAATGAGTGATGTATCACAAGTGAGTCTCGGTACTTGGCACAGCACATGTTTAACCGAAGACGGTGATTTGTTCATTTGGGGCAATAATGATGATGGTCAGCTTGGCGATGGCACAACAACAAGCAGCTATGTCCCAATAAAAATCACAATACCCACAGAATCCACTTCTGCCCAAAATGCCGAAATAACTGCCGCAGTGAATGCACAAAACGCTTCCGCAGACGGAACATATTCATTTACCGATCTTCTTCCGAATGAGATATACAATATCTATTCGATGAACTCACGAACCGCCGAAGAACCTTTCGGCTCGGATAATCTTCTGTATATCGAGCAGAAAACATCAGATAACAACGGTGATCTTTCCGTTAAGATAAACTCCGAAAAGAACGGCGTTGCTCCCGAAGTATTCGTAAAGGCAATGAACGGCGGAGATATCGATAACGCCGTGATAAACTCTATCAAGCAGGACAAGACTTCGGCAACCGTAAGCTGGGACGCTGTTGACGGCGCAGGCAAATACACGGTTTACACTGTCAGAAACGGCGTTTACATAAAAGAAACCGACACAAAGGCACTTTCCTATACGATCGGAAACCTTGCAGGCGGAACGGAGTACGGTTTTATCGTTCAGGCTTGGATAAACGGCGAATATTCCGTTCTTGACAAGTCGGACGCAGTGTTCTTTATGACGGCATCGGCAAGCCATAAACATTCGCCCGAAGCGGCTTGGACTTCCAACGCAACAGGACACTGGCACAACTGCACAGGCTGTTCGGAAAAAGTAGACTTCGCCGCACATACCGAAGATAACGGAACAATAACCAAACAGCCGACAATGACCGAAGAGGGCGAGAAAACATATAAGTGCAAGGTATGTGAGTATGTTATCAGAACAGAAGCAGTACCGAAGCTCTCGGACAGCGCAGTAGCCGTTTACGACGGCACGGAAACAAAGACTTTCGATGACCTCGATACCGCCCTTAAAGCATACAAAACAACAACAAAATCACTCACAATAACCCTCAATAAAGACGCAAACGTTAAAACACTTTCTCTCCCAACAAAAGCAGAAAGCATAACATTCACAGGCACAGGCGCACTCAATGTAAGCGGAACAAGCATCACAGTCCCCGCAAATACAACTTTTGACGTAGAAGTAAACGGCAAGGGCAAAACCCTCGCGGTAAGAGTTTCAAAGGATAAAACTCTTAGCATAAATAAAGCAACAAGCAATATAGGTGCAGTGAGCGGAACAAGAACTTCAATACTCAACGTAAACGAAGATGCAGAAGCTCTGAGCATAGCAACATTCGGCACAGTAAATGTTGAAGACGGAAAAACGCTTACCGTAACAAGCAGGCTTTCAGCAGTAACAAGCCTCAACGGCGCAGTAAAACTCCCAACATCAAAAACAACAGCGGCTACAGTTACAGCAGGAAACGCAGAAATTATCCTCACAGACGGAAATATCGCTAAGGTAACTCTTGCAGACGTAACAAACAAGCTTAATGTCAAAGTCGTAGACGAAAACAATGAAGCAGTAAAGCTTGCAAGCGGAACTATCGTACTCTACAGTACAAAGGATATATCCGAAAAAACAACTATCGAAAACATAACGAATGACGATAAGGAACTCAACGCTTTCTACTACAAAAAGAATAAAGCTGTAAAAGCAGAGTGGGCAGACGCTGTAACTCTTTACAACGGCGAAACAAGCAGAAACTTCCCGAACGTTGAACTTGTCCTCGCAAATATCACAGATAGGAATACAGATTACACTATCACACTCAATACAGATGTTACAGAACCAAGGTTCATTCTCCCCAAAACAGCAAAGAGCATCACAATAAACGGAACAGGTTCACTCACAACAGCTGTAACAAACATAGCAGTGCCCATTGATACAACAATAGGCTGTGAAATAAAGCAGTCGGCAGGCAAAGCTATCGCATTGAGATCAGCCGCAAATACAACACTTACCCTCTCGGCTGAAAACAGCTTCGGAGCAGTGAGCGGAACAAGAACTTCAACGCTCATTATCAGCGAAGATGCCGAAGCTCTGAGCATTGCAACATTCGGCACAGTAAATGTTGAAGACGGAAAAACGCTTACCGTAACAAGCAGGCTTTCAGCAGTAACAAGCCTTAACGGTGCAGTTAAACTCCCGACAGCAAAAACAACAGCAGCAACGGTTACAGCAGGAAACGCAGAAATTATCCTCACAAATGACGATATCGCAAAGGTAACTCTTGCAGATGTAACAAACAAGCTTAATGTCAAAGTCGTAGACGAAAACAATGAAGCAGTAAAGCTTGCAAGCGGAACTATCGTACTCTACAGTACAAAGGATATATCCGAAAAAACAACTATCGAAAACATAACGAATGACGATAAGGAACTCAATGCTTTCTACTACAAAAAGAATAAGGCGATAAAAGCAGAGTGGGCAGACGCGATAACTCTCTCTTACAGCGATACAAGCAGAAAGTTCCCGAATATGGAGCTTGCTCTTGAAAGCATTACAGACAAAAACACAGACTATACAATTACACTCAATACAGATATCACAGCATCAACATTCGCTCTCCCTGCAGCAGCAAGGTCTGTAACAATAAAGAGCGAAAACGAAGCAAAAACGATAACCCTCACAAACATA